>MERZ01000054.1:0-370 GCA_001770785.1 Burkholderiales bacterium RIFCSPHIGHO2_12_FULL_61_11
ATTTCTCTTTGAAGTGCGCGACGTTGTTGTAGGTGTGCGTGACGGACCATTTCAGGCGCTCCAGTTGCAGCGCGGCAATTTCGTCGCGGCTGGCCGTTTCAATGGCCTCAAGATCGCCAGGCATGGGTTCTTTTGCAGTCACGACGGTCTCCTCTTGCTTATTGGATTAAGGGGGTCTGCTGCAGGCCAGCAATCACTTCGCCGTTGAGACGATAGCTCTTGCCCCGAAACAATGCAATGGTCTTGCCGCCGCGTGAGCGCACGGTCACGTCATAAACGCCGGTGCGGCCTGAGAGCGAGCGCTCGATGGCCTCGGCCTCCAGAATGTCGCCTTCCCTGGCCGGGGCCAGAAAATCGACATGACAGGCCG
>MERZ01000054.1:408-9978 GCA_001770785.1 Burkholderiales bacterium RIFCSPHIGHO2_12_FULL_61_11
AAACGCGCTGTCGGCCAGGGTAAAGATAAAGCCACCATGACAAATTTGGTGACCATTGAGCATGTCGGCGCGCACCGGCATCGAGACCATGGCGCAGCCCGGTTTGACGCTGACAATTTCCATGCCCAGGGCTTGAGAGGCGCGGTCGCGAGGCCACATGGCCGCACTGACTTCTTCGGCCAGTGCCTGCGGGTTGGCATGTTGTTCAGTCATGAAATGCCTTTCCGGCAAAAATAGGGTGTTGAATCAGGGGTGACATGCGGTAACGGTCTTCACCATAAGCCTGCCTTGGGTCGGCCGGAACCTCGCCTGTTTTTGCAAGCCCAACCGTGTCGGCCGCAGGCGGTGGAAGTGCCAGCAACACCATTAGGCTCCGGTGAATTTCGGTGCGCGTTTTTCCACGAAGGCGGCGACGCCCTCAGTGAAATCGGCACGCCAACCCAATTCGCGCATGAAACCGGCCTCCATGGACAACTGCTGCTCCAGCGTGTGGCCGGGTGCCGCGTGCATGGCTTGACGGGTTCGCACCAGTGCCTGGGTGGGGGCGGCAGCAAGTCGCGCGGCCAGGGCATTGACCTTGTCCAGAAACTCTGTGTCTTCAACTGCGGCCCAGATCAGACCCCATTCAGCGGCCTTTTCAGCTGGAAGCTTGTCTGCCAGCAGGGCCAGGCCCATGGCGCGTGCCATGCCGACGCGTTGCGGCAAGAACCAGGTGCCTCCGGTGTCAGGAAGCAGGCCCACCTTGGCGAAGGACTGAATAAATGAGGCTGACTTGCAGGCAAGCACAAGGTCACAGGCCAGCGCCAGACTGGAGCCGGCGCCGGCTGCCACGCCATTGACCGCAGCGAGGGTTGGCACGCGCAAATTCTGCAGTTGCAAAATCAGCGGCTTGTAGCCGCTTTCGACCACATTGCCCATGTCGGGGGGTGTTTCACCGGGAACGAACTGCATCTGCGGATCTGACAAATCCTGCCCGGCACAAAAACCGCGGCCCGCGCCGGTGAGCACCAGCACGCGGATCGATGGGTCTGCCTGAACCTGATCCAGCGCATCACGCAACTCGGCGTGCATGGCCGTGTTGAAGCTGTTCATCTTGTCGGGGCGATTGAGTGTCAGGCGGGCAATGCCGGCCTGCACCGCAAAGAGAATGTTTTGATAAGTCATGGCCACTTCTTAAACGTGATGGCGGCGCTGGATCACGCGAAAGCGGTTGGCCACAAAAGCCGAATCCGAGTAAGACGCATTGGCCGCCGGGTTGCCGCCGCTGCCGTGGTAGTCCGAAAAAGCGGCGGATTGATTGACAAACACGCCATCGGTCAGGTTGATCGACAAGGCCACCTTGGAACGCCATGTGGCGCTCGTCATGGCCTCGATCACTTCTGGCCTGGTCGAGTAAATGCCGGCGGTCAACGCGCCATGGGTGGCAATCACGCGCTCCGACAGGGCGATGGCAGCGGCCGTATCGGCCACCTTCACCACAAAGGTGATCGGCCCAAAACGCTCTTGCATGTAAGCAGCTTCATCAGCCGCATCGCAGGCCAGCAGCACCGGGGTGCGTACCCGGGCCTTGGGAAACTCGGGGTTGTCGATTTTTCTGGAGGCCAGCAGCAGCCGGCCCAGCGCACCGCTTTCGGCCAGCGTGATCCGGGCCATTGTTTCCGCGGATTGCACGGCCCCAAGCACCGCCAGGGCGACTTCCGGCTTGGCCAGCAATCCATCCACGGCAGTTGCCAGGTCCGCGCAGACCGCGTCGTAGGACTTGTGACCCTCTTCGGTGTCAATGCCACCGGCCGGTAGGAACAGGGCTTGCGAGGTGGTGCACATCTGCCCGGAATAAAGAGACAGCGTGAACGCCAGGTTGCGCAGCATGGGCTGGTAGGCATCGGTGGAGTCGATGACGATGTTGTTCACACCCGCCAGTTCGGCATACACCTGCGCCTGGCGGCAGTGGTCGATCAGCCACTGGCCAAACACGTTGCCGCCAGTGAAGTCGATGGATTTAACCGCCAGGTGAGTGACCAACGCTTGCGTGGTTTCGCGCAGCGCTGGCACGCACAAGGTGACCAGGTTGGAGTCAATGCCATTTTCAGCCAGCACGGCGCGAATGGTGCGAACGGTGATGGCCGCTGGCAAAATTGCGTTCTCATGCGGCTTGACGATCACGGCATTGCCGGTGGCAAGCGCCGCAAACAGGCCGGGATAAGTGTTCCAGGTCGGGAACGTGCCGCAACCGACCACGACGGCCACGCCGCGCCCGACCAGCTCAAAGTGCTTCTTCATCACTAGCGGCGGATTCTTGCCCTGCGGCTTTTCCCATGTTGCCTCGGGCGGCACGAAGCTTTGTTCGCGGTACGCATACGTGACTGCTTCCAGGCCGCGATCTTGTGCGTGGGGGGCACCTGCCTGAAACGCCATCATCCAGCCCTGACCGGTGGTCATCATCACGGCATGCGCCAGCTCGAAGCTCTGTTGGTTCAAGCGGTCCAGTATTTCAATGCAGATACCGGTGCGCCCTTCGCAGCCCACGGCCTGCCAGCCTGGCATGGCGCTTTGACCCGCATCGATCAGCGCCTGCACGTCGCACACCGGATAGCGCACATTGAGGTCAATCCCGTAGGGGGATTGTTCGCCGCCGTGCCAGCCGGTTGACCCTGGCTGGTCGATCTCGAATGCTTGCCCCAGATGCGCTTGAAAAGCGCGTTTGCCATCGTCGGGCGCGCTTTCGCCGTAGGTTTTGGGGCTGGGCATTTCGTTGTAGGCCGCCCAGTAGCCACGGGTATGGATGGCACCCAGGGCGGCCTCGAGCTTGGCGCGGTGTTTTTCAAACAGGGGATGAGTCATGAGCGTGTCCTGAAAATAAATGGGTGATGGATTTAGCCGGTAAGCGGTTCGCCCGTTTCATCGGGTTAGCTGGTGCAAGGCTGCACCTGTTGTTCGATGGTAGAGATCGACGCGCGCTGCCGGTCAAACATTTCGATGCGCACGGTGTCGCCAAACTTCCAGCCTTGCTGCAGCGTGGTGCGAACAATGGCGGGCACCGCTTGGCAGTGTGTCATGGCCCGCTTGACCACGACCAGCGTGCCGTCGCGGCCGCCTTTTTTCAGGGTGGCAAGTTTCATTGGCAGTTATTCCCCGGCGTAGCTGCCGTCATGCATCCAGCGCGCGTGTTGCGGCGCCTTTTTTGTGATGGCCCACTCGTTGAGCATGTCCCATTTCACCTCGTCCAGCATCCTGGCCATCTGCGGCGTGCCGGTATTAGCGCACAGTTCCAGGCGGTGGCCGCTCGGGTCGAAGAAGTAGATC
Source organism: Burkholderiales bacterium RIFCSPHIGHO2_12_FULL_61_11 (assembly GCA_001770785.1). Classification (GTDB taxonomy): domain Bacteria; phylum Pseudomonadota; class Gammaproteobacteria; order Burkholderiales; family Burkholderiaceae_C; genus Polaromonas. The sequence continues at coordinate 3,712 of MERZ01000054.1, forward strand.
GACTTAAAGATGGTGTGATCGGTCGGGCCGACCACTTCAATGCCGTCGGCTTGCATTTTGGCCTTGGCTTGCAGCAGGACCTCGACGGATTCGACTTGCAAGGCCAGGTGCTGGGTCCACACCGGTGTGTTGGCGTCGCGGCCCATCGGCGGCTTGGTCGGCAGTTCGAAGAAGGCGAGCACGTTGCCGTTACCGGCGTCCAAAAAGACGTGCATGTAGGGGTCGGGCTCTTTGGTGGAGGGAACTTCATTTTCGGCAATGGCCAAAATGAATTTCATGTTGAGGTACTTCTGGTACCACTCCACGGTTTCCTTGGCATCCTTGCAGCGGTAGGCGACGTGATGGATTTTCTGTACTTGCATGATGTTCTTTCCGAGAGTTGCCGGCACGAGTAAACCTAGTCGGCGGCCTGCAGGCCGTGCCACATTTCCTGGTCGCGCTCAGCAGTCCAGATGCGCGGATGCTTGATGCCACTGGCCTCGTCCACCGCGCGGGTCACGTCAAAAGGCAGGCAGTGTTCGTAAATGAAAACCTGGCCAAACTTCGGGTCCATCGCTTTGCGGGCGTGGGCCATGGCTTGCTTCAGGTTCATGCCTTGGGCCACCGCTTGCCTGGCAGAGTTGAGCAGTGTGCTGACGAAATCACGGGTGTAGGCCAGGCCAGCCTGAACGCGCTCGGGGGTGTCGAGCGCCGGGCCGCGACCAGGCACCAGTTTTTCAGGTTTTAGCGCCGCCAGTGCATCCAGCGTCGCTGGCCATTCTTCCAACTGCGCGTCGCCGGTGTAGCAGGCGGCATCCGCTTCGATCAGGTCGCCCGAGAACAGCACCTTTTCGGAGGGCACCCAGACGATGGTATCGCCCTTGGTATGGCCGGGGCCCATGTGCATGATCTTCACTTCGAGCTTGCCCATCCACAGCGTCATCTCGTCCTTGAAGACCAGCGTTGGCCACGTCAGGCCGGGGACGGAATCGAAGGCATCAAACAGGCGAGGGAATCGCTCGTATTCGGACTGCATGTCTTGCGCGCCGCGCTCGACAATCATCTCGTAGGTGCCTTGGCTGGCGATGATTTCCTGCAGGCCGGCCGCCTTGTAGCCCGAGGCGCCCAGAACGCGGACCGCGTGGTAGTGCGAGAGCACCACGTATTTGATGGGCTTGTCAGACACCTTGCGAATCTCGGCAATCAAGCTCTGCGCCATGACCGGGGTGGCCAGCGCATCGCAGATCAGCACGGCATCGTCGCCGATGATCACGCCGGTGTTGGGGTCGCCCTCGGCGGTGTAGGCCCAGCAGTGTTCGGAGAGCTGTGCGAAAGTGGTTTTTTTGACCGCGAGGTCGGCTTGGGATGCGAACTTCTTACTCATCATTGTTGTCCTTAAAAAATCGATTAGGTACGCGTCGCGTACTTGTTCATTGCTGATGAGTTCCTTGCCAGCGCCGGTGAGAGTTATCGTGCCAGTTTCCAGCTCATGGCAGCGGTCGGCAAAGGCCAGCGCGGCAAACGCGTTTTGTTTCACCAGCAAGATCGTCATGCCCTGGGCTTCGAGGGTTTGACGACCTTGCATACCTCTTCGACCAGCCGCGGCGCCAGGCCCATGGAGGGCTCATCGAGCAGCAGTATGCGGGGTCGCCCATCAGGGTCCGGCCGATTGCCAGCATCTGCTGCTGACCACCCGGCAAAGTGCCCGCCGGTAGATGGCGCTTTTCCTTGTGGAGTGGGAACATGGCGAAGATCTTTTCCAGATCGCCTTCGACCTGATGCACCATGTATAGAGACTTGACTTGATTTTCTTGAAGTCGGAAAGAGGTTTTTTTCCAACTCATTGGCAATGATTCTGGAATATGGAACTAGTTCTGTCAATAAAAATATGTAAAAAATTGCCTCGCTGAAATTTCGGTATCAAAGAGCTCAACTGGCTGAAATTTGGGTCTATTAACAACTAGTCGGCACCGCCCGAAGAGCCCAGGCGAAGCGAAAGCGCCTGGGCCGATCGCTTCAAAGCGGTGACAACAGGTCCATCCGGGGACACATCGATCATGCTTTTGACGCCGATAACCAGTACCGTGAGAGTGATTTCATTATTGAAGTTGAAGACCGGCGCGGCCACTGCGGCCACCCCAGGCACCAAGTGATAGTCGACCACTGCCGCCACCCCTTGTTGGCGGACGTTGGCAAGCATCGCATCGACTGCCGCCGCCGACTGCATTCCAGCCGACAGCGCTGGTACCGTCAATGCGCGGCTGATCATCGGATCCACCGTGGATTTTGGCAGCCAGGCCGCAAAGACGCGACCGCTGGCCGATGTCAGAATGTCAAGTGCCGACCCCGTCACGACGTTGACGGTGATCGGGCGCCTCGGTCGCTCCGAGCGGACAATGACCGGCCCGTTGTCGCTCCATACTGCCAGCGCCGTGGTTTCATTGATCTCGTCGCGCAATTCGCTGATGGCTGACAGGCCCAGCTTGATGCGGTCGAGGCGGTCCACTGCAACGAGGCCAAGCGTCAAGGCAAACGACCCAAGATCGTAGCGTGACGTCATAGGATCCCGATCAACGAGACCAGAACGGACAAAACTGACCAGGTAGCGATGCACCTTGGATGCCGGCATGTCGGTGGCCGCGGCAATATCCATGAGCATCATTGAACGATGACCGTTAACGATCGCCCGCAGGATACGGATACCGATTTCCAGCGACTGAACACCGTGTTGTCCATCTTTTTCTTTGCTCATGGTGTCTTACTTAAAGAAAATTTGAATTCGATGCAGAACTTGTATCTCAGTGGGTAGTTTCTTTGCACGGTGTCCGTCCTTGCCCTGAACCTGCGAACAATGCGGCCTTGGTTAAGGTCTGCTCGAAAAAATCATTGATGGGCTTGGCATGCTTTGGCGGATGTGACTGTAGCCCATGTGCTTTCTGACCGCGGTGTTGACGCCGACCGAACCCCACTCTTGGAAATTTCTTGCCAAGCTGTGCCAAACACTCCAGAGGCGTCTTCACGTTGTGGGGGGCCTGCGGCCGGCCTTGGCAGGGGCCCTGTAAAAATGAATTCAAGAAGGCAAATTCACAGCCGTTTACACTGCCACTTTCAACCCGGTCAGCCGGTACGACGATGGAGGCTAAATCAGCTTCGCTTCAGACTCATGCCTGAATTGGAAAATACTGTCTGAGGCAGAGTGGGTGCCGTGCCATGGTTTCTGCGCAATCCGGAGCCTGAACACGTTTTGTTTGGGTCAAGGCTTCGGTGCAGCTCGCAGCGCCGAGCCATGGACCCTCAAGAACATCAATGGATGAGTGCATGAAAAATGAGCTGGATAGACAACGATCAGAACGTCCCAAGCCATTGATGCGTCAAGATTTTCGGGCCTTTCGTGCCATGCAAACCCGGTGGATGGACAACGACCTGTATGGCCACATCAACAATGTTGTTTACTACAGCTGGTTTGACACGGCAGTCAACGGTTTGCTGATCGAGCGGGGTGCCCTGGATATTCATTCTGGCCGCGTGATTGGCCTGGTGGTCGAAACGCAATGCAACTACTTTGCACCGCTGGCGTTCCCGGAGCCAGTGGTAGCGGGTGTTCGCGTGGCGCGTATTGGCGCGTCCAGCGTACGCTATGAGGTGGCGCTTTTCCCTGGCGATGAAAACCAGCCCTGCGCTGCCAAAGGCCATTTTGTGCATGTCTACGTAGACCGCAGCTCTCGCCGACCGGTTGCCTTGCCGACTCAATTACTCTGTGTACTGGAGACCTTAAAGTGATCCCTGCTGTGACCCAAGCGCTTGCTGATTTATCTGCCGATGACCTCGCTGTCAGCGAGGCTCCCAACCCGGTTGACCAGGCCATCGAGAGCCGTCAGTCGATACGCCAGTTTCTGCCAACGCCGGTGCCGCGACCCACCATCGCCCGCCTGCTGGAAGTCGCCAGCCGCGCACCTTCAGGCACCAACACCCAGCCGTGGAAAGTCTATGTGCTGCAGGGCGCCAGCAAGGACCGTCTGATGGACAAGGTCTGCCAGGCGCATGACGCCCTGCGCGCCAACCCCGCGCTGGCCGAGCAGTACAAGGAAGAGTACGACTACTACCCGGAGAAATGGGTGTCGCCCTATATTGACCGGCGGCGCGAAAATGGCTGGAGCCTGTATGGGCTGCTCGGCATTGTCAAGGGCGACAAGGACAAGATGCACTTGCAGCATCAGCGCAACTACCGGTTTTTCGACGCGCCGGTAGGCTTGATGTTCACGGTTGACCGAATCATGGGGCGGGGCTCGCTTCTCGACTATGGCATGTTCCTGCAAAACATCATGGTGGCTGCGCGTGCCCGTGGTCTGCACACCTGCCCGCAGCAGTCGTGGAATCGTTTTTCCAGTATCGTCCTGCCGCATATCGGTGCCAGTGCGCAGGAGATGCTGGTTTGCGGCATGTGCCTCGGCTTTGCCGATGAAACGGCGCCGGTGAATACTTTGCGCACGCCGCGTGTCAGCGTGGGCGAATTCACCCAGTGGCTGGACTGAGCCCTGTCATGCGGGATTGACCGCATGCCTTTTTCCATGGTTCAGCTGCTCGGCGGGCTGTCTTACGCCACCACGCTGTTCCTGATGGCCGCGGGGCTGACGCTGATCTTCGGCGTGACGCGCATTGTCAATTTTGCGCATGGCAGTTTTTTTATGCTGGGCGCGCTGTTCACGGCGCACTGGGTCACCGACTGGTTTCCGGCCTGGGGAGAAAGCGCACCGCTGTATCTTGTTGCCATGCTTTTAGGAGCTGCCTGCGCTGGACTGGCAGGAGCTATAGCCGAATTTTTCTTGTTAAGACGAATGGCCGGAGCGCCTGAGTTGTACCAACTGGTGGCAACCTTCGGCTTGAGTCTGGCGCTGCATGACGCGATGCAGTGGGGCTTTGGTCCGGACGAGGTGTTTGCGCCGCGTTTTCCGGGGCTCAAAGGCGCAGTGCAAATCGGAGATGAGTTTTTCCCCACCTACCAGCTGGCAATGATTTCGCTCGCACCGCTGGTCTGGCTGGGCCTGCATGGGTTGCTGCGGCGCTCGCTGTTTGGCCAGCGCCTGCGCGCCGCCACGCAAGACCGCGCCATGCTGGCAGCGCTGGGCGTGAATCCCAAGCCGCTGATGCTGGGCGCGGTGGTGCTCGGCTGCGCGCTGGCGGGGCTGGGCGGCGCTTTGGTCTTGCCGCGCGAGCCGGCGAATCTGCAGATGGACATGAACGTGATTGTGGAGACTTTCGTGGTCGTCGTCACAGGCGGCTTGGGCAGCATAGGCGGCGCATTTGCGGCAGCTTTGCTGATCGGTCTGGTTCATGCCTTTGGCATTGTGATGCTTCCGCAGGCTACGCTGGTCATTGTGTTTTTGACCATGGCGGTGGTCTTGGTGTTTCGACCCCAGGGGATCAACGGTTTGTCGACTTCGTCGCATGAAACCAGTGGCGGCGTACGCGAGGCGGCGCAGAAGTTTCGTGGTCTTCGTCTCGGCTGGCTCTGGACCTTGGCCATTGCCACGGCTTTTGTGCTGCTGGCCTCGCTGGCCTGGGCGGGCGGGCCTTATTGGCAAGCCTTGGCGGCCGATGCGCTGATCTTGATGATCTTTGGCATCAGCCTGCAAGCCATGATGGCGCTGGGCGGCCTGGTCAGTTTTGGTCATGCGGCTTTTTTTGCGCTGGGGGGCTATGGTGCCGCGCTGTCGCACGGTCTTTGGGGCGCGTCGCTGCCGCTGGCGCTGGCGGCCGGCTGCGGCGCGGCGCTGGCGGTGGCTGCAGTGTTCGGTGCGGCGGTGGTGCGCAGCAGCGGCGTGTATCTGGCCATGCTGTCGCTGGCGCTGGCGCAGGTGATCTGGGCCAGCGCCAGCCAGTGGGTCAGCCTCACAGGCGGTGACAACGGCCTGATTGGCCTGGCACTGGTCGGCGATGAGGGCCGGCCGCTTTTTTATGCGCTGCTGGTAGCGCTGGCGCTGATTGCGGTGCTGGCGCTGCGACATCTTGGCCGCTCTGTCATGGGCGCGGCGCTGCAGGCCGGGCGTGATGCGCCCTTGCGCGCTGCCGCATCCGGCTTGCCGGTGGCGTGGCTCAACTACCGAATCTTTGTTGAAAGTGCGGTGCTGGCGGGCCTGGCTGGCGGACTTTTCGCCGCGCACAAGGGCGCCGTGTTTCCATCGCTGGCCTCGGTTTCAACATCGGTGGATGCCTTGCTGGTGGTCTTGCTCGGGGGGGTGCATCAACTCTGGGGCGCCGTGGTGGGCAGCATGCTGCTGAGCTATGCCA
>MERZ01000054.1:9994-11369 GCA_001770785.1 Burkholderiales bacterium RIFCSPHIGHO2_12_FULL_61_11
CAGCTGGTCAAGCACTTTGGCGGTATCCGGGCCGTCGATGGCGTGAGCTTTGAGGTGTCAAAGGGGGAGTGCGTCGCGCTGATCGGGCCCAACGGCGCGGGAAAATCCACCTGCTTTGCCTGCATCGCCGGCCAATATCGACCGACCCATGGCCACATCATCTGGAATGCTCAGCTGCTGGACAGGCTCGCCCCGGCAGCGCGTTTGCGGCACGGCGTGGCGCGCACGTTTCAGGTGGCGCAAGTTTTTGAGGCGCTGACGGTGCTACAAAATGTGCAACTGGCCACAAAGGCCCGGCTTGGTCCAAGGGCGATTTCGGCTTTGAAGAATCTGGATGGACAGTTCCGCGAGTCGGCCTGTGCGCTGCTTGAACAAACCGGCCTGAAGGCGCTGGCCAACCAGAATGCGCTGAGTCTGCCTTATGGTGCCAAAAAACGGCTGGAACTGGCCGTGGCGCTGGCGGCCAGACCGCAGTTGCTGCTTCTCGATGAACCTGCGGCGGGTCTGGCCGAGCCCGAGCGCGTCAGCCTGATGCAACTGGTCAAGCGCCTCGCGGGGCAGGGCATGGCCGTGCTCTACACCGAGCACAACATGGATGCCGTGGCGGGCCTGGCCGATCGCGTGCTGGTGCTGATTGAAGGCCGGCTGGCTGCGCAGGGCTCGTTCGACGAAATTTCCCGCGACAGCATCGTGCGCAGGCTGTATCTGGGTGACCGACCCATTGATGGGGCTGATCGTGCTTGAGGTGCAAAAGCTCAACGCCTTTTATGGCCCGGCGCAGGCGCTGTTTGAGGTGTCGCTGCAGGTCAGGACGGGCGAGCTGGTCGTGCTGCAGGGTCTCAACGGCGCCGGCAAATCCACGCTGCTCAAGGCCTTGATGGGACTGGAGGTGCAAAGCGAAGGCCGCATCCTTTATCAAGCCAGCCAAACCGACGCTGGTCGGGTTGACATTCAGCGCTGGGAAACGCATCGGCGCGCGCAAGCCGGTCTGGGCTACGTCGCCGAAGACCGCCGGCTGTTCACCGGCCTGACAGTGCGCGAGAACCTGCAGGTCGCGGCAGGCCGTGATGCGCGGGATCAGGAGGCTCGGGTGCTCCAGCTGTTTCCGGCGCTCAAGATCCTGCTCCAGCGGCCCGCCGCGCAGATGAGCGGTGGCGAGCAGCAAATGCTGGCCATCGCCCGCACCCTGATGACAGCTCCGCGAATTTTGCTGCTTGATGAACCCTGTGAAGGCATCGCGCCGGTGCTGGTCGAAGCCATCCGCGATGCTTTGCTGGCGCTCAAGCGAGAAGGCCTGGCCCTGTTGGTCGCAGAGCAAAATCGCCTGTTCGCGGCCCGTGCGGATCGGGTTTTGCTGCTGGTTGCGGGTAAAGTC
>MERZ01000054.1:11389-14429 GCA_001770785.1 Burkholderiales bacterium RIFCSPHIGHO2_12_FULL_61_11
TTTGGGCCTTTTCTTTTACTTCGTTGTTGATTTTTTTTTCAAAAAGGACATTGCCATGACCACCACTACGCCATCAGGACTGCAATACGAAGATACCGTGCTGGGCACCGGTGCCATTGCCAAGGCCGGCCAACATGTGAAGGTGCATTACACCGGCTGGCTCTACAACGACGGCGTGCAGGGCGCCAAGTTCGACTCCAGCAAGGACCGCGGCCAGCCTTTCCAGTTTTCGCTGGGCGCGGGCGAAGTCATTCGCGGCTGGGACGAGGGCGTGCAGGGCATGTCGGTAGGCGGTACCCGTCGCCTGATCATCCCGGCGGAACTCGGCTATGGCGCGCGCGGCGCGGGTGGCTTGATTCCTCCCAATGCAACCTTGCTGTTTGAAGTGGATTTTCTCGGCACCTGAGTTGAAGCCGTACCCGCTGCCAGTAGCGGGGCTGAGCACCTGACCAACCACCACCGCACTGCGGCGCCCTAAGTGTTCTCCATGATCATCACCAGCCTGCTCGATACCGATCTTTACAAATTCACCATGATGCAGGTGGCGTTGCACCAGTTTCCCGGTGCCGAGGTGGAGTACCGGTTCAAGTGCCGCAATCCGGGTGCGCCCGGCGTCACCGACCTTGCCCCCTACGTGAGCGAGATTCGCGAGGAAATCCGCGGACTGTGCCATTTGAATTTTCAGGATGACGAGCTGGCTTACCTGAAGGCCATGCGTTTCATCAAGAGCGACTTTGTCGATTTTCTGGGGCTGTTCCGGCTCAATGAAAAATATGTGAGCGTCACGGCCCTGCCTTCGGGCGAGATTGATGTTTCCATCAAGGGTCCCTGGCTGCACACCATCCTGTTTGAAATCCCGGTGCTGGCCATCATCAATGAGGTCTACTTTCGCAACACGCAAAGGCAACCTGACATCGCCGAGGGACGTGATCGTCTCGACACGAAGATCGGGCAGTTGCAGGCCAGGGGTCTGCGCCAGCTCAGAATTGCCGATTACGGCACGCGCCGGCGTTTTGGCAAGGCCTGGCATGAAGAAGTGCTGTGCACTTTGGCTTCGCGCTTGGGCACGGGTCACTCGGGGCAGCTCGCCGGGACCAGTAATGTGCTGTTTGCCATGAGGCTGGGCTTGACGCCGCTGGGCACCCTGGCGCACGAGTACCTGCAGGCGTGTCAGGCGCTCGGGCCGCGATTGCGTGACAGCCAGGTGTTTGGCCTGGAATCGTGGGCCAGGGAATACCGCGGCGATCTGGGTATCGCCTTGTCCGATGTCTATGGCATGAGCGCCTTCCTGCGTGACTTCGACCTGTATTTTTGCAAACTGTTTGACGGCACCCGTCACGACAGCGGCGACCCGTTTCAGTGGGGCGAGCGCATGCTCGCGCACTACATGAAGAACCGGGTTGACCCCAAAACCAAGACGCTGATATTCAGTGACGCGCTCACGGTTCCCAGAACCATCGCGCTTTACCAGCAGTTCAAGGGACGTTGCCATCTGGCTTTTGGCATCGGGACCAACCTGACCAACGACCTGGGTTACGAGCCGCTGCAGATTGTCATCAAGATGGTGCGCTGCAATGGCCAGCCGGTCGCCAAACTGTCGGACACGCCGTCCAAAAACATGTGCGATGACGAGAAGTACCTGGCCTACTTGCGCCAGGTTTTTGACATCCCGACCGCGGCATGATTCACCGGTCCGATAATGACGCACTGCGTGCGACGCCGGTGCGCGCGCGGATTCTGGAGACAATAAGAATGAACGCTTTCCGTTGGACGACTGCCCTGGGGCTGTTGCTGCTTTGGCCCGGGCTGTCAATGGCTGCTGAACTGGATGGGAGCCAGCTGTCGGTCCTGTGGGGCATTCCCTTCGCGGGCATCCTGTTGTCGATTGCCCTGCTGCCGCTGCTCACGCCATGGTTCTGGCATCACCATTTCGGCAAGGTGGCCGCCGCGTGGGCGCTGGCTTTTCTGCTGCCCTTTGCCGTGATTTATGGTCCGGGCGTCGCTTCCATCAGCTTCGTGCATGCGCTGCTGGCGGAATACATTCCCTTCATTCTCCTGCTTACCGCGCTCTACACCGTGGCCGGTGGCATTTTCATTCGGGGCAACCTGCACGGAAGCCCGCTACTGAACACCGCCATTTTGGCGATTGGCACCGTGCTTGCCAGCATCATGGGAACCACCGGTGCGTCCATGCTGATGATCCGGCCACTGATCACGGCCAACGACAACCGCACCCACAATGCCCATATCGTCGTATTCTTTATTTTCCTCGTGTCCAATGCCGGCGGTTCTCTCACGCCGCTGGGAGACCCGCCGCTGTTTCTCGGCTTTTTGAAGGGCGTCGATTTCTTCTGGACCGCTGGGCACATCTTTCCCGAAACGCTGTTTTTGGCGTGCAGCCTGCTGGGTATTTTTTATCTGCTGGACCGCTGGTATTACACCCGGGAGGGCGTCACGCCGACCGATCCCACGCCGGACACCCAGCGGATCGGGTTTGACGGTGCGGTGAACTTCTGGCTGCTCGCTGTCATCGTGGCACTGGTGCTGATCAGCGGTTTCTGGAAGTCCGGGCTGGTGATGCATGTTCTGGGAACCGAGGTGGGCTTGCCGGGTTTGGTGCGTGATGCGGGGCTGATCGCGGTGACGCTGATTTCGCTGCGAATCACCACAGCAAAAGTCCACGAGGACAACCAGTTTTCATGGGGTCCCATGCAGGAAGTCGCCAAACTGTTTGCCGGCATCTTTTTGACCATCATCCCGGTCATTGCCATGCTCAAGGCAGGCACCGAGGGTCCGTTCGGTGCCGTCGTCGCGGCCGTGACCCGACCGGACGGCGCCGCCAACCCGGCGATGTATTTCTGGGCGACCGGGGTGCTCAGTTCCTTCCTCGACAATGCGCCGACTTATCTGGTGTTCTTCAACACGGCGGGTGGTGATCCCAAGGTTTTGATGACGACGCTGGCGCCCACGCTGGCCGCCATATCGGCCGGCGCGGTCTTCATGGGCGCCAACTCCTATATCGGGAATGCGCCCAATCTGA
>MERZ01000054.1:14443-17216 GCA_001770785.1 Burkholderiales bacterium RIFCSPHIGHO2_12_FULL_61_11
TCGGGCGGGGTGCTGATTCCCCTGTTCATCCTCATGACCTTCATCTGGTTCAAATAATTCAAACGGAGATATTCTTATGAGTAAACCAAAAATCCTCGTCGCCCGAGCCGTCTTCCCCGAGGTCATTGCCCGTCTCGAAAAGCACTTCAAGGTTGACGCCAACCAGGACGATGAGAACTGGTCCAAGGCGCAACTGACTGAGCGCATGCGTGACAAAGAGGGCGCTTTCACCACAGGCGGCGAACGGATTGACGCGCAATTGCTCGCCGCCTGCCCCAAGCTCAAGATATGCGCCAACATGGCGGTGGGCTACAACAATTTTGATCTTGATGCCATGACGGCTGCCGGTGTGCTGGCCACCAATGCGCCCGATGTGCTGACCGAAACCACCGCCGACTTCGGCTTTGCCCTGCTGATGGCCACGGCGCGCCGCATCACCGAGAGCGAGCACTATTTGCGGGCCGGCAAGTGGAACAAATGGCGCTACGACATGTTTGCGGGTGCCGAGGTGCATGGCAGCACGCTGGGCATTTTGGGCATGGGTCGCATCGGGCAGGGCATTGCCAAACGCGGTGCGCTGGGCTTTGGCATGAAGGTGATCTATCACAACCGTTCCCGCCTGGATGCCGGAATCGAGGCTGAATGCAAGGCCCGCTATGTCAGCAAGGAAGAGCTGCTTAAGAGCGCCGACCATGTGGTGCTGGTGCTGCCTTATTCGCCAGCGTCTCACCACACCATTGGCGCGGCTGAGCTGGCGCTGATGAAGCCGAGCGCCACGCTGGTCAATATCGCGCGCGGCGGCATTGTCGACGATGCCGCGCTGGCTGCAGCCCTTCGCAACAAAACAATTTCTGCCGCCGGGCTGGACGTATTTGAAGGTGAACCCAAGGTTCACCCTGATTTATTGACCGTGCCCAATGTGGTCTTGACCCCGCACATCGCCAGCGCCACGCTGCCGACGCGGCTGGCCATGGCCAATCTCGCGGCCGACAACCTGATCGCATTTTTCAGCGGTAAAAAGCCGCTGACGCCATTGAACGCTTCGGTATTGGCGCTTGAATAGCGATTCCTTCATGTCTCAGACCGAATTCTGGCTGGTGCTGGCCGTGCTGCTGGCCAACCTGCTGTTACTTCTATTCCTGCTCGTGCGCAAACCGGCTGACAACGCAAGTGCTGCGTTGCTGGCCAGCATCGGCGCGGGCAATGACAAGCTTGAGCGCGAATTGCGACGCGAGATCAGTGACAACTCGCGTGGCAGCCGCCAGGAGCTGGCCACCACCTTTGCCACCTTCCAGCAAACGCTGATGCAGCAAAGCGCCGAGGCCATTCGCACGCAAAACGTGCAGATTGATGCGTTTTCGCAGCAGCTCACCTTGCTGCAGAAAACCCTGTCCGACACCCTGAGCACGCAACTGCAATCGGTCAGCGAATCCAATGCCCGCCGCATGGTGGAGGTGCGGGAAACGCTGGAGCAGCAGCTGGCGCAACTGCAGCAAACCAATTCGGCCAAGCTCGACGAAATGCGCAAGACGGTTGACGAAAAACTTCACGCGACTCTGGAGACGCGGCTGGGCGAGAGTTTCAAGCAGGTTGCTGACCGGCTCGAGCAGGTGCACAAGGGCTTGGGTGAGATGCAGACCCTGGCGCAGGGCGTGGGCGACCTCAAGCATTTGTTGACCAATGTGAAAACGCGCGGCATTTTTGGCGAAGCCCAGTTGTCGGCCCTGCTGGAACAGGTGTTCACGGTGGACCAGTACGCGGCGCAGGTCGTCACGCGCCGTGGCGGCAAAAACCCGGTGGACTTCGCCATCAAGCTGCCGGGCCGCTCCGATTCGGGTGAACCGCTATGGCTGCCGATCGATGCGAAATTTCCCAACGAAGACTACGAACGCCTGCTCGATGCGCAGCAGCGCGCCGATGCGCCGGGCGCTGAAATGGCGGGCAAGGCGCTGGAGGTTCGGATTCGGCTGGAGGCCAGATCGATCTCAGAAAAATACATCGAGCCCCCTTACACCACCGACTTCGCCATTCTGTTTTTGCCCACGGAAGGTTTGTACGCGGAAGTGCTGCGTCGGCCCGGATTGATGGAAAGCCTGCAGCGCGACCACCGCATCACGCTGGCGGGACCGACTACGCTGCTGGCCATGCTGAGCTCGCTGCAGATGGGTTTCAGGACGCTGGCGCTTGAAAAGCGTTCCAGCGAGGTGTGGCAGGTGCTGGGTGCCGTCAAGACTGAATTTGGCAAGTTCGGCGACGTGCTGACCAAGGTGAAATTGCAAACCGAAACCGTGCTCAATACCCTGAGCAGCGCCGAGCAGCGCAGCCGCGTCATGGGGAAGGCCTTGCACAATGTTGAGGCGCTGCCTGACATCGATTCGGTCCGGTTAATCCCCCTGGACAAAGACCCGGACGAAAGTTGAACCGCGAACTGGCCCGCCTGATCCTGGCGCAGATTTTTCTTAACGCCTGCATGGCTGGCACGCGCATGATCGCGCCACTGCTGGCGCTTCGTCAGGGTTACAGCCCGGCGGCGGGTGGGCGTGCTGCTGGCGTTGTTTGCCCTGGCGTCGATATTTCTGGCGCTTCCAGCGGGCCGTTTTGCCGACCGGCATGGCCTGAAGCGGCCCGTTAGTTTCAGCGTGCTGGCCGCCGTGATGGGGGCGGGTGTGGCGGCGGCTTTTCCGGTGTTCCCGGTGCTGTGTCTGTCCGCGCTGCTCACCGGCGGCGCGACCGGCGCAGCCGTCATTTCGCTGCAATGCCATGTCGGGCGCGC
>MERZ01000054.1:17277-21054 GCA_001770785.1 Burkholderiales bacterium RIFCSPHIGHO2_12_FULL_61_11
GTCCTGCAACTCCGGCGGGTTTTCAGCTGACTGTCGATTGGTCCGGCGATCTCCAATTTTCTCGGGCCTTTCACGGCCGGACTGCTGATTGACCATGCCGGTGCAGCGCCTGGCAGCCTTTCAGGCTACCGGGCCGCTTTTTTCTTCATGGCAGTGTTGCCCATCGCCAGCTGGTTTTTAGTCCGGCGAACGCGTGAGCTGCCACCCGTCGTTGCCGCGAACGGCGGCACGCCGCCCAAATCCTGGGATCTGTTGCGCGAGCCGACGTTTCGCCGGTTGATGTTGGTGAACTGGTTTTTGTCGTCCTGCTGGGATGTACATACCTTTGTGGTGCCGGTGCTGGGCTTTGAAAGAGGTATCAGCGCATCAGTCATTGGTTCCATACTGGGAGCCTTTGCGGTGGCTGCGGCGCTCATCCGCATGCTGATGCCTTTTGTGGCGGCTCACCTGCAGGAGTGGCGCGTGCTGGCAATCGCCATGCTGATCACCGCCGTGCTGTTCACGGCGTACCCATTCACGCGCTCGGCGCTGGCCATGGGCGTGTGTTCGGTGTTGCTGGGATTTACCTTGGGCACCGTGCAGCCCATGATCATGCTGCATCAGATCACGCCCGAGGCGCGCCACGGGGAAGCGCTGGGGCTGCGGCTGATGGCGATCAACGCCTCCAGTGTGCTCATGCCCATGCTGTTTGGCTCGGCCGGCGCGTTGATCGGGATTGCGGGCGTCTTCTGGGTCACGGGCGCCCTGGTGGGCGCCGGTTCGCGCGCTGCCTGGCTGCTCAAGGACAGCCTGACGGATGCTGGAGGACGCCGGCCCAAAAAGCGGTAGTCTAGCGTCTTACAGCTCGTAAAACTTCTTGATCGCGTCCCAGGCGTCCTGCGGTTCGTCGACGTACTGCACGAGTTCCAGGTCTTTCGGCTCGATCGCTCCCTCTTCAATCAGCACATCAAAATTAAACAATCGCTTCCAGTAGCTTGAGCCAAACAAAATGATGGGCACCGGCTTGGCCTTGCCCGTTTGCACCAGCGCGACGACTTCGAACAACTCGTCGAGTGTGCCAAAACCGCCCGGAAACGCCACCAGCGCCTTGGCCCGCATCATGAAGTGCATTTTGCGCATCGCAAAGTAGTGAAACTTGAAGTTCAGCGATGGCGAGACATAGGGGTTCGACGACTGCTCATGCGGCAGCGCAATGTTCAGGCCCACGTTGAGCATGCCCATTTCGTGGGCGCCTCGGTTGGCCGCCTCCATGATGCCAGGCCCGCCGCCGGTGCAGATAAAGAGTTGCTCATTCGGTGCACGCCGTTTGCTGTAAGAGGCCACCAGACGCGCAAACAGTCGAGCCTGGTCGTAGTAGCGCGAATTGCGCATGTGTCGCTCGGCCAGCACCAGCGCAGCCGCATCACCGCCCTTTTTCGCCAGTGCCAAAGTCTGTTCGGCTTGCTCGGGGTCCGGAAAGCGCGCGCTGCCAAATACCACAATGGTGTTTTCAATGCCCTGGGCTTGCTGCTCCATTTCCGGCTTGAGCATTTCGAGCTGGATGCGCAGGCCACGCGTTTCGCGGCGCAGCAGAAACTCGGGGTCGGCAAAGGCCAGGCGGTACGCATCAGCCTGCAGCGCATTGCCCAGATTGGAATGCGCTTGCAGTTCTGCCCAGGCATCGGCCAGGCGGGTTTCGGATAAGTGTTGTGTGGTTGTCATGGGGGTGATTGTGAACGACGCGAGCGGGCAGCCTACAGACCGAGCGCCAGCGCCAGGGGAACAAAAACGAGTGCCAGGGCATTGCCCAGCAAAATCATCGCGGCGACTTTTTCGGGTTCCTGATGGTAGCGCTCAGCCAGCAGGAACTGCATCACGGCGGGCGGCAGCGCCGCAAACAGCAGCAACTGCCCTTTGGCAGCGCCAACAAGTCCCAGCAGTCCCACCAGTGGCAAAGCCACGGCCAGCCCGAGCAGCGGCCGCGCTAGCGCACCCAGCAGGCCTGTCGCCATGCCAGCGCGCGTCAGGGCCGTCAGCCGCACGCCGAGCGCAAACAGCATCATCGGCAGCATGGCATCGCCCAGCAGCTTCATGCCTGAAAGGATCACGTCGGGCGGCCGCAGCTCGGTCAGAGCGCTGGCAAAACCCAGTGCCGTGGCCAGCATGAGCGGGCTGAGCAGCAGATCGCGCGTGCGGGCATGGCTGCTGGTGACGCGCGCGCCCACCGAAAAATGCAGCAAGTTGCTGATCGAGAACAGCGCCACCGCCGCACCAAAATTATCGGCACCAAAGGCCAGTAGCGCCAGGGGCAGTCCCATGTTGCCGCAGTTGTTGAACATGACGACCGGCACCAGCGTGCGCGGCTGCATGCCAAAAGTCCGCGCCAGCGGCCAGGCCAGCAGGCCGCTGCCCAGGATCAGCAGCGCGCCGCCGAAAAGCAGCAGGCTGTGGTCAGCCAGATGGAAGTCGCGGGAGGCCAGCGCCGAATACACCAGCAGCGGCGCCAGCACGTCCAGCGCGATGCGGTTGAACACCGACATGTCGGGTGCCCTGCGGCGTGCATAAAAATAGCCAATCGCCACGATGAAAAACACCGGGATGATGACCTGGGCAATGCGCTGAAGAAGTTCCATGCAAGGATGAAGTAGAAGGGCTGGCTATCCTGCCTGGCCGCGATCCGGCGGTTCAATGAAAAAAGGCTCCATCGACGGAGCCTTTTTGTGCGCAGTTGGGAACTGCAATGGCTTAGACGCGCTTGCGGTACTCGCCGGTGCGGGTGTCGATTTCAACCACATCGCCTTGCGCCACAAAAATCGGCACGCCGATTTCAAAGCCGGTGGCCAACTTGGCGGGCTTGAGCACCTTGCCGGAGGTATCGCCTTTTACCGCGGGCTCGGTCCAGGTGATTTCACGCTGGACGCTGGTGGGCACTTCGACGGAAATGGCCTTGCCATCGTAGAAAACCACTTCAAGGTCCATGCCGTCCTGCAGGTAGTTCAGTGAGTCGCCCATGTTTTCGGCCTCGACTTCGTACTGGTTGAACTCTTCGTCCATGCAGATGTACATGGGGTCGGCAAAGTAGGAGTAGGTGCAGTCCTTCTTGTCCAGAATGACCTGGTCAATTTTGTCGTCGGCCCGGTAAACGACTTCGGTGTTGAAGTTGTTCAGCAGACTTTTGAGTTTCATGCGCACGGTGGAGGAGTTGCGGCCACCGCGGCTGTATTCGGTTTTGAGCACGACCATCGGGTCTTTGCCCTGCATGATGACGTTGCCAGCGCGTATTTCTTGAGCGATTTTCATAGCGGTATTACGGTATTACTGAAGTAGTAGGCCGCTGAATATCTCCGGTTGTGTGGAGGTTCCGCGGCGGATTATATGCCACCTTGGTTGGCGAATGATGCGGCTCGCCTCACCAGGCTGCGTCGCAAAGCGTTATATTTTAACGTTTTTTTCCACAAAACGAAGTAGACGGGTACTCAGGTCATCCTGTGCCATCAAGCGGGCGCGCGCCGCGCGGACGCAGGCTTGCCAGGCCGCCAAGTCCGGTGGGTTCGGCGTCAAGCCTTCGCCGGGGGTCTTGCGAATTACGCCGTCGTTCCAGGTGGCGTGAAATTGCTGCAGTGAAGGCGGCGCGTCGAGCCAGTCGAGAAAGGCGTGCAGCTTCGCCAGATGCGCATCGTCATGCTGCGGATAAATCTGCCAGACAAAGGGCTTGCCGGCCCAGAGTGCGCGCACCACGGAGTCTTCGCCACGTACAAAATTGAGGTCGCAAGCCCACAGCAAGTGGTCGTAGTCGCG
>MERZ01000054.1:21127-24901 GCA_001770785.1 Burkholderiales bacterium RIFCSPHIGHO2_12_FULL_61_11
CGCCCAGCCAGGTCAGATTCGCGCAACAGGCCGCCGGTGGCTGCGGTGAAGCCGGGGTAATAAAACCATTTTGTCCAGCCGGCTGCCGGACCGCTTTGCACCGGCGATGGCATGGCGTGGCAGCGCTCCACATAGGGTTCAGCTGACAGGTATTCAAGGTTGATCCATACGGGTCTTGTTCCTCCAGCCCTTTCTATACGGTCGCAAGCAGCTATGAATTCAGGGGCAATGCCGCAGCCGAACGCTTCGACCATGACCTCGGTTGGCTGCCGTTCAAGCCCCCCAGCGGTCAGATTCAGCGGATCGGCCCAGGGCAGCACGCGAACGCCCGCGCAGCCTGCCGGGGCCATCCAGGCCAGCGCCGAGTCATCGTCCACCCATAGCCGCACCCGCTGGCCGCGTGAGGCCAGGTCGGCGGCCAGGCGCCAGCCCACGCCAATGTCGCCGAAATTGTCGATGACTTTGCAAAAAATGTCCCACTGCCGGCTGCGGTTCATCAAAGGATTGTCCACAATATGGGTCGTCCAACCTAATGTTTCCATGACCAAAGTCCACGAATTCGACCCCCAACTGCTCAGCGAAGTCGCGGCACTGCCCGCGTTGCCGGGGGTTTACCGCTACTTCGATGCCGAAGGCGGCGTGCTGTATGTCGGCAAGGCGCGCAACCTTAAAAAGCGCGTGACCAGCTATTTTCAGAAAAATCACGGTGGCACGCGCATTGGCCACATGGTGACCAAGATCGTCCGCATGGAGACCACGGTGGTGCGCTCCGAGGCCGAGGCGCTGCTGCTTGAAAACAACCTGATCAAGACGCTCAACCCGAAATACAACATCTTGTTTCGCGACGACAAGAGCTATCCCTACCTGAAAGTGACAGCAGCGCGCGCGGTCGAGGAGGGGGGCGCTGCGTCAGCGGCGGCATTCCCTCGCATCGCCTATTACCGCGGCGCGGTCGAGAAAAAACACCATTACTTTGGCCCTTATCCCAGCGCCTGGGCGGTGAAAGACACGATCTTGCTGCTGCAAAAGGTGTTCAGGCTGCGCACCTGCGAAGACACCGTGTTCAACAACCGCACCCGGCCCTGCCTTTTGTATCAGATCAAGCGCTGCTCCGCGCCCTGCGTGGGTCAGGTGTCGCCCGAGCAGTACGCGCTGGACACGGCCAACGCCGAACGGTTCTTGCAGGGCCAGACGCAGGAAATCCTGATCGACCTTGAACAAAAAATGCTGGCGCACGCCGACAAGCTGGAGTTTGAGCAGGCAGCCGAGCTGCGCAACCAGATCGCGGCGCTGTCCAGGATACTGCACCAGCAGTCGATGGAAATCGGCGGCGACAAGGATGTGGACATACTGGCGGTGAAAGTGCAGGGCGGCAAAGCCTGCGTCAATCTGGCAATGGTGCGCGGTGGCCGTCACCTGGGCGACCGGCCTTACTTTCCGACGCATGTGGAACACGCCGCCGACGTGGCCGCGCTGGATGCGGCGCTTGACGCGTCTGCTGATCAGCCGCGCGAGAAATCATTGGCGGCTTTAATCCTCGAAGCCTTTATTGCGCAGCACTACATTGACGTGCCCGTTCCGCCCACGCTGGTGTGCAGCGAGCCGGTGGACAAGGATTTGATCGATGCGCTGGCTGAGCAGGCGGGCAGCCGCGTCACGGCGATCTATCAGCCGCACGAGCAGCGCCGCATCTGGCTGGAGATGGCGCAGAAAAATGCCGGTCTCCAGCTGGCGCGCCTGCTGGCCGAGCAGGGCTCGCAACAGGCGCGCACCCGCGCGCTGGCAGAAGCGCTGGAACTGCCGCTGGACAACCTGGACGCCTTGCGTATCGAGTGTTTTGACATCTCGCATACCGCCGGTGAATCGACGCAGGCCTCCTGCGTGGTGTTTGCCGAGCACAAGATGCAAAACAGTCAATACCGCCGCTACAACATCGAAGGCATTACGCCGGGTGATGACTATGCGGCCATGCGCCAGGTGCTTGAGCGCCGCTACACCAAGCTGGCCGAGGCTGCGCGCAATGGTGAGGCCAGGCTGCCAGACCTGGTGCTGGTGGATGGCGGCAAAGGGCAGGTGTCCATGGCCAAGGCTGTGTTTGAAGAGTTGGGCCTGGATTTGGGACTGATTGCGGGCGTTGAAAAAGGCGAGGGCCGCAAGGTCGGCCTGGAAGAGCTGGTGTTTGCCGATGGCCGCGAAAAAGTCTATCTGGGCCGCGATTCGGCCGCGCTGATGTTGATTGCGCAAATCCGGGATGAAGCGCACCGCTTTGCCATCACCGGCATGCGGGCCAAGCGCGCCAAGGTGCGGGTGGGCGGCAGCAAGCTCGAAGAGCTTGCCGGCATTGGCCCCAAGCGGCGCGCCAGCCTGCTGCAGCGCTTTGGCGGCATTCGCGGCATCGCGTCGGCCAGCGTGGAAGACATCGCGAGGGTGGACGGTATTTCGAAAGAGCTGGCCGAGGACATTTACCGTGCCTTGCATTAGGCGTCATTCGCACCACGTCTGGTCCAGACGTTTTTGTGCAACGAAGTTCAGCATTTTGACCCGTGTTGGCGGCCCCGTGAACACGGCGTTCACCGCGCATGCCAAAATCGGGCCATGTTTCTGACCATCCCCACCCTCATGACCTGGACCCGCATTGTTGCGATTCCGTTGATTGTGGGAATTTTCTATCTGGACATCGCTCCGGCCGAGCGCAATTTGATTGCGACCGTGATGTTTATCGTTTTCGCGGCAACCGACTGGCTGGACGGTTTTCTGGCACGCAAGCTGAACCAGACTTCAGCCTTTGGCGCTTTCCTCGATCCGGTGGCCGACAAGTTTCTGGTGTCCGCCTGTTTGCTGGTGCTGGTGCATCTGCAGCGCGCCGATGTATTTGTGGCGCTCATCATCATTGGCCGCGAGATCGCAATTTCCGCACTGCGCGAATGGATGGCGCTGATAGGCGCCACAAAAAGCGTCGCCGTTCACATGCTGGGCAAGGTCAAAACCGCGGTCCAGATGGTGGCGATCCCTTTCCTGCTATTTGACGGCAGGCTGTTCGGCGTGATCAATACCCATGTGTGGGGCACCTGGCTGATCTGGGTCTCCGCCATCCTGACCATCTGGTCGATGATTTACTACCTGCGAAAAGCCATTCCGGAAATCCGCGCGCGGGCCAAATGAATCGCTCCTGAAGTGGCTGGTTTTTGAGTTCCCCGTCTTCAGCCAACGCTTCTGTCCCTGCAATGGTTCGGGCCATTCCGGCCGTCTTCGTGCTGATCTGGAGCACCGGCTTTATCGTTGCCAAATTTGGCTTGCCTTACGCGCCACCCTTGACCTTTCTGGCCATTCGCTATGTCCTGTCCATCGTCTGTTTCTTGATCTGGATCAGGCTGGCCCGAGCGCCCTGGCCGCGTGAGCCCCGGCAGTGGCTGCATCTGGCGGTGGCTGGGCTGCTGATGCATGGCGCTTATCTGGGTGGTGTCTGGGTGGCCGTCAAAGGCGGCATGGGCTCGGGCCTGGCTGCGCTGATTGTGGGCTTGCAGCCGGTGCTGACGGCGCTGTGGATCGCTTCGACCGGCGCGTCGGGTCGCTCGGCGAAAGCGAAAGCCCGAGTCACCTCCCGGCAGTGGCTGGGTCTGGTGTTGGGTCTGGGTGGCTTGCTGCTGGTGGTATCGCGCAAGTTGGGTACCGGCAGCGAAGCGACTGTATTCACGCTGGCTTGCGCGGTGATCGCGTTGATCAGCATCACCGCGGGCACCCTCTACCAAAAGCGCTTCATGAAGCCCACCGACG
>MERZ01000055.1:0-9513 GCA_001770785.1 Burkholderiales bacterium RIFCSPHIGHO2_12_FULL_61_11
TCTGGCAGCAATCGCGACGATGTCCACCGGGATCATGATGGCGGCATAGCGGTTAAAGCCAATTTTGAAGAAGTCAGCCGAGACAATGTTGACGAGGTTGGAAACCACCAGCGGCAAGCTGGCGGTGTCGGCTATAAACCCTGCCGCCATGACATAAGCCAGTGTGGCTGCCGGGCTGAACCCGAGCGCCAGCAGCATCGCCATCACGATGGGGGTCAGGATCAGTGCCGCGCCATCATTGGCGAAAAGCGCAGCCACGGCGGCGCCCAGTAACACGATGAGCGCAAACAGCAGGCGTCCGCGCCCACCGCCCCAGCGCGCGACGTGCAGCGCGGCCCATTCGAAAAAACCGGCTTCATCCAGCAGCAAACTGATGATGATGACGGCAATAAAGGTGGCCGTGGCATTCCAGACGATGTGCCAGACCACGGGAATGTCGCCGGGATGCACCACGCCCAGCAGCAGCGCCAGCCCGGCACCGAGCATGGCGCTCCAGCCTATGCCCAGGCCTCGCGGTTGCCAGATCACCAGGACCAGGGTGAAGACAAAAATCAGAGCGGCAGCGAGCATGTCGGTTCTTTCTTTGGGCTAATTTATATCTGCAGTGCAGTGCTATTAGTAAAATAGCCATGCATGCCCGTCATATATGGGCTACAAGCTGATAGCTTTTGAACCTGTCAGCAACATGATGGGCTGCCTGCACGCTGACCAGCGTTAAGGTGGTCGGCTAGATTGATTCCATTATTCAACTTTAATTGAATAATCAAATTAAATCAATCTTCGCTCGCTCGGACGATTCGTCAAACCATCACGGTCTGTCACGAATTCGTCATGTTTTCGTCATACCTTTGTCACCTTCCGCCTCGAAACTAGCGCCGGTCCGGATGAGTTGCAAGGAGATAGCCGAATGAAATTGCTTTTGACACGCAGATCATTGCCATCAGTCGGCTGGATTTTTGTCACTGTTTTGTCACATGAACGCCATAAACTTGGCTCAAGTTTTTTAACTTCCCGAAAGGAAATCTCATGAAATCTTTCCCGATCAACTCTTTGCTTGCCATCTCTGCGCTGGCCTTTCTTGGCGCCATGCCCTCGGTTGGTGTTGCACAGGTGGTCAAGATTGACGGCTCCAGCACGGTCTATCCAGTGACTGAAGCGGTTGCTGAAGAATTCCAGAAGGCCAACAAAGGCCTGAAAGTTACCGTGGGTGTTTCCGGAACCGGAGGTGGTTTCAAGAAATTTTGCCGCGGCGAAACTGATATTTCCGACGCTTCACGCCCAATTTCAGTCTCCGAAATGGAAGCCTGCAAAAAAACCGGGGTGGAGTACTTCGAACTGCCTATCGCCTTTGATGCGCTGACGGTGGTGATCAATCCCAAGAACACGTGGCTCAAACAAGCTACGGTGGCCGAGCTGAAAAAAATGTGGGAACCTGCGGCGCAGGGAACGGTCATGCGCTGGAATCAGGTCAATCCGGCATGGCCTGATCAGCCGATGAAGTTGTTCGGTGCAGGCTCTGACTCCGGAACCTTCGACTACTTCACCGAAGCCATCGTCGGAAAATCCAAGTCCAGTCGCGGCGATTTCACGGCCTCTGAAGATGACAATGTACTGGTGCAAGGCGTCGCTGGCGACGTCAATGCCATCGGCTATTTTGGTTATGCGTATTACGCAGAAAACACCAACAAGCTCAAAGCCTTGCCCATCGCCGAGAAGGAAGGCAAGCCGGCAGTATCGCCCAGCGCTGAAACCGTGATCGCGGGCACCTACCAGCCGCTGGCCCGTCCGATCTTCATCTACGTCAACGCCAAATCCCTGGCCAAGACCGAAGTGAAGAAGTTTGTTGACTTCTACATGAGCCAGGGTGCCAAGCTGGCCAAGGAAGTGAAGTACGTTCCGTTACCGGCCAGCGTTTACGCCGCGAACGTCAAACATCTTTCCCAAGGCAGGAAGGGTAGCGTCTTCGGTGGCAAGAACGAAGTGGGTATCAGCATCGAAGAACTGGCCAAGCGTGAAGCCAGGCTGTAAGCTGATTCAATTGCTGGCTTGAACTGGATCTGCCTGCACCTTCGGGGAAGTGTGCAGGCAGTTTTTTTATCTGCCCCCTACAAAAACGAAACTTACAATGAGTGCCTCCACAACTTCGGGTCGCATTGTGATTGCTGAACGACTGACAGGTGCGGCTCGCCTTGCTGAACTGGCCAAAATCAAGGTCGCGCGCAAACGTAAAGACCGCATGATTGAGTTTGTGCTGCTCCTGGCGGCCTGTGTTTCGGTTTTCACAACGCTGGCCATCGTTTACATCCTGCTTAAAGAGTCGCTGGTGTTTTTCAGCGATGTTCCGGTCTGGAGCTTTCTGACGGACACCCAGTGGACCCCGTTATTTGACGATGCACACTTCGGCATCGCCGTGCTGCTGTCGGGTACGCTATCGAGCTCGCTGGTGGCCCTGTTCATTGCGATACCGCTGGGGACAATCATCGCGATCTACCTGTCCGAGTTTGCCAACCACCGTCTGCGTGAGGTGCTAAAACCCGTGTTGGAACTCTTGTCCGGGGTGCCAACCATCATTTACGGCTTTTTTGCCTTGCTGGTGATTACGCCCCTGTTGCAAGAAATCTATCCCGGCTTGCCCACATTCAACATTTTGTCGGCGGGCCTTGTGATGGGCATCATGATCATTCCCTATGTGTCATCTTTGTCCGAAGACGCAATGCGCGCTGTTCCCATGAGTTTGCGCGAGGGCTCCTATGCCATGGGTGCCACGCGATTTCAGACCGCCACCCGGGTCGTGGTTCCCGCGGCATTTTCGGGCATTGCCTCAGCCTATATTCTGGGGATTTCGCGTGCGGTGGGCGAGACCATGATTCTTGCAGTGGCTGCCGGTATGCAGCCGAACCTGACGCTCAATCCCCTGGAGCCTGCGGCCACCATCACGTCTTTCATCGTGCAAGTGGCCCTGGGTGATTTGCCGCACGGCAGCGTGGGTTACCAGACTATTTTTGCGGCGGGTTTGACGCTGCTGTTGATCACGCTGATGTTCAATCTATTGGGACACTGGCTGCGTCGCAAATATCGGGAGGCTTATTGATGAGTCGCAAGACAGACCGCTCGAAAGAGCTGCGTGCCATTATCAAGTCACACAAGCGATGGGATGTCATCTTCGGTTTGGTGGGGCTGGGCGCCATCGCCCTGGCGATCCTGACTCTGGTCGCGCTATTTGCGCAAATGGTGATTGACGGGTTTCCGCGAATTTCAGTCGAGTTTTTTGCCAACTTTCCATCTCGCAGGGCTGGGCAGGCCGGTATTCTTTCGGCGTGGGTGGGTTCATTTTTTGTCATGATCGTCACCGCCCTGTTTGCGATACCCGTGGGTATTGCAAGCGCCATCTACCTCGAAGAATATGCCCGTAAAAACTGGTTCACCGATGTGATCGAGATCAACATCAGCAACCTGGCCGGTGTTCCTTCCATCGTGTATGGACTTCTGGCGCTCGGGCTGTTTGTTTATACCTTCGGCTTTGGTCAAAGTATTTTGTCGGCGGGGTTGACCCTGGCGCTGCTGATTTTGCCGATTGTGATCGTCACGACGCGCGAAGCGCTTAGAGCCATTCCTCAAACCGTGCGTGAAGGTGCTTATGCCTGCGGGGCCACCAAATGGCAAGTGGTCAGCGACCATTTGGTACCCTACGGCATGCCGGGTATCCTGACAGGAGTGATCATTGGCCTCTCCCGGGCTATTGGCGAAACTGCGCCAATCATCACGATTGGTGCGCTGACGTTTATCGCCTTTTTGCCACCCATGCCGTTTACCGGTGACCCCGCCGCTGGTCTTTTTGACTGGCTGTTCTCGCCGTTTACCGTCATGCCCATCCAGATTTTTAACTGGACTTCCCGGCCTGATCCGGCTTTCCATGCCAACGCTGCGGCAGCAAGTCTTGTGCTTGTGTTCCTGACCCTGGGGATGAATGGTTTGGCCATCTGGCTGCGTTATCGCCTTCGAAAAAATATCAAGTGGTAGCCCCTTCAAAAAGCCCAATACATCATGCCATCTACCATTACGCTTCCGGACGATGCCCCTGTGCTGAAGGCGCAGTCCAAAAATCTCGACTTTTATTACGGCGCCTTCAAGGCATTGACAGGCGTCACCATGCCGATTTACGAAAACAGGGTCACGGCCTTGATTGGGCCCAGCGGCTGCGGCAAGTCGACCTACCTGCGCTGCTTTAACCGCATGCATGACCTTTATCCGGGTCATCGCTATGATGGCAAGATCGAGCTCTACCCAGACGATGTGGACATTCTTGACCATGCAGTGGATCCCATTGAGGTGCGCATGCGTATCTCCATGGTGTTTCAAAAGCCGAATCCATTTCCCAAGTCGATCTTTGAAAACGTGGCCTACGGCCTGCGCGTGCGGGGCGAAAAGTCCGTGAGTTATCTTGAAGACAAGGTAGAGGCAGCGCTAAGGGCTGCTGCCATCTGGGGTGAGGTCAAAGACCGGATGAGCGAGTCGGCCACCAACCTGTCCGGGGGCCAGCAGCAGCGTTTGTGCATTGCCCGATCGCTTGCAACCGACCCGGAGATCATCCTGTTTGACGAGCCAACTTCGGCGCTTGACCCAATCGCCACGGGAAGCATTGAGGAGCTCATTGGTGAGATCAAGAACAAGGTCACTATCTTGATAGTGACACACAACATGCAGCAGGCGGCCCGCGTGTCGGACTACGTGGCCTATATGTATTTGGGTGAAATGGTGGAATACGGCGTCACCAAGGACATCTTCATGAAACCGAAGCGCCAGGAAACCGAAGACTACATTACTGGCCGTTTTGGCTGAAGCGAGAAAATCATGCTTGATAAACATTTGTCTACCCAGTTCGACAGCGAACTCAACGGCGTTTCAACCCGCGTCATGGAAATGGGCGGCCTGGTTGAATCCCAGATCCGCCTGGCCATCCATTCGCTGTCCCAATTCAGCATCGAGAGCGCCAGACAGGTGATCGAAACCGACGCGCAAGTCAATGCCATGGAAATCGACATTGACCGCGAATTGTCTTCCATCATCGCCCGCCGCCAGCCCACCGCCCGTGATCTGCGCCTGTTGATCGCCATTTCAAAAACCACCGCCAACCTTGAACGGGTGGGTGATGAAGCCGTTAAAATCGCGCGCATGGTCAGGTCGATCATCGAAAGCGACTCAGCCCGTGCCTTGCCGTCTTCAGAGCTTAGTATTGCCGCGGAACTCGCTTCTGGCTTGCTGCGCAAGGCGCTGGATGCGTTCGCCCGGCTGGACACCGCCGCAGCGGTATCCATCCTTAAAGAAGACGATCAGATTGACAAGGAATTTGACGGTTTTGTACGCAAGCTCATTACCTACATGATGGAAGATCCGCGCACGATCTCCGCCAGCCTGGACCTGTTGTTTGTGGCCAAAGCCATCGAGCGGGTGGGCGACCATGCCAAGAACATTGCCGAGTTCATCATCTACATCGTCAAGGGTGCGGATGTCAGGCACACGACCATGGAGCAGGTTGAGTTTGTAGTGAAGTAACGGCCCGATTAGACCCAGATGAAACATTTGCCACGGGTATTGATTGTTGAAGATGAACCGGCCATTGCCGAGCTCATTGCGATCAACTTGAGGCATGGCGGATTTGTTCCTGTGCTGGCCGAGGAGGGTGTCGCGGCTCAGCGCGAGCTCGATGCCGTGCTGCCGGATGTCATTTTGCTGGACTGGATGCTGCCCGGGCAAAGCGGCCTTGCGCTGGCACGCCAATGGCGCAAGCAGGCACGTACCAAGAGCATTCCCATTTTGATGCTGACGGCCCGCGGTGACGAGCCAGACAAGGTGGCTGGGCTGGATGCTGGCGCCGACGACTACATTACCAAACCTTTTTCCACGCAGGAGCTGCTGGCACGCATTCGTGCGGTGCTGCGTCGACGCGCACCCGAGTCAGTCAAAGACAGCGTGACTGTCGGTGCCCTGGCGCTGGATGCGGCAACGCACCGTATTTCGCACCAGGACCAGGAGCTCAAGCTGGGCCCAACGGAGTTCAAGCTGCTTCATTACCTGATGAAGCATGCCGAACGTGTTCATAGCCGCAGCACCTTGCTGGACAAGGTGTGGGGCGACCATGTGTTCATTGAAGAGCGCACCGTTGATGTGCATATCAAACGCCTGCGGGAGGCCCTGGGTGCTGCCGGTTCCATGGTGGAAACCGTTCGTGGCGCGGGCTACCGTATCACGGCCCAAGTGTGAAAATTGCTGCTGTGGCACATCTTGAGCCATGCCCATGGTGACCCGGTTTGCTCTTCTTTTTATAGCGGCCTGCGTAGGTGCTGCAGGGGTTGGCTTGCTTCTTGGATCGCACTATGCGGCGCTGGGCGCGCTTGCGGTGGTGCTGTTGCGCATGGGACTGGATCACTGGCGCGGCCGCAGGCTACTGGTGGCGTTGCGCACCGACGCGCTACAGGCCCTGCCGCAGCGCGGAGGAGACATATGGGGCGAGCTGGCTCAGCGTATCGCGCGCATGAGGCGCGACAGCGAAATGCAGCTGCGGCAGAGCGAGGCGCGGCTGAAGGAATTCCTGGTCGCGCTGGAGAACTCCCCCAACGGGGTGGTGTTGCTCGACGAAAAAGGTCGCATTGAATGGTGCAACCAGACGGCGGCCACGCATTTCGGATTTGACGCGCAGCGCGACCAGTTTCAGTCCATTGGCAACCTGGTGCGCGATCCTGTGTTTGCTGCCTACCTGGCTTCAGGGAAATACGACCACGAGGTGGTGCTGAGCATGCCCGCTCCCGCTTCATTGCCACTCAAACTGTCGGTGCAAGTCCATCCTTACGCTGGCAATCGGCGCCTGATGCTCAGCCGCGACGTTACGGCGGTGGAGCAAGCAGAGGCCATGCGGCGAATTTTCGTGGCCAATGTATCGCACGAGATCCGTACGCCGCTTACCGTCCTCGCGGGGTTTATTGAGACGCTGCAAACGCTGCCGCTTGAAGAGGCGGAACGTATCCGCTATCTGAACCTGATGGCGCAGCAGTCGCACCGCATGCAGACGCTGGTGAGTGACCTGCTCACGCTGTCGCGGCTCGAGGGCAGCTTGCAGCCGGGCAGCGGGGAATGGACGCCGATCCACGCGCTCATGGATTACTGTGAGCAGGAAGGCCGGGCGCTGTCCCGGACGCTGCCGCATGCCCAGGGGCAAACTCTCCGATTCGAAATCCGCTGGGATTGCGAGGTGGCTGGTTCGCAGACGGAGCTGACCAGTGCCATGTCCAATCTGGTCAGCAACGCTGTGCGCTACACGCCCGCTGGCGGATGCATTGACGTTATCTGGCAATCGCTGCCGGATGGAGCCGCCGAGTTTTCCGTGAGCGACACGGGACCTGGTATTGCTCCGGAGCACATTGCGCATCTGACCGAGCGGTTTTACCGTGTTGACCACAGCCGCTCCAGGGAAACCGGCGGAACGGGGCTGGGACTGGCCATTGTCAAGCACGTTCTGCAGCGGCATGGCACGGTGCTCAAGGTGCAAAGCACGCCTGGCAAAGGTTCGACGTTTTCCTTTGCGATACCAGCCAGCCGAGTCCGCAATGGTCGCGCCAGCGGCACCAATTTGAACGCTGCTCGTCAGACCGTGGACACGATCTCCACGTCGTTGTCATAGACATCAATCCGCTTGTCATATAAAGGAATGGTGGTGC
Source organism: Burkholderiales bacterium RIFCSPHIGHO2_12_FULL_61_11 (assembly GCA_001770785.1). GTDB lineage: Bacteria > Pseudomonadota > Gammaproteobacteria > Burkholderiales > Burkholderiaceae_C > Polaromonas. The sequence goes on from MERZ01000055.1 coordinate 7,713, forward strand.
CACTGACGCGGTTCATGACCAGCTTGCCGAGGTCCACGTCGGCAATCACGATCTGCTCCATGTTGGGCACGCCTTCGGCTGCGATGCCGTCGCGGGCAAAAGGAAAATCAGACGGCGTGATGATTGCCGCCTGACCATAGTGCAGACCGAGACCTTCGACCGGGAGGTTGCCGACGGTGCCAGTGGTCGCAACGTAGACCTGATTCTCGATGGCCCGCGCATGACAACAGTAGCGCACGCGCAAAAACCCCTGACGATCATCGGTGCACGAGGGCACGAAGATGATGTCAGCGCCCATTTCGCAGACCTTGCGGCTGAGCTCGGGGAACTCGATGTCGTAACAGATCAGGATGGCAATGCGGCCATGAGGCGTGTCAAACACCCGCAGGTGGTGGCCCGGATCGCCTTTCCACTTTTCTTTTTCCCAGCGCGTCAGGTGGATCTTGTCCTGGGTAAACACCTTGCCTTCTGGGGTGAACAGATAGGCCGTGTTGAGCAGCTTGCCATCGACGATCGTGGGATGACTGCCGCCCACCACATGCACCTTCCACTGCGCCGCGAGCTCCCTGAACAGCTCGATATAGCGGGCAGTGTAGTCGTTCATGTTGCGCACCGCCTGGCGCAGGTCGCTGGTGTCCATGAAGGAGAGCAGTTGCGTGGTGAAGATCTCGGGCAGCAGCACAAAATTGGGTTTGTAGTCCCCCGCAGCTTTCATCACGAAGCGTACCTGGTTCTCAAAACCGCTCCAGTCGTGGATGGATCGCAGCAGGTATTGCACCGCGGCAATGCGCACGTTGATCGGCTTGGGTTCGTGGACGTGGGGAGGGGGGCTGGTTTTCATGCGGGCATCTCCTGTGCCGCGGTGCGCGCCAGTTGCAGCGCTGTGGGCTTCGAGGCATCGTAATCCGGATTGATCCAGACGATCAGGGCAGCATTGCCTTGCGACTCGTGGTCGTCCACTAGATAGCCTTTCATAATGCCACAGTACCTGAATCCTTCGCGCAGCTGAAAACTCAGCACCGGATCGGTGAGGTCCCCCCAAAGCACCTTGCGCGCGTACAGTCCGGCCGTCATCTCGTGGGCCAGCGAGTGGTAGCCCGGCAATCGGCCGCAGGCGATGATGCGGCGCAGGTTTAACGCCTTGCACACGCGCCGTCTGGCTTCGTACAGTGCATGGCCAACCCGCTTGCCGCGCAGCCTGGGCGCGACGAACACCTCCGCGCCATACAGCGTGTAGCCCGCCGGGTCGTGGGTGTCGAAGGTGCCTGCCGCAGTGATCTGGTCCCACGTGTGCTCGTCCGCCCACTCATCCCACTGGATCACCAGTGAGCTGGCGCAGCCGACGAGGCGGTTATCGTAGAAGGCGACGAGTTGGCCTTCGGGAAAGATCTCGATTTGTTGCACCGCGCGTTGGCGTTGCCAAGCGGCTATGCCGGGGTAAACCTCACGCTGCAGGCGCACCAGCGCGTCAATGTCTTCCAGTCTGGTATTGCGTATGTTCAGTTTTGGCATGGAGCTATTTTTATGGAAATGGGCCTTAGCGGGGGCGATTGGCTGGTGCCCGCATGTTGGAAGAAGATTTTGCGTGCGCTCAAGGGCTGCGCGGGGTAGTTGCGGGCGGGGGCGTCCTTGCCTGGCTGTCAATGCTCACCCGCTTGAATAGCAGGATATTTTCATTCTTGTCCGTGGGCCTGCGCACAGTGGCCTGAAAAGCCCAATCCGGCAAATTCACGACATTGCTGAGGCTTGATCGGGCATCGACATCCACGATCAGGTAAGGACAGATCGCTTTCGCCGTGGC
>MERZ01000055.1:9530-12402 GCA_001770785.1 Burkholderiales bacterium RIFCSPHIGHO2_12_FULL_61_11
CTCAAGCTGGCCATGGTATTGCAGGGCTGCGGCCTGGGCGCTTCCCAGGCCGTAGATTTCGACACAGGCATTTTTGTCAACCAGATTCGCAATCTGGCGCGAGAGCGGCGCCAGGCTGCGCGCATAGTCGAGCAAAGGCATCCAGAGCGTCATCAGTAGCAGCCAGCACAGCGTGGCGCCGCCAGCGGGCAGAACCAGTGATTTCCAGATGGCCGCGCGCTGTGCACCGGCCCGCCATTTAACCAGCCAGGTCCACGCCAGCGTGGCTGCAACTGCCGCCAAAAAAGCGAGCCACGAAAAGCTGGGCTCAAAGCCGGGCGCCAGCTTGGCGACATTGGCAGCGGGTTGCCGGGGTACACCGGTTTGCATAGCAATCCAGACGACCCAGATGATGATTGCGCAACCGGTGAAAAAGAGCAGGGTGAACCAGTCAATCAGCGAGGCCACACTGCGTTTGAGCGTGGGCAGGGCAAATGCGGCCAGCGCAGCCAGCGGCGGCAGGCTGAGCAGCAGGCTGCGGTCAGACGCTGCGGTGGTCAGCGTGGCCGCCACGGCCATACCGGAAAACCACAGCGGCAAGGCCACGTGACGGCTCGCCAGTTGCCTGCGCCAGCGCCAGAGCGTCCACAGGGCAAGGGGCCATGCCGGCCAGGTAAACCACAGCAGCAAGCGCCCCAAGCTGCGCCAGTCTTGCCAGGCCGACTGATTGTCGGCGCCGGGCAGGTGAATTCGCCAGCGCCAGACGCCCAGCTTATAGGCCAGCAGTGAGACCAGCAGGGTAATGCCAACGATCAGGAGGATCCACTGCCAGGATTGTTGTTTGCTGGCGGCCTGCGCCCGCTTGTCTCCCCAGCGCATGTGGGTCCATTCCACCAGCGCTCCGCCCACGCCGAGCAGCAAAGCCAGTGTGGGCGCACCACTCAGGGCGAGTCCAGCAAGGCCTGCCAACAAACCCAGCGCAGGGCCCAGAATTTGGGTTGCGCGGCGGTACGGGCTGGCCGCCATTGCATAGAAAACCAAGGCCGTAAAGCCCAGTTGTGCCAGTGCAGGGGTGGTTTCATGGGACAACTGAGCCAAGCCCAAGCTGGCAATAAGCGCCAGCACTCCGGCATCGGCGATCGCCCGGGCGTAGTCCACCGGGCTGGCTTCCCCGCCAAACGCAAAGGCCACGGGCTGGGCTTGCGGGCTGCGGGCCAGATAATAGACGGCGTACCAGGTGGTTGCCAGCGTCAGCGCCAGTAGCATGACAAACGGAATGCGCACGGCAAAGGCCGGGTCCAGAAAAGGCAGGCATTTGATGGCGATGGCTCCCAGCCAATAAGGCACGAGTGCGTCAAATCCGGTGACATGACCCAGCAGTTGAGGCTGCAGCCAGTTGGCAGCGGAAGTGCTCAACTCGCGCATGACGCCAAACGCCGCGATGTCCTCGCTTTTCCAGGGCCCACGCCCCAGGAAGCCTGGCAACACATAGGCCACGCAAAACAGCAGCAGCGCAAGACGCGGCAGGCGGCGCACGGCAGACTGGGCAATGATGGCGGGAGAAGGTTTGTTCAAAATGGCTTGATGATCAGGGAAATGACTTATTGGAAGGCTGAACGACCTTTATGACGACTTCTGTGCCAGTGTGGAGCAGCAACAGACAATAAATTTTTTCGAAAAAAAAGCAGCCTGAAGTTCAGGCTGCTTTTTGCTGGCTGGCGAAAGCCTATTTCGCAGCTTACTTGGCCGCTTCGACTTCGGAAGCTGCTGCTGGCGCTGCTTCTTTGGCTGCGGTTTTCCCAGTGCCAAAGCGGTTGCGGAATCTCTCGACCCGGCCACCCATGTTGTCCACGGATTTTTGCGTACCGGTGTAGAAGGGGTGTGACTCGCTGGACGTATCAAGCTTGTACATGGGCAGCTCGCGGCCGTCGTCCATTTTCACCATTTCCTTGGTGTTCACGCAGGAGCGGGTCACAAACTTGAAGTTGTTGGACACGTCCACGAAACACACTTCGCGGTAATTGGGGTGAATGCCTTCTTTCATGATCTTTCCTTTTTCATCGTTTCGGTAGCCACCCAGAACCGTTCCGGGCACTTTCCGTGAAGCCTCGAATTATCACATGAAATCAAGGACTTACAAAGAGTGATGTGAGTAAACAATTTTCCGAAGGGCTGCCAAGGAAATTTGGCCCTCGGAGGCCATCTAGCCGCCGCGACGCATCATGTCGAAGAACTCATGATTGTTCTTGGTCGCTCTCATGTTTTTCAGCATGAGTTCCATGGACTCGATTTCGTCCATGTTGTACATCAGTTGACGCAAGATGCGCGATTTTTGAAGGATTTCGGGGGCCAGCAGGAGTTCTTCCTTGCGGGTGCCGCTGCGGTTGAGGTGGATGGCCGGGAACACGCGTTTTTCGTACAGGCGGCGGTCCAGGTGGATTTCGCAGTTGCCGGTACCTTTGAATTCCTCAAAGATCACCTCGTCCATGCGGCTACCGGTGTCGACCAGCGCGGTGCCAATGATGGTCAGGCTGCCGCCTTCTTCAATATTGCGGGCTGCGCCGAAAAAGCGCTTGGGACGCTGCAGCGCATTGGCATCCACGCCACCGGTCAGCACCTTGCCCGAGGAAGGCAACACGTTGTTATAGGCGCGCGCAAGGCGGGTGATGGAGTCCAGCAAAATGACAACGTCCTTGCCGAGTTCGACCAGGCGCTTGGCGCGCTCGATCACCATTTCGGCCACGTGCACGTGACGTGCGGCAGGCTCGTCAAACGTCGATGAAATCACCTCAGCGCGCACGCTGCGCTGCATCTCGGTGACCTCTTCAGGGCGCTCATCAACCAGCAGCACCATCATGACCACTTCGGGGTAGTTGGCGACGATGGCGTGCGC
>MERZ01000056.1:0-792 GCA_001770785.1 Burkholderiales bacterium RIFCSPHIGHO2_12_FULL_61_11
TATATTTTTGGCCATCGCAACCGTATTCACATCAGCAGCGATTTTTCCAGGTTGATGATGTGAATACGGTTGCGATGGCCAAAAATATAGGGGGCCATCTTGGGGTTCCAGAAGCGGGTTTGGTGACCGAAATGGACGCCAGCTTCCAGCATTTCACGCATACTTGTCGACATAATTAACTCCAAAGGTTGTGTCTAAAATCAGCGCTTATCATCCGGAAAAATTTCCGGACAACACCTTGAATGGCTGATTTGCGATTTGCCTTGCAAACAACAAAATCGTCATTCACAAAGCCTGCTGAGTATAACACCCTAGCCCATGAACCCGACGATCCAGATACCCAGCACAGGCGACCTCCATGCCACTCGCCAGGCCCTTCAATCCGGCCGGACCAGCCCGGGGGAAATCATCGAGCACGCAGCCGCCATCGCCCAAAGCGAGGCTTGCCGCCATGTTTTTCTGACGGGCGCGGTGGAAAGCCCGCCTTTTACGGCAGAGGCACTGCCCAAAGCGGCCTTTAGTAACCCGGCTCAGCCGCTTGCTGCCATCCTCGTCTCAATCAAGGACCTGTTTGATGTCGCGGGCCAGACCACGACAGCCGGATCGACCGTGCTCGCCGGTGCGCCTGCGGCCCAGGCCGACTGCCCCGCCGTGGCGCGGCTGCGGGCGGCCGGTGCGGTGCTTGCGGGGCGTACCAACATGGTGGAGTTTGCATTCTCCGGCGTCGGCATCAACCCGCACTACGGCACGCCCGTTAATCCGGCCGACCGCAAGGTGGAGCGGATTCCGGGT
>MERZ01000056.1:800-10241 GCA_001770785.1 Burkholderiales bacterium RIFCSPHIGHO2_12_FULL_61_11
CCGTGTCGGTGGCCACCGGTGCTGCCCTGGTGGGCCTGGGCTCCGACACGGGCGGCTCGCTGCGCATCCCGGCCGCGCTGTGCGGCGTTGTGGGTTTCAAAAGTACGGCGCGCCTGGTGCCTACTCTGGGGGCCGTGCCGCTCTCCACCACCCTGGACACGGTCGGCGCCCTGACCCGCTCGGTGCGCGATGCGATCACGGTGCATGAGGTTCTGGCGACGCGTACCGTGCGGCTGGTCGGTAAACCCCTGTCGTCCTGCCGCCTCGCAGTGGCACGCACGCTGATGCAGGATGCGCTGGACGACACCGTGAGCCAGGCTTTCGGGCGCAGCCTTCAGGCGCTGGTTGACGCCGGTGCGCACATCGAGGAAGTTGCCCTTGATGAAATCAGTGACCTGGCCGTCATGAATGCGACGGGCGGCTTCTCGGCCGCTGAGAGCCATGCCTGGCATCGCACCCTCATTGCCGGACATGAGGCCGAGTATGACCCGCGGGTGGCGCTGCGTATTTTGCGGGGTGCCCGCATGAGCGCCGCCGACTACATCGATTTGCTGGCGGCGCGCAAGCAGTGGATCGCACGCATGGAGGCCCGACTGAGCGGCTTCGATGCGGTGCTGTCGCCCACCGTGCCCATCGTCGCGCCACCCATTGCCAGCGTGCTGAACAATGATGACGAGTTTTTCCGGATCAACGGGCTTTTGCTGCGCAACACGGCGGTGGTGAATATGCTCGACGGTTGCGCCATTTCGCTGCCCTGCCACGCGCCCGGCCAGTTGCCGGTGGGCCTGATGCTCTGGCACTCAGCACTGCACGACGACGCGCTGCTGGAACTGGCGCTCCAGGCTGAAATGGCAATCACTCGATCACTCTACAAATAATAGCTGCTTGCGGCCGTGGATACTGGGCTAGATGCCTCTCATATAAAACAATCAATGACAACAATGAATAGCAACGTGGACTGCTTCCTGTCCATCTCTGCCGCGAGCGCCACTGAATGAAGATTGCTGTCATTGGTGCCGGCATCATCGGCATCACCACCGCCTATGAGCTGGCCGCGGACGGTCACGAAGTCACCGTGTTTGAACGCAGGGGCGCCGCCGCGGAGGAAGCCAGCTTTGCCAACGCGGGCATCGTCGCGCCCGGCTACGTCGCGCCATGGGCGGCGCCTGGCATGCCGGGCAAGGTTCTCAGCCAGCTCTTCAGTCGCCATACAGCGGTCAAGCTGAGCCTGCCTTTGTCGGGCCGCGAGTTGGCTTGGATGTGGAAATGGCTGCGCGCCTGCAAGCTTGAAACCTACCTGGCCAACCGCTCGCGGATGCAGCGACTGGCGTTCTACAGCCGCGAAAGGCTGGCCCAGCTAAGCACCAAGCTGCAACTGGAATACGAGTACGGCCAGGGCTATCTGGTGCTGCTTCGCTCTAAAAAAGACAGCCTGCTGATTCAGTCCGGCCTGCCGCTGCTGCAGCAAGCAGGGGTCGCGTTCAGGCAAATCGATGCCGAGCAAGCCCGCCAGATCGAGCCAGCGCTCAACCCCGACACCGCGTTTTTCGGCGCGCTGCACCTGCCCAACGATGAAGTGGCCAACTGCCGCCAGTTTGCCCTGCTGCTCAAGAACCAAGCCCAGCGGATGGGCGTCACTTTTGAGTTCAATACGACGGTAGCAAAATTGGATAGCGCGCAACCAGCTAGTATTTTGATAGCAGGCGAAGACTCGCAGCGCAGCTTTGACCGCGTCGTCCTGTGCGCTGGCCTGGCCTGCGCAGAGCTCCTCAGGCCGCTCGGACTGAAGGTTCCCATGGCCGCCGTTTATGGCTACTCGATCAGCGCACCGATTCGTGAGCCCCTCAATGCACCGCGCAGCGCGCTGATGGACGAGCGCTACCGTGTCGCCATTTCCCGCTTGGGCAACCGCGTGCGCGTGGCCGGCGGCGCAGAAATCGGGGGTTCGCTTGAACGCAAGCGCGCCGCTTCCATCCAGACCCTGTACAAGGTCTTGCATGACTGGTTTCCCGGCGCGGTGCAGCACGCGAGCAGTTCCATCACCGTGCAGGAATGGAAAGGTGCGCGCCCCATGCTGCCCGATGGCCCGCCCGTCATCGGCGACAGCGGGCGGCCCGGCCTCTGGCTCAATCTCGGCCACGGCGACAGCGGCTGGGCGCTGAGTTGCGGCAGTGCACGCGCATTGGCCGACCTGATGGGCGGCAAGGCTGGGGACATCGACATGCATGGGCTGGACATCAGCCGCCTGGAATGAACGCGCCGCCCGGCGGGCCGCCTCATAAGCCCTCACAATCAGCGCATGCAAAGAATCTCCAGCTCATTCAGCCCGCCGCTGTACAGCGTCGCGGCGACACGCCGGATTGAACGGCAGGCGGCAGCCAGGCTGCCGCCACACACGCTGATGCAGCGTGCCGGTCTTGCCATTGCCCGTCTGGCGCTGGCGCTGGCGCCCCACGCCCAGCGCATCTGGGTCGCCTGCGGACCCGGCAACAACGGTGGCGATGGTTTCGAGGCGGCACTGCACCTGCACCAGTGGGGTAAGACGGTGCTGGTCACCTGGACCGGCCTGCCCACCGATAAAACCGGCTTGCCGCCGGATGCCCACGCATCGCGCGAGCGGGCGCTGGCAGCGGGCGTGCCGATGGCAACCGAGCCGCCGCAGGATTTTGATCTGTGCATTGATGCGCTGCTGGGCATTGGCGCCACGCTCGACCCCAAGCGAGCCAGCACAGCGCTGATGCAGCAATGGCTGGAACTGATGCAGGCCAGCCCGGCACCACGGCTTGCGGTGGATGTTCCGTCCGGGCTGGCCGCCGATACGGGCGTCACACCCTCTGTGAATGCTACTACATCAATAGCACACTACGCCCTACCAAAAATGGCTGCTGGAACTTTTACCTTAAGCCTTTTGACATTGAAAGCGGGCCTGTTTACGGCCAACGGCCGGGACAGCGCCGGCAAGGTGTGGTTTGATGATCTCGGCATTAACCTCGAAGCAGGCACGACCATCGTGCAGCCCTGTGCCTGGCTGCTGGGCGCGGACCGCGCCACCCAGCCGCTGCGAATCAAAGCCCCGCACGCCAGTCACAAAGGCAGTTTTGGCGATGTCGCGGTGGTCGGCGGGCAATCCACAGCCAGCTCCGCCACTCACATGACGGGCGCCGCCTTGCTGGCCGCGCGCGCCGCGCTGCATGCGGGTGCGGGCCGGGTCTTCGTGGCCCTGCTCGGCAGTGACGGCCCGACCGTCGACCTGGAGCAACCCGAACTCATGTTCCGCACCCCCGAAGCGCTGGATTTGAAGCATCAGGCCGTGGTGTGCGGCTGCGGTGGCGGCGAAGCGGTCAAAACAGTCATCGCCAAGGTGTTGTCAACGGCGACGCGAGCAGTGCTGGATGCGGACGCGCTCAACGCCATTGCCATGGACACGCAATTGCAAACTTTGTTGAAAGCGCGCCATCACCGCCATCACGGTACTTGCAGCACGGTGCTGACACCTCACCCGCTGGAAGCTGCGCGCTTGGCGGGAACCACCGCCGCTGAGGTGCAAGCCGACCGTTTAACGGCAGCCCGGCAGCTGGCGGAGCGGTTTCAGTGCGTGGTGGTGCTCAAAGGTTCAGGCACGGTCATCGCCGCCCCGGGCCAGCAACCCTGTATCAATGCCACCGGCAATGCCTTGCTCGCCACGGCGGGCACCGGCGATGTGCTGGCGGGCATGATCGGCGCCTACATGGCCAGCGGATTGAGCGCATTCGAAGCGGCCTGCGGCGCGGTGTTTGCCCATGGGGGCATGGCTGACAAGTGGGCGCTCGAGCGGCCCGGCCAGACCCTGACTGCGTCAGCGCTGGCAGGGTCGCAGCGGTGCCCTTAGCCCCCTTAACCCCCTTAACCCAGCACCATCAAGCCGACTTGCAGCAGCACCAGCAGCACCAGCGCTGACAGGTCCACGCCCCCTATCGTGGGAATCACGCGCCGTATCGGACTCAAGAGCGGCTCGGTCAGGCGCGCCAGCAGTCCATAGGCCGGTGAGCCGGGCTGGACCCACGACAGGATGGCATAGCCCAGCACCAAAATAAGCAAGGTTTGCAGCGCCACCCGGATCAGCATTTTCAGGGAAAAGTACAGCAGTGCCAACAAGGCCGTGGGTGCGAAACCCGGGGTCCAATGGGTCGCTTCCAGCAGCATGCCGAACAGCGCGCCCGCCAACAAGGCATAGGCCAGCGCCAACAAGGCGGCAGCCAGCACGCTGGCCCAATCCACCCGTGACCGAGCCAGCAGCTTGGGCAAGACACGCCGCAGCGGTTTGACCAGCCAGTCTGTCAAGGCCACCACAAAGCCGCCCGGTTGCGCGCTCATGTTGATGCGCACCCAGTTCATCCAGGCACGCAGCAGCGCCGCCGCAATCAGCACAAAGAAAAGTGTCTCAAGCAAGAAAGCCAAAATTCGGATCAGCATAAATTCCCAAACCTGCAAACAATAGAAAAAGACAGCTACAAGAAATGCTAACGGCGGGGTTTCTTGCCCTGATTCCGGCTGGGATTGATGGCTGATTTTTTGGCCGCTGCCTTGAGCGCCTGAATCGGTGATTTGGCCGCTCTACTGCCCATCCGGTCCGTTGTGCTGTCGGTGGCTGCACTGCGGCTTGGCGAATCGGAACCGCGGTGCCCGGAATGCGATGCCGAACGTTTGCCCGCGCCCTTGCCCCCGGCGCGACGCGGTTCACCATGCTTTTTCGCGGGCAGCTCGGCGGCATGGCCACCGGACTTGTCCTTCATGGCGCGACCCAGCAGTTCTTCGCCCTCATGCAACAGACGGAAGTCAATTTTTCGACCGTCAAGGTCAACGCGGCTGACCTGAACCCGGACCCGCGTCCCAATCGCATAGCGCATGCCGGAGCGCTCGCCGCGCAGTTCCTGGCGTGCTTCGTCGAAGCGGAAGTATTCACTGCCCAGTTCGGTGATGTGCACCAGACCTTCCACATACATGGCGTCAAGCGTCACGAAGATGCCAAAACCGGTGGCCGCCGTCACCACGCCACCAAATTCTTCGCCCAAATGCTCGCGCATGTACTTGCACTTGAGCCAGGCTTCCACGTCGCGGCTGGCTTCGTCGGCGCGGCGCTCGTTGGCGCTGCAATGCAGGCCGGCCGCCTGCCAGGCGAGCTGATCGACACTGGCTTTCTTGGGCTTTTCGGTGGGCTCCTTGACGCGGGAGGCCAGTCGTTTGGACAGCTTGGCCACGGCTTCGCCCGGCGTCGGCAAGGTCGGCAGCTGGTATTTGGTCTTGTTCAGAATCGCTTTAAGGACGCGGTGAACCAACAAGTCAGGATAACGGCGGATCGGGCTGGTGAAGTGTGTGTACGCCTCGTAAGCCAGACCAAAGTGCCCACTATTCATGGGCGTGTAGATCGCCTGCTGCATGGCGCGCAGCAGCATCGAATGAATTTGCGGCGCATCCGGTCGGTCTTTGGTGGCCATGGCGATCTGCTGGAACTCACCCGGGGTCGGGTCGTCGCTGATCGTCATGCCTATGCCAATAGCCTTGAGGTAGTTACGCAGCAACTCCTGTTTCTCGGGCGTCGGGCCCTCGTGCACACGGAACAGGGCAACGTGCTTGCTCTGCGAGATGAAGTCGGCCGAGCAGACATTGGCAGCCAGCATGGATTCCTCAATCAGGCGGTGCGCCACGTTGCGGGTGCGGGGCACGATTTTTTCAATGTGCCCGGCCTCATCGCAGACGATTTGGGTTTCGGTCGTTTCGAAATCAACCGCACCGCGCACTCCTCGCTCCTTGAGCAGCGCGTGGTACACATCGTTCAAATCCAGCAAATGCGGCACCAGGTCCTTGCGCTGCGCCGCTTCCGGGCCGCGCGTATTGGCCAGGATGGCGGCCACTTCGGTGTAGGTGAACCGTGCATGACTGAGCATCACGGCCGGGTAAAACTGGTAAGCGTGAACCTCACCCTTGGCGTTGACCAGCATGTCGCAGACCATGCACATGCGTTCAACGTTAGGGTTGAGCGAGCACAGCCCGTTGGAGAGTTTTTCCGGCAGCATGGGAATGACGCGGCGCGGAAAATAAACGCTGGTAGCGCGGTCGTAAGCGTCGATGTCAATGGCGCTGCCGGTTTCCACGTAGTGGCTGACATCGGCAATTGCCACCAGCAGGCGCCAGCCCTTGCCACGCCCGACCTTGGCAGGCTCGCAGTAAACGGCGTCGTCAAAATCGCGGGCGTCTTCGCCGTCAATCGTGACCAGCGCGACATCGGTCAGGTCAACGCGGTGCTTTTTGTCAGCGGGACGCACTGCGTCCGGCAAGCTGCGGGCCATGGCCAATGCGGCGTCGCTGAATTCATGCGGTACACCGTACTTGCGCACGGCAATCTCGATTTCCATTCCCGGGTCGTCAATTTCGCCCAGCACTTCAGTGACACGGCCCACCGGCTGGCCAAACAATGCGGGAGGTTCGGTCAACTGGACCACGACGACCTGACCGCTCTTGGCGACGCCCGTAGCGCCTTTGGGAATCAGTACATCCTGCCCGTAGCGTTTGTCTTCGGGCGCGACCAGCCAGACGCCACTTTCCTGCAGCAGCCGACCGATGATGGGGTTGGGCGAGCGTTCAATGATTTCGGTGATGCGGCCTTCGGCCCGGTTTTTGCGGTCGTACCGCACGATGCGCGCCTTGACACGGTCCATGTGCAGTACCGCGCGCATCTCGTTGGGCGGCAGGTAAATGTCTGCCTCGCCGTCGTCGCGCAGAACAAAACCATGGCCTTCGCGGTGGCCAGAAACAGTGCCCTCGAATTCAGCGAGGAGTCCGGACGATCCGCCGGGGGTTTGATGAGTTGTTTTGATAATAATTCTCTCTCGTGAGATGCCGCTGGCAACAAACTGTTGAACCACGGACTTGAATAATGGGATTGGTCAGATATCGGTGAGTTTTTGTATTATTTTCTAAACCAGATACTAGCCGCGATCAATGAAAAGCCAGCATCTTGATGCTGCTGGCAACCCTGTAGCCGCACAAGTTTGTACGGCTTTTTGCTTGCCTGCAGCTGCTTTTGAAGTTCTGAAGCACTGAATTTCCATCGAATAAAGGAAATATTTCAGGGGTGTGACCCGCCAAGACGTTGAGGCAATGGTACACTGCTTGCTGTGCCCGGGTGGCGGAATTGGTAGACGCGCACGGTTCAGGTCCGTGTATCGCAAGATGTGGAGATTCGAGTTCTCTCCCGGGCACCAAAATTATTCAAGCTATTGAAATGAAGCGAAATGAAGGCCACTGCCAAACAGTGGCCTTTTTGCTTTCCGGCCTTGTGACCGGGCTCTTAGCCCAGACAAATTCCCCTCCACAAACTTGTCTACTTCAGTATAAGTAGCACCGCCCGTACCGTCGCAGGGGCAGGCAAAGCACCGGAACGCCTTGAAAATAGTCAGACCGGCACGGCAACCAGGTCATGGCCCTGAGTTCCGACAATGCGAGCCTTGGTGAACTCGCCTACCTTCAGCGTTTTGCTGAATTTCTCGGGCGGCAGCAGCTTGACCACGCCATCAATTTCAGGGGCATCGGCATAAGAGCGACCGACACCGCCCTTTCGGCCCAGCGCCGGTGCCGAGTCCACCAAAACCTGCATGGTGGCGCCCACTCGCTGCTGCAGCTTCTGGTTTGAGACCGCTTCCGCCACCGCCATGAAACGCGCGCGCCGCTCTTCGCGCACTTCCAGCGGAAGCATGCCGGGAATGTCGTTGGCGGCAGCGCCCTCCACCGCGCTGTAGGCAAAGCAACCCGCACGGTCAATTTTGGCCTCATGCATGAAATCAAGCAGATGCTCAAATTCAGCTTCGGTTTCACCCGGGAAGCCGGCAATAAAGGTGCTGCGAATGACGATCTGCGGGCAGAGCTCGCGCCAGCGCGCAATGCGCTCCAGGTTTTTCTCACCGCTGGCTGGTCGCTTCATGCGTTTGAGTACATCCGGGTGGCTGTGCTGTAAAGGCACGTCCAGATAAGGCAATACCTTGCCTGTGGCCATCAGGGGCAGCACGTCGTCAACACTTGGATACGGATACACGTAATGCAGGCGAACCCACGCGCCATAGGGCTCGGCAATATCGCCGAGCGCCTGGACCAGCTCCAGCATGCGGGTCTTGACCGGTTTGCCGTCCCAAAAGCCCGTGCGGTATTTCACATCCACACCATAGGCAGAGGTGTCCTGGCTGATCACCAGCAGTTCCTTCACGCCACCTTCAAACAAGGCGCGCGCTTCATTGAGCACATCGCCAATAGGCCGCGACACCAGATCACCGCGCATGGACGGAATGATGCAAAAAGTGCAGCGATGGTTGCACCCTTCACTGATCTTCAGGTAGGCATAGTGCCTGGGCGTGAGCTTGATGCCGGCGATGCCAAATGAATTGGGCACCAGGTCAATAAACGGGTCATGCGGCTTGGGCAGGTTCAGGTGCACGGCGTCCATGACTTCTTGCGTGGCATGCGGTCCGGTCACGGCCAGCACACGGGGGTGCATCTGGCGCACCAGATTACCGCCGCCGTCACCCGCCCTGGCACCCAGACAGCCGGTAACGATAACCTTGCCATTTTCAGCGAGCGCTTCGCCGATAGTGTCCAGACTTTCCTTGACGGCATCGTCAATGAAGCCACAGGTGTTGACGATCACCAGATCCGCGCCCTCGAAAGTTTTGGAGGTCTGGTAGCCCTCGGCGCTCAATCGCGTAAGGATCAACTCGGAATCGGTCAGTGCCTTGGGGCAACCCAAGCTGACAAATCCGACCCGCGGGGCCGGCTTGATACTGGGAGATGGGATCGGGGAAAGTACTTCGCTCATGGTTTCTATTGTCTCAGAGCAGGCAGGCCCACGAACGGACAGGCCCTGAATGGGCTTCGATCAGCACGTTCAAAGTCAGCGTTTCAGTCCAAGAGCCGACAGCATTTGTTCACTTTGCTTCTGCATTTGCTCCTGCATCTGCGTAAAAACATTTTTGGACTGTTCCACATAGTTGCCCATCATGCCTTGCATCATGGGCGACTTTTCATTCATGAACTGGGCCCACATTTCAGGGCTCATCCCCTTCGATTGCTCAGCCATTTTGACCTGTAGATCCATGAACGTCTGGACGTTTTTCTCAAGGTAATCCCCCATGAAGCTCTGCATCGCGTTACCGTAAAAACGGATGATGTTGGCCAGCACCGCTTCGGTGAACATGGGGGCTCCGGCCGTCTCTTCCTCAAGAATGATCTGCAGGAGGATGCTGCGCGTGAGGTCTTCGTTGGTTTTGGCATCACGCACGACAAACGGCTCGCCGCCCATCACCAATTGCTGAACGTCGGTGAGTGTGATGTAGGTCGAAGTTTCAGTATCGTAAAGCCGCCGGTTCGGATACTTCTTGATGACACGGGGCGTTGCCGCAGTCTTGCCAGCAGTTG
>MERZ01000057.1 GCA_001770785.1 Burkholderiales bacterium RIFCSPHIGHO2_12_FULL_61_11
TACCCGCGACGATGCGCAGCGCTGCCTGAAACTGTTCGAACCGGTGAATTATCGCAAGCCATTGCAGCCTGCCGCTGGCCTGAGCGCCACCCTCACGCCTGCTGGACACATTCTCGGCGCGTCCTTTGTTCGGCTGGACAACGGCTTGCGCTCAATCCTGTTTTCCGGCGACATCGGCAGGCCCAACGACCCGGTTATGGCGGCTCCTTCGCCCATGGACGGCGCGGACTACCTGGTGGTCGAGTCCACCTACGGCGACCGCTTGCACAAGGACTCCGACGTGCTGCAGGAACTTGCCGACGTGATCAACCGTACGGCGGCGCGCGGCGGCGTGGTCGTCATTCCGGCCTTCGCCGTCGGACGTGCGCAAAGTTTGCTGTACTACATTTATCTGCTCAAGGCCCAGGGTCTCATCCACGACGTTCCGGTCTACCTGAACAGTCCGATGGCGGCCAGCGCCACGCGCGCCTATGAGTTGCATCGCGCCGAATTGCGGCTGACCCGGGCGCAATTCGAGGCCCTGACGCACCTGGCGAAGATCGTGCAGACGCCCGAAGAGTCGCGCCAGCTCAATACGCGGAGCGGGCCGATGGTCATCATCTCCGCCAGTGGCATGGCTACCGGCGGGCGCGTCGTTCACCACCTCAAGGCGTTCGCGCCGGACAAGCGCAACACCATCTTGTTCGCTGGCTTCCAGGCTGGCGGCACGCGCGGCGCGACGATCGTTGGCGGCGCTTCAACGGTGCGCATCCACGGAGAAGATGTTCCGATCCGGGCCGAAGTGGCCATGCTCGATAACCTATCGGCCCATGCTGACGCGGCGGAAATCATGGGCTGGCTGCGCGGTTTCAAGTCAGCGCCGCGCCAGACATTCATCACGCATGGCGAGGCGGCTGCGGCCGACGCCATGCGACTGCGCATCGAACGCGAGCTGCATTGGCCCTGTCACATGCCCTACTACCTCGAATCGGTGATCCTGGACTGAACGTCGGCCCATCTGCCCAACTCCGACACTGGTGGCCGGAAATCTCGACCATCGCCACAGCGCCGGGAACCAGTCGGGCTTCGAGATGACGTACGCTCATGTCAATCCCTGTCATTTCTTTTACATCCCCCAACAGACACGCGGCACGGACAAGCGGAGAATTTGCCTTGATGAGTCGTCAGGCCGCTGCAATTGATCCAGATCAATCACCCCCAAGCGTGGTGCACCACAAAATGGCGACCCTCGAAGCGAGATTTTTTTCAGGCGCTTCAACAACAACAGTTTGGCCCCGCACCTATCGCAGTTTGCAGCACAGCGCCAGGCTGAACTGCGCGACCGGCGACTTGGCCACGGAAGTGGCTGGCGCACGGATCAGCACCTTGGTGAGCGAGGTCAAGGTGTCACGTTATACGGAAGCACTCGCACTGCTGCTGGCCGTGCACGGCTTTAGCCTTCACATCACGAAAGGAAATTACACATGAGTGAAAAGACTTACTGCTCTGTTCTGAGTTTACCCACCCCATCCACCCGCGAAAGGAAATGCAAATGACTTCGAAAACTCCCCGTCCATCCCAGAACCTTGAGGCCCCCGCAAACAGCCCGGCCCAATGGAACTCGCTGGGCTCCAACCTCAGCCGTCAGCAGCTTGGTTTTGTCACTGAAAGCGCCTGCGCGATATTTCGCAGCAGCGAAGCCATGCGCAAGGTCCAGCAGGAAGCCGCACACCAGGCGTTAGAGCACTATGCAGCGGCCGCCAGGAAGCTGCATGGTGCTTGCCAGCCCGCCGACTTGCTGGCCATACAGTCCGAACTACTCAGCTTCGATCTGCAAGAGGCCAGCCAATACTGGCAAAAGCTCATGGCGGCAGCGCTGCAGGCCCAGACCGAAATGGTGAGCACCACGAGCAACATGCTCAATAGCGAAGCGGGCAGTGGTGTGAAGTCGGCTCTGGAGGCCTTTCAGGCCACTCTCCCCATGATGGCCAATGCCTTTCAGGTCGGCAGGCAAAGCGGCTCGGCCGAGCGGCCGCACGACGCCTGAGAAAACTGTTGCTTGAATCCTCGTCAGCAAGGGCGTAGCGCCTTTGCTGACGGGCACGCGCAGTTCATTGAAATTGCTGATGCGGCGATGCGCGGGGTGCGGCGCTAACTTTCATGAATCCAGGCCGACGCCCCGGATGATGAAAGAAACTCAAAGGTGGAGGTGCTGAGGTAGATGCCGAGAAAATTCTTTG
>MERZ01000058.1:0-2223 GCA_001770785.1 Burkholderiales bacterium RIFCSPHIGHO2_12_FULL_61_11
GCCCTCCATGATGCTGACAAAGGCGCTGGCGCCTTCCACACGGGCCGGCGGCAAATGGTCAAATTTTTCAATTTCAGGAAAACTGATGTCCACCTGCGGCTGGCCCAGCCGCACGCGTCGCTCCAGCAGTTGCGGCAGGCGGGGCAGCGTCTGCGGCCCAAACACCACGTCGACATAGGGCGCGCGCTCGATGATGGCCGCGCCTTCCTGGCTGGCGACGCAGCCGCCCACGCCGATCAGCACGCCTTTTGCCTTCAGGTGCTTGACGCGGCCGAGGTCGCTGAAGACTTTCTCCTGGGCTTTTTCGCGCACCGAGCAGGTGTTGAACAAAATCAGGTCGGCCTCGTCGATGTCCTGCGTGGGCTCGTAGCCCCGGGCAGCATGCAGCACGTCGGACATCTTGTCCGAGTCGTACTCGTTCATCTGGCAGCCGAAGGTTTTTATAAAGACTTTTTTACTCATGAATTGCCATGTAATTAATGAATAGCTTCTCTCGCCTCACCTTCAGTAAGGGCTAGAGGCCTATTTCGTGCTTAAAAAGCAGACGCTAGCGGGTGTAGGCCGGCAATTGTCCGTAGGGCGTTTTGCCGTCATCGGCCGGCGCGGTGGCGGAACCGGTGCTGAAGTTGAAAACGGTGTCGGTGGCACCGCGCCGCTTTTCGCGGGCTTCTTCGCTGTTGAGGATCCAGACCTGGTGAACCTGCCCGGTGCCCTCGCGCAGGTAGTTCACCACGAGTTTTTGGTTGACCAGTGCGGCCGACAGCACCAGGTGATGATTGGCGTCGTAAATGCGCGAGCCCACCGAGAGGCGGTCAGGCTTGCCATCCATGGAAATCACGGGCGGCGCCAGCACCACCAGTTCGCCACGCAGGGCGTTGGGCGGAAATGTCCTGACGCTGGCCTGGAACTCGCCGGTTTGGGCTGCGGCAGGCAGGCTTGAAAAGGCGAGGGCTGCTGCCAGCAATATCAGTGCGGCCATCAGGCGGGGTGCGCAGCTGTTCATGGTATGTGTCCAGAGGCTGTGAAGTAACAAAGCCCCAGAGATGTTTTGACTCTGAGGCTCCTGGGTGATTCGTGGTGGTGATAGGTGGACTTGAACCACCGACATCAGCATTATGAATGCTGCGCTCTAACCAACTGAGCTATATCACCTAGCGACCGCTATTATAGCGGCTGTGTCAGCGATTTTTGAACGCGGGCTTGCGCTTGTTGAGGAACGCATCCATGCCTTCTTTCTGGTCCTGGGTCGCAAACAAGGCATGAAACAGGCGTCGCTCGAACATCACGCCATCGCTGAGCCCGCTCTCAAAAGCCCGGTTGACGGCCTCCTTGGCGGCCATGAGGCTGGGCTGGCTGTAGCTGCAAATCATGAGGGCCGCGCCCAACGCTTCATCCATCAGCTGGTCCAGCGGAACGACGCGGCTCACCAGGCCCACGCGTTCTGCCTCGGCAGCATCCATCATGCGGCCGGTCAGCGCCATGTCCATCGCCTTGGCTTTGCCGACAGCGCGTGGCAGGCGCTGCGTTCCGCCAGCGCCTGGAATGATGCCGAGCTTGATTTCCGGCTGGCCAAATTTTGCGTTGTCGGCGGCAATGATGAAGTCGCACATCATGGCCAGTTCGCAGCCGCCGCCCAACGCAAAACCGCTGACCGCGGCAATCACCGGTTTGCGAATGCCGCGGATCTGCTCCCAGTTGCGGGTGATGAAGTCATTGTTGTAGACATCGGCAAAACCATAGTTTGCCATGGCGCCAATGTCGGCACCGGCGGCAAAGGCTTTTTCGCTGCCCGTCAAGATGATGCAGCCGACGCTGTCGTCGGCGTCAAACGCCTTGAGCGCGCTGCCCAGTTCATCCATGAGTTGGTCATTGAGCGCATTGAGCTGCTTGGGCCGGTTCAGCGTCACGATGCCGACCCGGCGCGAATCCGGGCCTCCGGTGCAGGTCACAATCATTTGGTAGGTCATGGGAAGTCCTTTTCTATGGATGAAGGGAAAAAATCAGTCTCCGGGTGCGAGCCACTGGTTTACCAGCGCGGCATCGCGCACCGCCAGGCGCCAGGTCGTGAAGGCAGGCGGCAGGGTCAGCTCAAGCCGCAGCAGGCGTTTGTCGCGCGACACTAATGCAATCACCTTTTTGGCCGCGCCGGCATAAAGCAGGAGGTCGTCAAGCCGGCTCATGCGCCAGCCGTTGCCGGGCGGTTTGCCATCGGCCTTGGTGGCT
>MERZ01000058.1:2257-2770 GCA_001770785.1 Burkholderiales bacterium RIFCSPHIGHO2_12_FULL_61_11
CCAGCGCGCCAGCTCGGGCGCAAATGAGCGCTGGCCCGCCGCCTGGAGCGCCGCGGCCACATCCACCTCGCGCAGCGCGCCGCCCTTGCAGCGCAGCCAGAGCGCGCGCATCACGTCGTCCAGCGTTGCGCCGGGTGCGGCGCGGCCCTCGCTGCGCAGCGTCAGGTCAAGACACAGCGCCACCAGCGCGCCCTTGGTGTAGTAGCTCACCGTGGCGTTGGGCGTGTTTGCATCGGGCCGGTAGTATTTCACCCAGGCGTCAAAGCTGGCCTGGGCCACCGATTGCACCAGCCGCCCCGGCGTCTGCATCACCTGGTTGATGGTTTTGTTGAGCAGTCTCAAATAGCCCGCGTTGTCCAGCAGCCCGGCGCGGCGCAGCAGCAGGTCGTCGTAATAACTGGTGAAACCCTCAAAGAACCAGAGCAGCTCGGTGTAGTTTTCGCAGTCGCAACGGTAACTCTCGAACTCTGCGGGGCGCAGCCGCTTGACGTTCCAGGTATGGAAATACTCATG
>MERZ01000059.1:0-9350 GCA_001770785.1 Burkholderiales bacterium RIFCSPHIGHO2_12_FULL_61_11
TGGCATCATTTCTCGGGTCGCGAGCGCTGGAAACTGGACCGCAACAAAGGTGCGCTGGGGCCGCTGCCTTCACCGGCAGAAGTCGCGCTGCGGCCTTACACCGCAGCCGAGCAGGTCGAAGCCGATCAACTCAGGCGCACGGCGCTGGTGGGCAGCGGTGCGCAGGTGGCTGATAAACTGCGCACCCTGGCGGATACTTTCGAGGTGGACGAGCTGGTGGTGATTACCTGGGCGCACGATCCCGAAGCCCGCCGCAGATCTTACGAATTGCTGGCCCGTGAATTTTTCTGAGAAAAAACCGCAGGCGGGAAACTGCTTGCACCTTGAAACTTGACGAGACAAACCCAAGGACATTGAATGACTTCGCCACTCTTTAGCGCGACCATTGCCGGCAGCCTGCCCAAGCCCGCCTGGCTGTCTGAAACCCACAAGCTCTGGCCGCAGTGGCAGGCCGAAGGCGAGGAACTCAAGCAGGCCAAGCTTGACGCCACGCTGCTCTGGATCAAGCTGCAGGAAGACGCGGGCCTGGATGTGATTGGCGACGGCGAGCAGTCCCGCCAGCCCTTTGTGCATGGCTTTCTGGAACAGGTCGAAGGCATTGACTTCGCGCACAAGGTCAAGATGGGCATACGCGACAACCGCTACGACGCCATGGTGCCGCAGGTGGTGGCGCCCTTGCGCCTGAAGGGGCGCGTGCATGCGGCCGAGGCGCAATTGCTGCGTGCCCACACGAAGAAAAAAATCAAGTTCACGCTGCCCGGCCCCATGACGATTGTTGACACCGTGGCGGACCAGTTTTATGGCGACAAGGTGAAAATGGCGATGGCCTTTGCCGAGCTGCTGAACCAGGAAGCGCTGGCCTTGCAGGCAGACGGCGTGGACATCATCCAGTTTGACGAACCGGCTTTCAATGCCTACATGAAGGACGCCGCCGACTGGGGCGTGAAGGCCCTCGAGCGTGCTGCCCGGGGCCTGACTTGCACCACGGCCGTGCACATTTGCTATGGCTACGGCATCAAGGCCAATGTCGACTGGAAGACCTCGCTGGGCGAAGAATGGCGCCAGTACGAAGCGATATTTCCGGCGCTCGCCAAAAGCAGCATCCAGCAGGTCAGCCTGGAGTGCTATCACTCGCATGTGCCGCCGCATCTGATGGCACTGCTGGAAGGCAAGGACGTGATGGTGGGCGTCATTGATGTCGCCAGCGACGTGATTGAAACCCCCGAGCAGGTGGCCGACACGATCGGCCTGGCGCTGCAATATGTCCCCAAAAATCGTCTGCTGGCGTGCACCAACTGCGGCCTGGCGCCCATGGACCGTGAAGTGGCTTTGAAGAAGCTGCAAGCGCTGGCGCAAGGGGCTGCTCTGGCCCGCCAGCGCTACGGCGTTTGAGGAGTCGCGACCCAGCCGGGCAGCGACGTGCCACCGATGTACTGGGGCGGCTGGTCGAAGTGGTGACCGGCCAGAGCCTGGGCCACCATCTGCGGGAGGCCCTCTTCACGCCGCTGGGCATGCTGGATACCGCTTTCGACGTGCCGGTGGCGCAACATCACCGTATTGCCGAACCCTTTGCACATGCCCCGATGACCGGCCGAAGACCGTGAAGTCCCGTGCAAGGGCAGGGAACGCACGGATTGAACACCATCCGGAAAGCCTTTCTTACAAATGTCACCTCGTCCTACATTCGGAAATTTCCCTGCCTGTTACAAATGGAACGGCTGCAGCCCTGGTTGTCAATAACTCCGAGGCTCAACCAGGCGGCGCTGAGGCATCGGCCCAAGCCGCACCACAAAAAGAAAAATCCGTTGCGAAGGCACCGGTGAGCCCCGTCAAGCGCGCACCGGTCGTGGTGGCCCGGGCGCCCAAGGCGGTGATTTGCGCGACTTGCGGCACGGTTGAATCCGTCGTCGCTGTGCAGCGTCAGGGCCAGGTCAATGGTGTTGCCGTTGGCGGTACCACGGTGGGGATTGGCACCGTGGCGGGTGGTGTTGTTGGCGGTTTGCTGGGTAACCAGGTCGGCGGCGGCAATGGCAAGACGGCCATGACCGTACTCGGCGCGGCAGGCGGCGCCTTCGCCGGCAATACCATCGAAAAAAACATGAAGAAAGTCACCGTCTACCAGATGCGCGTTCGCATGAATGATGGATCGCTGCGAACCATTGAGCAGGCCAGTGCCGTGCAGTCGGGCTCTCGCGTTATCGTTGAGGGCAATACCCTGCGTCTGGCCGCCACGGCAAGCTCATCCGCTGCCGTTTACCTCGCCTATGGCGATTCGGCGGCTGCCTGAATTTTTAAATGAACGACTGAAAGAAAAAACCTTGAAAACAGCTCTTAAACCCTTGCTGCTGGCCAGCCTTGTTGCCATGACCGCCCTCTGGGGTGGCGCTGTCCAGGCCGCCTCCTCCTACGTGAGCGCCACGGTGGAAGGTGCCTTGGCCCCAGGCGTTTACGGCCGTGTCGATATCGGCACGGCGCCACCGCCGCCACTGATCCATGCGCAACCGCTGATCATTTACCGTGCGCCGCGCGTGGTGGCGCAGCCGCCGCTGTATTTGCACGTGCCGCCCGGGCATGCCAAGAAATGGTCCAAGCATTGCGCTGCCTACAACGCCTGCAGTCGGCCGGTTTACTTCGTCAATGTCCAGGGGGATGATGACCATGAATGGCGCAAAGACAGGGACAAACGCCACGGCTATGACAAAGGGCATGGCAAAAAAGGCCGCGACGGGGATGATCACCAGCGGGGCCGTCGCGACTGAGCGGCTTGGTAGCGCCATCGCAAGGTGTCGATGCCGGTCATCGGCACTTTTTTATTGGGTCAACCAGTCAGGTCGCCAGCCGCGCCAATCCCCCAGTCGGCCTGGCCGACAGCGCGGCAGCGCATGATGTATCCATAACAATTCAGGAAGGAATCCATGAAAGCAATCTGGAACGGCGCAGTGATTGCGCAAAGCGATGACACGGTCCTCGTTGAGGGCAACCACTATTTTCCCGAGAGTTCGCTCAATCGCGACTACGTGACCTTCAGCAACCACCACACCATGTGTTCCTGGAAAGGCCAGGCCAGCTACTACTCACTGCTGGTCAATGGCGAAATGAACACCGATGCGGCCTGGTATTATCCCGACCCCAAACCAGAGGCCGAAAACATCAAAGGGCGCATTGCTTTCTGGAAAGGCGTGAAAATTGAGCCGTGAAAGGACCGCATGCTGGTGCGGAGTCATCCGGTTTCGGCACTTTGATGGTCATTTTTTACGCAATGGTCTGTAACTGACGCATGGCGGGTCGCCAGGAGTCGGTAATTATCGGCATTGACTGGGTGATGGTTCGTAGCTGAGAATCCAGCCATGGCTTTCAAGGAGATCCCATCATGTTCAAACACCTTCTGGTTCCGGTGGATGGCTCGACCCCCTCACGCCAGGTCATCGAAAAGGCGATTGCCATTGCCGAGGCATTCAAGAGCACGGTGACCGTCATCTATGTCATCGACCCTTACGCTTTTACCGGGGTGGGAACCGATTTTTCCTACGGCCAGGCCGAATACCTCAGCGCGGCCACCGCCGAGGCCAACGAGGCGATCGAGGCCGCCAAGCAGGCTTTCCAGGCGCATGGAATCAGCGTGAACGCCTCCATCGTTGAAGGTCATGCGATTTATCGTGGCATCCTTGAAACGGCGCAGTCGGTGAACGCGGATCTGTTGATCATGGGCACGCACGGCCGCCACGGACTGGAAAAACTGGTGCTCGGCAGCGTCACGTCCCAGGTGTTGTCGCACGCCCATTTGCCGGTGCTGGTGGTCCGCGAATAGTAGTCAGGCCAGGCTGCTGCGGCACCCCATCCCCAACAAGGAGCTTTTATGGATTTGCTCAATCACGATCTGGCGCACGAGTTTCCGCAATACCTGGAGAAAATTCGCCATCTCCGGTCGACCGATCGCTACTTTGCAAGCCTTTTTACCCGCTACAACGCAGACAACCAGGCCATTACGAGCTACGAACACAGGGGCGGTTCGATTCGCGATGACGCCCTTGAAGCGCTGAAGAAAAAGCGGCTGAAAACCAAGGATGAGATTTACCAGATGCTCAAGGCAAGTTGAGACAGAGGCGCTGAAATTCTCAATCCTCAGGGTAACTACGCGAAGCGCTAAAAACCGGGTGTGCTTTCAAAGAACAGCAAGGCACTGCTGACCGGGTGGCTCAGCCGCAGCGAACAGGCATGGAGCAGCAGCCGGCTCGCCTTGATCTGCACCGCTTCCGGGGCATACAGCCTGTCGCCCAGCATTGGATGGCCCAGCGCCTGCAAGTGCACGCGCAGCTGGTGAGAGCGACCGGGGATCGGTTCAAGCGTCACACGTGTGCTGTTCGTGGCCTCGTCAAACGCAACGACCTGCCATCGGGTCTGGCTGGGTTTTCCGAGCACGGCGTCAATCACGCGCAGGGGGCGGCGCGGCCAGTCCACGGCAATCGGCAGATCAATCAGCCCCCAGCCGTCCGCGCCTTCGGCCGGCAAAAGGCAGCCAGCGACCACCGCCAGGTAGCGCTTATGGACTTCGCGGCGCTCGAATGATCGGCTCAGCGCACGCTGCGCGGCGCTGCCACGCGCCATCAGCATCAGGCCCGAGGTGGCCATGTCCAGCCGGTGCACGATCAAGGCGTCGGGAAAATGCTGTTCCACCCGGCGACTCAGGCAGTCCTGCTTGTCCTGGCCGCGCCCGGGCACTGAAAGTAAACCCGGAGGCTTGTTCAGCACCAGCAAACTCTCGTCGACGTAAACGAGATCAATGCCGGACCCGCAGGGCTCAGGCACGCGGCGGCGGAAAGTTGTGAACGGTCGGGCGGGTGCGCTTGACCTCGCGCAGCATGAAGAGGTACAGGCTTTCAACCTTCTCGCGGGCCCAGGGCGTTTTGCGTAAAAATTTCAGGCTGGACGCCACGCTTGGCTCGCTGGTAAAGCAGCGAATGGCGATGCGCTGCCCCAGGCCTTCCCAGCCATAGTGGTCAGCCAGCGCGCTGACCATGGCCTCCAGCGTGACGCCGTGCAGCGGGTTGCCTGGCTGCGCTGACGCGGGTTCAACCGGCGGTGCCACGGGTGGGCCGGAGGACTTTGGCATGGCTCGCTTATTTGTTTTTCAGCTTGCCCCGTAGCGGTACCTGGGTGACGACGGTCGGGCGGACAGCATCGGGTGATACCGTCTTGGCGGGTGCCATGTCTTTTTTGGGTTTCTTGACCATTTTGTTGCCTTGCTGACCTTTTGCCATGGTGTTCTCCAGTTGGGGTGATTTAGGCCCGATTATCGGTGCAAAAATCAGCTGAACGGCGGTGAGGTGCGCAGCGTGTCAATTGCCGTCCGTGTTCGTGCGTACCGGAACGCGGCGTTGTTTCGCTTTGCTTGATCCTCGTCATGTCACAGCCCTCTTCGACATGCTGAAATGCCGAGCATGGTTCCCGTAACCCATCGAGACGACACGCCCGGCATCGCCGCCAAGCTGGACTTTCTGCGCACCTGTGTGGGCCACCCTGTGCAGACGATAGAGACCCACATGTCGTGGCTTGTGCTTGGCCCCGAGCGGGTGCTGAAGCTGAAGAAGCCGGTGCGCTACCCTTTCCTCGACTTCTCGACGCTGGCCTTGCGCGAGGCCAATGCGCGCGAGGAACTGCGGCTCAACCGGCGCCTGGCACCTCGGGTCTACCTCGGTCTGCTCGCCCTTCAGTGGAATGGCCATGATTTCAGCCTCGTGCCCGAGGAGCGGCTGCCGGCGCCGGGCCGCCCCGTCGACTGGCTGGTGTCGATGCAGCGCCTGCCCGACGAGCGCATGCTCGACCACATGCTGGGTGCCGGCCGGGCGACGCCCACAGACATCGACGCGCTGGTCGCCGTGCTCGTGCCGTTCTACCGCCACGCGCCGCGCACGGCCATTACCGCCGAGGAGCACCTGTCCCGGCTGCGGCGCGAACGCGCGATCGACCGCGAGGTGTTGCTGAACCCCCGCTTCGAACTGCCCGCCGCCGCCGCGACGCTCGACCGCATGGACGCCGCCTTCGCCGCGCACGAGGTCGAGATCGCCGATCGCGTGCGCGCGCACTGTCTGGTTGACGGCCACGGCGACCTGCGGCCCGAACATGTGTGCCTGCTCGATCCGCCGGTTGTCATCGACTGCCTCGAGTTCAACGCCGCGATGCGCCAGATCGACCCCTTTGACGAACTGGTCTTCCTCGGCCTGGAGTGCGAGATGATCGGCGCACCGTGGGTCGCCGAGCGCCTCGTCGAGCGCTGCGCCGAGGCGCTCGGCGATCGCCCGCCCGCTGCGCTGCTGCAGCTGTATGTCGCCCAGCGGGCGCAGCGGCGCGCCCGGCTCGCGCTCGCGCATCTGCTTGAGCCTGCGCCGCGCAAGCCCGAGAAGTGGCTGCCGCTCGCCCGGCGCTACGTCGCGCGCACCGCGGCCGCGCTCGATGCGGTCATGGCCGCCACGCCCCATGGCTGCGCCTGATTGCGTCCGCGAACAGCGGCACGCTCGACACGACTTGCAGCTTGCGCGCGGCCGGGCTCGCGAGTCCGAGGCGAAACGGCGGCACGCTGTCGGTGACGACCAGCCGCGCGATGGGCTCGCCGGCCAGCACATCCCCGGCCGGGTCGAAGAACAGGCCGTGCGCGGCGAACGCCACCACCGCCTTGGCGCCGGCACGGTGCAGCGCGGCGGCCGCGCGCAGCATGGTCTCGCCGGTGGCGATCAGGTCGTCCAGCAGCAGCACGGTCGCGCCCGCCACTTCGCCGGCGACGAGCTCGCCGCCGCTGACCAGGCCGGCGCTGCGCCTCTTGTCGACCATTGCGAAGCCGATCTCGCGCGTCAGGCGCTGCTCCAGCGATTCGCGCCAAAGCTGGGCGCGCTTGACACCACCCGGGTCGGGCGAGGCCACGGCGATAGCACCAGACGCCGCGATCTCGTTGGCGAGCGTCTCGAACACTCGATGGGCCTCAAGGTGCATCGTCGGGCAGCGGAACGCGTTCTGGAACGCGGCGACGTTGTGGACCTCGAGCACGATGATCTGCGCGGTGCCGACCGCCTCGAACAGTTGCGCCACGTAGCGCAGCGTCACCGGGTCCCAAGGCTTGGTCTGGCGGTCCTTGCGCGCGTAGGCAAGGTAGGGCACGACCGCCGTCACGCGCGCCGCGCCGTGCTCGCGCAGCGTCGCGATGAACATCAGCAGCCGCGCCAGCTTGTCATGAGGGCTCAAGTCGGGGCCACCGTGCAGGCCGTGCACGACGTAGGCGTCGGCCCCGCGCGGGTCGACCAGCGGCCGCAGCTTGCATTCGCCGTCAGCGAAGGACCGGTCTTCATGGGGTGAGATCGGCACGTCGAGCGCGACGGCCAGCGTCGTGGCGAATGGGCTTTGCGGCTCGAGCGCGAACAGCAGCATGGTGAAATCCTTCTGTTTGGAGAGTCCAGCCTGCGCTTGCCTGGATGCGCCCGGTTTGATTTCGCGCAACTCAGGCGCAGTCGCCCCAGCGCGCGGCCCCGAAGGCGCGAATGAAGCGCTCGACCTCGGCCTCAGGCAGATGGTCGATGCCCCCCGCCGCTGCCCGGCCGGAGCCGCCGAAGCGGCTGCACAAGGCCGCCGCGCCGCCCGGCGCATCGAGCGGCGCGCGTACGCTGACGCGCCAGCCGCCGGAATGCGCGGGCAGCAACAGCGCGTGGGCGCGCCGCGGCTCGCGGTTCGCCAGCTGATTGGCCAGGCAGCCAACGACGCGGCGGCTCCACGCTGCGGCCGGCAGCAGCAGCACGCTGCCGCGCGCGTCCTGCCAGTGAGGTTCGATGCGCGCGGCACGCGCCAGGTCATCTTGACGCCGCGCGTCGATCTCGCGCAGCACCGCCTCGCCCGCCAGCATCTCCAGCGGGTCCTGGTAGCGCGACATCAGCGCGTACAGGCGGGCCGGCGCCATGAACACATCGGCCTCGTCGTCGCCGTAGGCGTTGTAGTTGATCGCCTCGCCGATCATGCGCAGGCTCGCGATCTGCTCGCCACGCAGGTCTGCCGCCGCGGCGAGTCGCTCGGCCACGCGGCCGAGGTTGTCGCCGAAGGCGCCGGCAACGGCCCAGGCGCGGTAGCGGCCGTCCAGGGCATGATCGACGAGCACGCTGGTGCAGACGTCGGCAGCGGTGTCGATGTGCGCCTCGAATCCCGGGTGGGACACCGCGGCGCCGGGATCATGGTGGTCGAAATAGCGCACACGCGCGCCGCTCTCGAGCAGCCGCATGAGCGCGGGGCGGTTGCGCGCCAGGGAGATGTCGCACACCAGCACCTCGTCGCCTGCGCTGGCGTCCACGCGTTCGAGCAGCTCGATGTCGCGCTTCAGGCCGG
Organism: Burkholderiales bacterium RIFCSPHIGHO2_12_FULL_61_11; assembly: GCA_001770785.1. Classification (GTDB taxonomy): domain Bacteria; phylum Pseudomonadota; class Gammaproteobacteria; order Burkholderiales; family Burkholderiaceae_C; genus Polaromonas. Next base: position 8,359 of record MERZ01000059.1, read on the forward strand.
TGATGAGCGTCGCCTCGGCTGGTTCGTGCAGCCGCCACTGCCGCACAGCGCACAGGCCGTCGGCATCGCCGTTGCAGACGTCGAAGCGGCGCGTCACGACCATGGTCTAAAAAAACTCGAACTCACCGCTGCCATCGGTCTTGCACAGCGAAACCGATGCGCAGCACCGGAGTGCCCGGCTGCTGCGCATCCCGTGTTGCCATGCGGTGCCTACCTTATTGCACCGCGATCTTCTTGGACGCGGGCGAGGCCTTCTTCGGCAGCTCCAGCGACAAAACACCATCGGTGTACTTGGCCACCACCTTGCTGTCGTCCACGTCCTGCGCCAAGCTGAACGTGCGCGAGATGTTGCCCCAGTAGCGCTCGCTGCACAGGACCTTGCCGCCGCTTCCCTTCGTCTCCTTTTCGCGATTCACCTCGGCATCGATCTGCACGATGTTGCCGTCGATGCGGACGTTGATGTCCTCTTTCTTGACCCCCGGGATGTCGGCCTTGACCAGATAGGCATTTTCCTTTTCCGAGACATCGACGCGCATTTTCAGCGCGGGGGTGTCGGCGTCGAAGGCGACCGGGGTAAAAAAGCGGCGCATGGCCATATCAAAGGGATCTGCGACTGCTAAGGGATCCAGTACACGAAGGTTGTTCATGATAATTTTCTCCTTTGGGTTGATTGAAGACGTTGATGAAAAATGCCGGTGTCTTCAAATACCGACTTGAAGCTTGTCCACGACGCGCGAGACACCGCGCGCCGAGAACGCCGCGCCGACGGCCGCCTCGCGCTCGGCCATCGAGTGCACATGACCCCACAGGGTGACCACGCCGCCCTCGACTTCGATGGTGAGATGCCTGGCCTCCCGCATGGCTTGCCGCGTCAGGGCGGCAGTGATCTGCGCGCCGATATCCTGGCCGCTCGCGCGCGGCTTGATGGTGATGCGGTTGTACAGACCGCGCACACCCGTCAATGTCCGGACGCATTGCTCGGCACGGGCAAG
>MERZ01000059.1:9411-12687 GCA_001770785.1 Burkholderiales bacterium RIFCSPHIGHO2_12_FULL_61_11
TGGCGGCCTCCTGCGCGATCTCGGAATCACTGCGCTTGTGCTCTGCGGCGAGCGTGACGTCAAGCTCCAGGGCGATGCCGCGCACGCCAGCAACGCGGTGAACCGCCTTCTCCACCGCGTGCTTCTCGGCGAAGCTGTCGAGGTGGCCGGTGAGGGTGACCACGCCCTCCTTGACGATGACGCCGATACCCAAGGCATTGATGGCCGGGTCCCAGGCGAGTTCATCGATGACATCGGTCCTGAGTTGACTATCGGTTTTCATCGTGGCACTCCTTTGAAACAACAACCTCCCACAGCGCGCGGGGGATTAAATATATTCCGCCTGCAACCGGATGACTTGATATTTCGCAAGTCGCCGCGCTTCGCTGCCCGCTGGCGCCGCACGTTTGTTCTGGCTCAAGCGGATGACCCGCTCGCCGCACAAAATTGCTGGCAACTCTGGATGCACGGAGTTCTCAATGCCGCTTTTGCGCCGCTGCGGGTTTTCCGGGTTTTGTTGACTTTCCGCAAACCCAAGGTGTTGCAAAGGAGGGACGATGTTTCAGTGCGGCGGTTTGCTGCCAAAGGGGGCTTTAATGATTATTTCCGATATCCGACCCGGTACGCACGCACCGGACCCGATGGATCTACCTCTCAAGCTCTGGCTGGCGCGGCTGTCCCATGGCATTTCGCCCGCGTCGGTGGGGCTTGCCTACGCCGACTGGCTCATCCATTTATTGGTTTCACCTTCCAAACAGGCCGACATGGCCGCTAGCGCACTGCGCAAGGGACTATTTGAGCTTCAGTACGCGGCGCCCTATGCCTTGCAGGGCGAGTGTGCCTACAGCGTGGAGCCGCGGCCGCAGGACAAGCGCTTTTCGGCGCAGGAATGGCATTCGCCGCCGTTTAGCACCATCGCCCAGGCTTTTCTCCTGCAGGATGAATGGTTGACCCAGAGCATGACCGGCGTGCGCGGCGTCTCCAGACACCATGAGGACATCGCCGCCTTCACCATGCGCCAGTGGCTGGACATGTGGTCGCCGTCGAATTCCGTCGCGATGAACCCGCAAGTCCTGAAGGAAACATGGCGCACTGGAGGCGCCAACCTCTTGAACGGCTTTGCCAACTGGTCGCGCGATGCGCTGGTCGTGCTTGGCAACGGCAAGCCGCGCGGCGTCGAGAATTTCCTGCCGGGAGAGACCGTGGCAGTGACGCCGGGCAAGGTGGTCTTTCGCAACCGCCTGATCGAGCTGATTCAATACGAGCCCGCCACCGCCAAGGTCGATGCCGAGCCAATGCTCATTGTGCCGTCATGGATCATGAAATATTACATCCTCGACCTGACCCCGGCCGACTCGCTGGTCAAGTACCTGGTGGAGCAGGGCCACACCGTCTTCATGGTGTCCTGGAAGAATCCGGGTAGTGAAGACCGTGACTTGGGGCTGGCGGACTATGTGGAGCTCGGCGTCATGGCCGCGCTGAAGGCCGTGGGGGAACAACGGCCCGGCGCGGTAATTAATGCCGTGGGCTATTGTCTGGGCGGAACGCTGCTGGCCATCGCCGCCGCCACTCTGGGCGCCAAGGCGACCAACCCGCTCAAGACTTTGTCGCTATTGGCTGCGCAGACCGACTTTCACGAGCCGGGAGAACTGGGGCTATTCATTGATGAAAGCCAGATCGCATTCCTGGAAGACCTGATGAGCGCTCACGGCTATCTCGATGGTCGCCAGATGGCGGGCGCTTTCGCCCTGCTCAATTCCAAGGATCTGGTGTGGTCCAAGCTCCTGCACGAGTACTTGATGGGCGCGCACACGCCCATGACGGCGCTGCGCGCCTGGAACGCCGATGCCACGCGGTTGCCGGCGCGCATGCACAGCGAATACCTTCGCCGGCTGTATTTGCACAATGACTTGTCCCACGGCCGCTACCGGTTGGGTGGCCACACGGTCAAGCTGGGGGATATTACGCTGCCGCTTTTCGTGGTGGCTATCGAGCGCGACCATGTCTCACCCTGGACCTCGGTGTACAAGATCCACCGCCTCGCGCAGCACGCGCCATTGAGCTTCGTGTTGAGCTCGGGCGGCCACAACGTTGGCATCGTCAATCCGCCAACGGGCCCGGCGGCGCATCCGCAGGCGAGCTATCGCTTTGCGTTCCATGCGCCGGGCAAGGCAACCGCCGATCCACAACTTTGGTTGGAGCAGGCCCCGTCGGTGGCAGGATCCTGGTGGCCATGTTGGCACAATTGGCTCAGTGAGCAGGTGTCGGGGCAGGTCAAGGCCGTGCCAGTGGTCGGCTTGGCGTCGGCGGAACTACCCGTAGCGGCACCAGGCAGCTACGTGCACGAGAACTAGCGCGAAATGCCCGTCCGCTTGCCTGAAGCATTGTCCCCCGGGGATGAGTGCCATTTTTCCCCATGAGGCAGGGCACTCCACGCTCAAACCTGACCGGCAAGCTCGTGATGCTGGGCTTTGGCTGCATCGGGCAGGCGATCCTGCCCCTGCTGTTTCGCCATCTAGGCGTCAAGCCTTCCAGGGTCAAGATCGTCAAGACCAGCGAAGACCGGTCCGGCATTGCCACGGAGCTGGGCGTGGAGGTGATTGCCAATGCGATCGACGAAGGCAACTGCGAGAGCCTGCTGGCGCCCATGCTCGAAGAAGGCGACTTCCTGCTGAACCTGTCGGTGGAGGTGTCCAGCCTGGCGCTGATCGAACTGTGCCATAGGCGCGGCGCGCTTTACCTGGACACCTGCAACGAGCCGTGGCGTGGTCGTTACGACAACCCGTCCCTGCCGCCCTCGCAGCGCTCCAACTATGCGCTGCGCGAGGAAATACTGGCCTTTCGCCTGCATCACCACTCCGGGCCCACGGCGGTAGTCACCCAGGGCGCCAATCCGGGGCTCGTTTCCTTGCTTCTGAAACAGGCGCTGCTCAACATGGCCGCCAACGCCCGGCTCGGTGCGCCGACGCCCGGGCGTGGCGAGGAGTGGGCCGAGTTGGCCAGACGCCTGAATATCAAGGTGATCCACGTGGCCGAGCGCGACACGCAGATCTGCGAACGGCGCAAGAACCGGGACGAGTTCGTCAATACCTGGTCGACCGACGCCTTCATCGACGAAGGCCTGCAACCAGCGGAATTGGGATGGGGCAGCCATGAAAAGAACTGGCCCGGTGGCGCCAGTCACCACGGTTTCGGCTGCGATGCGGCGATCTACCTGAACCGCCCCGGCTTCGGCACCCGGGTGCGCAGCTGGACCCCGCTGGAGGGGCCATACCACGGCTTCCTGGTGACGCATGC
>MERZ01000059.1:12826-14010 GCA_001770785.1 Burkholderiales bacterium RIFCSPHIGHO2_12_FULL_61_11
GCGGTATCGACGAGCTGGGTGTGCTGCTGATGGGCAATGCCAAAGGCGCGTACTGGTATGGTTCGCGCCTTTCCATCGAACAGGCGCGCGAACGAGCACCCTACAACAACGCCACCAGCCTGCAGGTGGCCGCCGGCATTCTGGGTGGCATGGTCTGGGCTCTGCGCCATCCTGACGCGGGCCTTGTGGAGCCCGACGACATCGACCACGAAACGGTGCTAAAGGCCGCCACGCCCTACCTTGGCGAGTTGATCGGCGTGTATGGCGACTGGACGCCGCTGCAGGGACGCAGCCCGCTGTTCGGCGAAGAGGTGGATAGGGATGATCCCTGGCAGTTCGTCAATTTCCGGGTGAGCTGAATTGCTGCTCAAAAAGGAACTCGAAGTTGTCGAGAACTCGTACTACGAAGCCAGCTTGACGCGTCCGCCACCCAGCGCCACGCTGAGCGAACGCGTCACGGCCGATGTGTGCGTGATCGGCGGCGGCTACGCAGGCCTGTCGGCGGCTCTCGCGCTGGCTGAACGCGGCTACGCGGTGACGCTGCTGGAGGCGCAGCGCATCGGCTGGGGCGCGTCGGGACGCAACGGCGGGCAGGTCATCGTGGGCTTCGGCTCCGACGGCGAAAGCGCCATCGAGAAGCAGTTCTCGCCGCAGGATGCCCGGCGCGCCTGGGACGTCTCGGTGGAAGGCCTGCAGTTGCTGCAGGACCGCATCCGACGCCACGCCATTGACTGCGACTACGCGCCCGGTTACCTCAGCCTGGCAGTCAGGCCGCGCAAGTCGGCAGAACTGCAAAAGTGGATGGAGCACGTCATGCGGACGTACGAATACCCATTGCAATGGGTCAGCCCGCGGGAGATCGGCAGCTGGGTTGCCAGCAGTCGCTTCCACTCCGCCGTGTTCGATGGCCGCTCGGGGCACCTCCATCCGCTGAAGTACTGCCTCGGTCTGGGCGCCGCAGCCCTTGCGGCCGGCGTGCGTCTTCATGAAAACTCGCCGGTTTTCATGGTCGAACGCGGCCACCAACCGCTGGTTAAAACGGCGCAAGGAGAGGTGCGATGCCACTTCCTCGTGCTGGCGGGCAACGTGTATCTGGGCGAATACGGCGACGAGGTGGCGCCCGAGGTGACGGCCCGCATCATGCCGGTGGGAACCTACATGATTGCCACCGAATCCATGGGCCG
>MERZ01000060.1:0-4503 GCA_001770785.1 Burkholderiales bacterium RIFCSPHIGHO2_12_FULL_61_11
CAGTCCATCTTGTTGCGCATGTTGGGTGCCAGCCTGGCGAGTTCGGCCTCGCTGCGCTCGCGGCAAGGCTGCACCAGCTGCGCGGAATGACTGAAGGAGAGCTTGATGATGGCCTCGTTATCGCCCCTCAGCCGATAGGATGGCGAGGTGGAAAAATAGCCCAGCGTGGCGGCAAACGCGCCGTAGGCAAGCGCCTGCAGGGCGTAGCGTAGCGCTGCGGGCAGCGGTTTGTCAGACATTCGACCCCCCGAGCTTTACCACGTCGGCCTTCGCTGTGTCCAGTGGCTTTTGCGCTGTCAGGCGGAACGCGTCGGAGAAGCAGTCATCGCTGGAAATGCCATGCTTGATGAACGCCGGCTGTGCGGCTTCCACCATCTGCACCGAACCGCAAGCGTAAACCTGGTGTTTGGACAGATCAGGAAAATCGGCCAGTATGGCTTCGTGCACCAGGCCGGTCCGGCCGGTCCATTCATCCTCCGCACGAGGCTCGGACAACACCGGCACAAATGTGAAATTGGCATGTTCGCGCGCCCATTGTTCAGCCAGATCACCCAGATAAAGATCGCGACGATTGCGCACCCCCCAATAGAGAATCATGGGGCGCTTCAGCCCGCAATGGAAGGCATGCTCGATCATGCTTTTTACCGGCGCGAAGCCGGTTGAGCCAGCGACAAACAGGATCGGCTTGTCGGTGTCCTGGCGCAAGGTGAATGCGCCCAGCGGTCCCTCGAATCGAAGCTGATCTCCCACCTTCATGCGCGTGAACACCTCGGTGGTGAAGCGGCCGCCTGGAACCAGCCGAACATGCAACTCGATTTCCTCGGCGGCATGCGGTGCCGCCGCAAAGGAAAAGCTGCGCCCGGCTCCGTCGTCGAGAATGATGTTGATGTATTGACCGGCGTGAAAGCGCAGTGCGCTGCCGTCCTCAAGGCGCAAGCTCAGGCGCATCACGTCTTGCGTGAGCCGTTCAAGCCGGCTCACCCGCGCGACATATTGTTTGATGGGAAGCGCCTTGGGGCCGATTTGTGGAACGTATTCGATTTCGACATCGCTCAGCGGTTCGGCGCAGCAAAGCAGCGTCTTGCCAGCGGCGCGCTCGGCCGATGTCAGGGCCGATTCCTGAAAGGGCTCCAAACGGACTTCACCGTGCAGCAGCGTCGCCTTGCAGGCGCCACAGCCGCCATTCCGGCATTCAAAGGGCATTGGCAGCCCCTGGCGCAAACCCGCATCGAGCAGCGTCTCGCCGCTGCGTACCTCTATGATGCATTCGTCCGGATGGACCGCCAGACTCCACTCGGGCTGGCTGCCGCGGCGGCGCGGCGGCAGCCACGGCAACGCCAGCAGCAGCAGGGTCGCGCCGATCGAGAACAACCAGGCTTTCAAAGGCCCCCAGTGTTCAATGAGCGGATAAACCGGCAGATAAAACCAGTCGAAATTTACGCTGGCCGGTAGCGTGGCCATGTCGGCCTGCCCCTGGCTGACGGCGGGCTTGATGATCGCCAGCGCGACCAGGCTCAATACGATGCCAATCATCAACGGCCGTGGCGGGTTGGTTTTGGCGCTGGGTGTGCGCTGGGTGTGGACCCACAGCACAGCCATCAGGACCAAGGGAATCCCGATATGCAGAAACGACAACAATGAAAACAGACGGTCGCTGACGTTGGCGTTGGAAATGAAATTGCGCGTCATCGAGCCGCCGATCACCGGCAGCACGTCAAACCATTCCGTGGTGGCCGTGACCACGAACTGCGACAGGCGGTCCCACGGCAACATGTAGCCGTTGACGCCCGATGCGTAGGTGAGCCAGAGCAGGATCACGCCGGAAACCCACGAAAACCAGTGAAATCCCCGATGGCGATCGAAGGTGAAATGCCGGATGAGATGCAGCGCCATGCCCAACACCAGCCCGTCCGAGGCGTAACGATGCACGCTGCGCAACACCCCACCGGCAAACCATTGGCCGTGCGTCAGCGCTTGCACTGAGCCAAATGCGCCGGCGACACTGGTTTCAAAAAAAGCGTAGAGATACAGGCCGGTCGCAATAACGATCCAGAGCAAAAAGTAAGTGATCGCGCCGAGATAGTAAAACGGATTGAGGCGCTCGCCAAAAAAACTGTTGAAGATTTTTTCAATCGCGAGAAATACGCTTTGGGTAAAGGTCTGCAATAAATTAAGCACGACAAGCAGCTTTGATAAAGACGCGGACGACGACAGGCCTGATGCTACAACGCTTACGCTTGCTTATCGGCGTGATGATCCCGATCAACTTTGGGCGAAAGGGAATTCGCGTCGCTGGCACGGGAACGCGTTTGCATGGACTGCTTGCGACGCGCGAGCCTTTGTGTTCGCCATTCGGCGAGGAAGAACCAGATCATCGCCAGCGCGAAGGTCACCCCGCCGGCTATCTCAATCAGCAAATCATATTTGACGCGGTACTGCCCGGTCTTTGGGTCATAGACGGTGCAAAGGATGCGCACGCGGTCAATCAGATCGCCCCATCGCAACTGCTGCGAAACCGGCACGCCATTGAGTAGTTGTTTGAGTGGTTCGCCGATGGCGTCGGCGTTGGGTTCTTCACCGTAAATCTGCCGATAGATGCGACCTTGCGCATCGAGCAGTGTCACCTGAAGCACATGGTCAAAACCGGCCGGGGTCGCCTGGTAACTGAAGCCAAATTCACGTGTCAGCGGCGCAACGATCGACGCGTCCGGGCTTAGAAACTCCCAGTTTGGCGCATCAATTCGATATTGACGGGCAAACGACTTGAGAGATTGAGGCGAGTCGGCCGGCTGGTTGAAGCCGATGCTGACGACGTTGAACTGATGGGTGCCGAACACGCTCCGACCGGCCTCGACGGCACTTTGCAGTGAGCGCGTCGTCACGGGACAAACCTGAAAACATCCGGTGTAGATAAAGCTTACCAGCAGGGGCTTGCCGCGGTAGTGTGACAAACGGACCGGCCGACCCTCGCGGTCCAGCAGCGTGAAATCGCTGACCGTGTTACCCACCACCGACTGGCTCAAGCGCAGCGCAGCGGCCTGATCCAGGCTGGCAGGGGTGGCGACACCCGCTACTTCCGCACCGGTTGCAGCGAGCACCAGGCCGGTTCCAAATAGGGCAATTGCCACAATCAGCACCAAGCCAGGCGACACGGAATGCGCCCCCGGGCGAGGCGCGTTGATGGGCTCAAGCATGGCGACTCCCCTGGCGGCGTGCATCAGCGCAACAGGCTGTCGAATGTCGCGCCGACGAGTAGCAGGCTGAGCTGAATCAGCGATGCGAAAAATGCCCCCATTGCCGTTTTGCGCGAGGGTGCTCGCGCCAACAGCCAAGCCCTGTAGACGAAATAGCCACCGCCAGCGAGCGCACCGCCAAGATAGATCAGCCCTGCGCCAAACAAGCCCGGCAGCAGCGCGGTCAACGCCAGCGCAACGGTGCTCCACAGCACGATCTGCGCGGCGCGCGCTACACCCACCACCACCGGCAGCATCGGTATGCCAGCGGCGGCATATTCAGCCTGGTTGGCAATGGCGAGGCTCCAGAAATGCGGTGGAGTCCACAGAAACAGGACGATGGCCAGCAGCACCGGCAAGGGCCCCAGTTGCGGGTTGACCGCCGCAGCACCAGCGAGCACCGCAAAGCTGCCAGCCAGCCCACCGACCACGATATTGAGCGCGCTGCGCCGCTTGAGCCATACGGTATAAACGATGGCGTAAAAAAATGCGCCAAGAAAAACAAAGGCGGCCGACACCGGATTGAGCACCCATGCCGCGAATGTTACCGAACCGGCCAGCATCACGCCCATAAGAATCAGCCAGGCCGGAGTGCGGGCCAGCGCGCCCGTGACGAAAGCACGGCCGCGGGTGCGTGCCATCAAGCGGTCGCTGTCGTGCTCGTAGTACTGGTTGAACGCCCCGGCGCTGGCTGACGACACCAGCACCGCCAGTGCCAGCGTCAGTAGCTTGGGCCAGCCGAGCGAAGGGCCTGACGTGACGGCCAGCCCCACCAGCGCGGTCAGCATGATCATGAAGCCAATGCGAAGCTTGAACAGCCCGAGGACATCGCGGGCCGTACGCATGACTGATGGTGTGCTGGCGGATTTCACGTTCATTGTTTGCCTTTCCTTGCGGCGCGAGAACTCGGCGTACAGTGATACGCGGGTCAATGCCCGTGCACGCTCGGCCAGCTTAACTCAACCCCCATACCTGAGACAGGTATTTCCAGTTGATGAAATAGTACAGGACGAACGCGACAAGGAACACCGTCGCCAACACAAAAGTGCCCGGCGCCGCGAACCCGGCGGACCCATAAGACTGGGCAACCACGGTGTGTGCCGTGGGTGGTATGGGCGTGAAGTTGGCGCTTTTGCTGCCGGCTTCCAGCTTTTTACCCCACAGGATTGAGCCGACCGTGATGTAGATGTAGAGGGCTCCACCGACAATCGCGAAGATGCCGGCAATCCCGACCAGTCCCATCAGCAGATACGCCGCACCCGGCCACTCA
>MERZ01000060.1:4521-4830 GCA_001770785.1 Burkholderiales bacterium RIFCSPHIGHO2_12_FULL_61_11
CTGAAGCTCATGTCCCAGTGGCGGCGGGAGACACCAAGCGTGCCGGCTCCCATCATCACGAGGACAAAGGCGTACATCGACAGGCCGAAAAAATAGGGCTGAAATTTTGCCAACCCCGGGTTGATCATTTCGCGCCGGAACAGCACAGGAATCAGGAAGTAGGTGAGCGCCATGAATGACAGCGTGGTACCAATCACCACCGTGGCATGGAAATGGCCCGGCACGTAGATGGTGTTGTGAATGATCATGTTGAGCTGCTCGGTGCCCATCATCACGCCGGAGATGCCGCCGAGGAACCCGAAGCCGATG
>MERZ01000060.1:4839-9147 GCA_001770785.1 Burkholderiales bacterium RIFCSPHIGHO2_12_FULL_61_11
GTGAGATGAACATGCCCGAAAACACCGGGTTGCCCCAAGGCGCCTTGCGCAGCCATTCGAACAGGCCGTTGTTGAATCCCTTCCTGCGTTGCGCGACTTCAATGGCACCCGGAACGGTCAGGCCGTGGATCATCGAGGCCAGCACGGCGAAATACATGAAGTAGCTGGTGTTAACCACTTTCCACGAAGTGCTGAGGCCCGGGTCAGCCAGCAGGTGATGCGCGCTGGCCAGTTGCAGGAACAGAATGTACAGCAGGAAAGCACCGCGGCTCACCCGCTCCGACATGGGCTTAGCGCCAAACGCAATGGCCGCCACGGCATACCAGATGGATATGTGCGCGGCGACGTTGACCTGCTGCGACGAATGGCCGAACGCCCACCAGATGGTGCGATACACCAGGGGATCGACCGACTTGACCCATCCGATCGACATCAAAAAGGTCGGGATGAGAATGATTGCACCGGAGGTGATGGTGAACACGGCAATGATGGCGGCAACGATGGCGCCGAAAGTCACCAGCGGCACCGAACCCTGATAGGTTTTGTCGCGTTTGGCAATGACCAGCGTGCCGAAAAACACAAAACAGGCAATCAGCGCGCCCACTGCAAACAGGATCAGCCCCAGATAGAACGCGGGTTCCGCCATCATCGGTACGTAGGACGTCATCATGACGCTTGAACTGCCCCTGAAAACGGCGACGTTGTTGACAATCGCGCCGATCAGCATCAGCGCGAAAGCGGCCCATGCGACTTTTGGCGTGGCGATGCGACAGCGCAGTAGCGTGGAGGAGCAAAAGTAAAGCACCGCGACTTCGAAGAAGATGATCCAGTAAATCAGCATGTCGATGCCATGCGCGGTCAGCACCATGTAGAACGTGTCCGCAGCCAGCCAGTGCACGGCAGGCCAGCGCGTCAGCACGACCCCGATCGCGAGAATGCCGCCGACCAGCAGGGCAACGACCGCCGTGACGGCGTTGGCAATCATTAATTTTTCAGCTTGCGACTCGAATTGAAGCCCGGAACGGGGGCATGTGCGGTAAGAAGTGGTTGTTGTCATTTACGCCCCCTTATTTGACGTAAAGGCGACTCACCATCGTGTGATGGTTGATACCGCAAAATTCGTTGCACAGTACCGAATAAGTTCCTGCCTTATTGGGCGTAATGTTGATCACGTGTTCAAAACCCGGAACAATCTGGATGTTGATGTTGACCGGTTGCAGGGAGAAGCCGTGGTTGTAGTCCATCGAAGTGAGGTGAAGCCGGTAGGTCTTGTCTTTTTCAAGCTCGAGAATCGGCCAGAAACTCCACAAACGAGCGGTCAGATAAACGTCGCTGCCAGCAGGTGGTGCGACCACGGGAATCTTTTGATCCGTTTCCGTGCGCACCGTGTATTTGTCAACCATCGCCTGGGCTTTTTTGGAGAACTGCACAGGCGTGGTTCGGTAGGTTTCGGTGGACAGGTTCTGTTTGCCGTAGATATGCCAGCCAACCATCATGGCAAACATGATCAGACACCAGATCAGCGCGAGAACGATCCAGGTACCTTCAACACGATCCAGTGGATGTTTCCACCAAAGCCGTTCAGCCGGCGGCAAGATTGCGCTCATATGCATTTCTCCTGGTTTTTTTTGGTAATTTTGCTTGGTCGGTCGATCGCTACTTTGCGAGCGGCACGGTCAGAATGTCGATCACGCCCCACAATGTGTAGACAATCATGGGAATCATGACGCCAAGAAACAACAGCAGGAAGGGGTTGTCGAGCAACTGCTGCATGAACGGCACGGCTTCATTGGGATCGTCCATGGGGTCTGACGATGGATGGTCTTGATCGGGTTGTGACATATCGATTTCCTCAGTTAACCCCCCTTCGACGAACGGGTGTCCGGCGCTTGGCGGCGTTATATGCAGCTTTTGTGCAGCATAGTGACCATTCCGGATTGATTCCTTGAACCAGTTGAAGAATGCGTACGAAAGTGAGTTCAAGCCTTCTCCCTACAATCCGATGATTTCCCGGCTGGATTCATTAATTCGAAAGTTTCTATGAATGTGGATGAATTCAATATTCCGCGCTTTCTGGCGGTGCTGCCTCTTTTCAGTGACCTGTCTCCCGCAGAGCTGAACCGCGTGGCGCAGGGCTGCCAGATGCGCCGAATGGTGCGGGGAGACACCGTTTTCCGATTTGGAGAGCCCTGCGAGGAATTCCATGCGGTCGTGACCGGCCAGGTCAAACTGTTTGCCACCTCCCCGGCTGGCCAGGAAAAAGTGATTGATCTGGTAGGGCCGGGCCACAGTTTTGCCGAAGCCCTGATGTTTACCGGCAGGCCCTATATCCTGAGCGCCCAGACGTTGACCAGCACGCTGCTGATATGCGTGAGCAAGCAGTCCATGCTGGCGGAGATCGAGCGCGATCCCCGGTTTTCGCTGCGCATGCTGGCGGGTATTTCGCGGCGGCTGCATGGACTGGTGCAAGACATCGAATCGCGTGCCCTGGAAAGCGGTGTGCAGCGTGTGATCGGATATTTTCTGCGCGAACTTCACGTTGAAGACGGTGCCACCGGCGAGGTTCTCACGGTATCACTGCCGGTGAGCAAGGCCACGGTTGCCTCGCGCCTGTCCTTGACACCGGAATATTTCTCCAAGGTTTTGCGTGAACTGGAGGCTGAAAGACTGATCGAGATCGACAGGCGGGATATTCATATCGTTGACGCGCAGCGCTTGGCCGGCTACGGGGCGCTGTAAGAGGGAGCCGCGTTCGAACAAGGGGTCAGGGCGACGTTCCCTTCCCGCAAGGTCCGGGTCTTAGCATCTTCATTAACGATGTATTTGAATTGCATTAATTAAGGTTTCCATATATATTTCATTTGACCGGTTGGAAGCCAGTTTATGTGGTCACGTAAAGCAAGCATGCAAGATCGCCGGCATGCAGCGTCTCCGCATCTGGAGTATGGGTTGAACAGTTACCACCAGTCGTCACCGATCCAGGCAGACTAACTGATTCGTCGCTGGCAATAACAGGAAGAGAGGAAACATAAGATGCAACAAATCGCATGGTTGGCTTCGCTGGTATTGATGACGCTCGTGGGGCTCGGGTTTGCCTTCGTCGCCATCAATTCCGGCGCACGCGAGGAAGACTACGGACGTGTGGTGCATAGCGCCTACAGCACGCGCACCAAGCTGTTCTGGACGCTGGTATTGGTGTTCGGACCGGTGATGATCTACACGCTGCGGGATCTGCCCTACGACGCCGGCCACGCCCGGAGCAACTCCGGCCCGGTGCAGGTCGTCCAGGCAACAGCCTACCAATGGCGCTGGGAACTGAGCCGTGACCGCGTAGCAAAGGACCAGCCGGTGGAGTTCCGTGTGACCAGCGCGGATGTTAACCACGGCTTCGGCATCTACGACGCCGGCATGCACCTGGTCGCACAGACCCAGGCGATGCCCGGCTACACCAACATCATCCGGCACACCTTCCGCAATGAAGGCACATACAGGATCCTGTGTCTGGAATACTGCGGCATAGCACACCACAACATGATGGCCGAAATCAAAGTCGGCGGCCTATAAAGGAGAAAGTGAACATGGCGAGTTACACCTATACCCGCACGCCCGATCAGGGAGCAAAGGCCAGCGTGCTGGCCTATCTGGTCACCGCGGCAGCCGTATTGTTGCTGATGATGGTTTTTGGCCTGCTCATGCGCATGGAGCAGGCGCAGTTCATTTCCATGGGAGCGAACTGGTTCTATGAACTCATGACGCTGCACGGCGCCGGCATGGTGGGCATCACCGCTATCGCCGGGGCGGCCATCATGTGGCACTTCCTGCGCCAATACGTGGATCTCTCCCAGAGGATATTTGTCGCCAACCTGGTGCTATTCCTGCTCGGTGTCGTCATGATCCTCGCCAGCGTGCTCTTTGGGCACTTCCAGGGCGGCTGGACCTTTCTCTACCCGCTGCCGGCAAAATCGATGGGCATGTGGAGCCGGGAAGCGGCGGCCCTGTTCATGGGCGGCCTGCTGGTGATCGGCGTCGGCTTCCTGCTGATGCACTTGGACATCGCCCGCGCCATCATCGCTCGCTACGGCAATTTCTCCCGCGCGCTCGGCTGGCCGCAGCTGTTCGGCCACGACGATGGCAAGGCCCCGCCGCCCACGGTGGTCGCCAGCACCATGGTGACCATCGTCAACGTCGTCGGTCTGGTGGTCGGCGCCAGCATCCTGACCATGAGTCTGGTGAATCTCTACGTCCCGGGCTTCGCCATTGATCCCCTCCTGGCCAAGGGCATGATCTACGCGTTCGGCCACATATTCA
>MERZ01000060.1:9159-10323 GCA_001770785.1 Burkholderiales bacterium RIFCSPHIGHO2_12_FULL_61_11
TCTACATGGCCGTGATCGCGGTCTATGAGATCCTGCCGCGCTACACGCAGCGCCCGTGGAAGTCGAACAAGGTGTTCCTCGCCTCGTGGACGGCCTCGACCCTGATGGTCATATTCATCTTCCCGCACCACCTGCTGATGGACTTTGCCTTCCCGAAATGGTTTCTGATCATGGGCCAGGTGATCGGCTACATGAACACCTTCCCGATCCTGGTGGTCACCGGCTACGGCGCCCTGATGATCGTGTACCGCTCGGGCATCCGCTGGGACATGGCCACCAAGCTGCTGTTCGTGTCGCTGTTCGGCTGGGCGGCTGGCGTCATGCCGGCGTTCATCGACGGCACCATCACGGTCAATTACGTGATGCACAACACGCTGTGGGTGCCGGGGCACTTCCATACCTATCTGCTTCTCGGCATGGTGGCGATGGTGTTCGGCTTCATGTATTACCTCGGCAAGCCCTACCAGGATGCCCAGGACAGCTTGCTCGACCGCGCTGCATTCTGGGGATTCACCGCAGGCTCTCTCGGCTTCACCCTGAGCTTCCTCTATTCGGGCAAGGAAAGCGTGCCACGCCGCTTTGCCGCCCACCTGCCGGAGTGGGTTCCATACGACCGCATTGGATCGGTTTTTGCACTACTGGTGATTGCTTCTGTATTGGTGTTCATGGTTCGTTTTCTCACCCGCTTGGGCTTGTCTGGCCGCGATTACCCACGGGCCACGCTGGCGCGCGCCGCAGTCGCTTGAAACTGAGCCGCCGCAGTGTTGCCGCCACGGCGCTGGTAACCTTTCTGGGCAGCGGCGTCTTGTGGTTGGGCACTGATGGCTTCAGTGCCTTTACCGCCGAAACCGCCCGCCGCGCGGACATCTTGCGTTCACCGCGAGCGCTGCCAGCGGTCGTCCTCGAAGACCAGGACGGCCGTGCCTTCCGCCTGCAGGATTACCAGGGCCGGCTGTTGGCGGTGGAGTTCATCTATACCCGTTGCACTACGCTTTGTCGCAGTCTGGGCATGGCCTTCAAACAGATCCGTGATCGCGTCCCGCAGCAAGCGCTGGGGCGCGACTTCGCGCTGGTCAGCATCAGCTTCGACCCGGACCGGGACGATCTGACCAGCCTGAAGGCATATGGCCATACCTACGGTGCTGATGGCGCGCACTGGCGCAT
>MERZ01000060.1:10348-11729 GCA_001770785.1 Burkholderiales bacterium RIFCSPHIGHO2_12_FULL_61_11
TCTCGTCGGCCGCGACGGCAAACTGGCGCAGATCAGCGACATCGATCAACCCATAGCGTTTGCGGAAAGGATCGCCACATGGCCCTGAGGATTTCGCGGTCCCGGTACGCCCCCTTCGGCCTCGGCGCCCTCTACCTGTTGCTCGCGACACCCGCCGCGCGGACACTGCTGGAGGCGACGATGAGCGCCCACATGCTGGTGCAGATTCCACTGCTCGCGGCCGCCGGCATCATCGCCGGCCGCTTGCTTCCGGCGCGCTGCCAGGATGCGCTGCTTGCCGCTGCGGGCGGGGCGATTCCCTGCGCCGTATTGGCGATCTTCGCCTCCAGCTACTGGATGCTGCCGCGCGCGTTGGACGCCGCGCTGACTGACCCGTTGACCGAGGCGGCGAAATTCATCAGCCTGCCCGCTCTGGTCGGCCTGCCCCTGGCCTTGGCCTGGAAGCGGCTCTCGGCCATCGGCCGGGGCTTCATATGGACCAACTTCATCAGCATGCTGGCCGTGCTCGGCTGGCTTTACATCGTCGCACCGGTGCGCGTCTGCAACAGCTACCTGGTGGATCAGCAGACCAGCACCGGGTGGCTGATGGTGAAATTCGCCGTGCTGCTCTTCGCCTGGTGGCTTAGCACGCTGTTTGTCGGCGGCGATCCGGAGCCACGGAATCCGGCAACGCCAGAACACTAATGCATCCGGTTTGAACCCCGGCCCGACCCACGTTAAATAAATACCACCTCGACCACCGGTAAGTTCGCGGTGATTTGGCTGCCGGTGTCGACGTTCTTCGCCCTCGCGCTCGAACACTCGATCGTGAACACGTTCGTCATCCCCACTGCCATGATTCTGGGAGCGGACATCAGCGTGCAGCAATGGCTGCTGTGGAACGCGATACCCGTCACGCTGGGCAACATCGTCGGCGGAAGCGTCCTGACCGGCCTGCTGCTGCATTACTGCAACAAGACCCACTAAGTTGGCCAGAAACCGGCGCTGCACGCAGCGCCGACCGAGACAAGCCGCCTGTCCTGGATGCATCCTCTGCGGAACGGGAGTTCCTGCTTCCGACACCAGTGGCGCCCGGCGTCCACCCTATTCACAGATGGGAAGATTATTGAATCGCCCCGGCTTTAGCCTGAATCTTGCACAAAAAAAAAGGCAAGGATCCACTTCAATGCCTGCGCGGCTACCGATTTCGTCTTCGGTTTGCCCGGCAATGCGGTGATCCATCGACAGCCGGCTTGGTAAGCCTTTTCCGTGGGGCCCACGATTGAACTCAAACCCTTTTTTTGATGCTGTGTTTAAATTCAGCAAGGAGTCGCGCGGGCTACACTCGCGCAATGCTCTGGGCCAAATCCTTTCACATCATTTTTATTGCCAGCTGGTTCGC
>MERZ01000060.1:11762-24654 GCA_001770785.1 Burkholderiales bacterium RIFCSPHIGHO2_12_FULL_61_11
CCTGGCCATGGTGCCGCCGGAAAGCGTTGCCGAGCGTGAGCGGCTGCTGCTGATGGCCCACAAGCTGCTGCGCTTCACCACGCTATTGGCTGTTCCGGCCGTCGCGACCGGCTTGTGGCTGTACCTTTGGTACCGCATCGGGTTCGGGGCAGGCAATGCCTGGATGCACGCCAAACTGGCCATGGTGGTGCTGGTGATGGGCTATCACCACGCCTGCAGCCGGGTTCTGACCAGGTTCGATCAGAACCGCAATCTACACAGCCATGTCTGGTATCGCTGGTTCAATGAAATACCGATAGTCTTGATGCTCATTGTGGTCATTTTGGTGGTGGTCAAGCCCTTCTAGCCAGAAGCCGCCGTTTCAGCGAAAGCGTCATGGACCGGCGACCCTCTCCTCTCCGAACGATGCCCGCCGCGCAGCGCACCACGGCCTGGCCGCTGGCGCTGGCGGCCATCTGTCTGATCGTTTATGCCAGCCTGTATCCCTTTGCTGACTGGCGCAACCAGGGCATCTCGCCGCTGCGCTTTCTGACAGCGCCGCTGCCAAAATACTGGACCGGTTTTGATGTGGGCGCCAACCTGCTGGGCTATGCGCCGCTGGGGTTTTTGCTGGCCTTGTCGGCGCTGCGCAGCAGGCGCGTGTCCCGGGCTGTCAGTGTGGCGGTGCTCGGCAGCGCGCTGCTGTCGCTGGCCATGGAAATGCTGCAAAGCTACCTGCCGTCGCGCATTCCTTCCAACGTGGATCTGGCGCTCAATACGCTGGGCGCCTGGCTGGGTGCCTGCTGCGCATGGGCGCTGCAGAAAGTCGGCGTGGTCGATCGCTGGAGTCGCTTCAGAGCACGCTGGTTTGCCCAGAATGCGCGGGGCGCGCTGGTGCTGTTGGTGCTCTGGCCCCCGGCGCTGCTGTTTCCTGCCTCGGTGCCCTTGGGTCTGGGCCAGGTGTTCGAGCGGCTGGAGTCCGCGCTGGCCGAGGCGCTGGCTGACACCCCGTTTCTGGAGTGGATGCCCATGCGCGAGCTGGAGCTGCAGCCGCTGGTGCCCATCGCCGAACTGCTGTGCGTGACTCTGGGGGCGCTCATTCCTTGCTTGCTGGGCTACTGCGTGATTCGCACACGCTGGCAGCGCGCGACGTTCTCGGTGGCAATGATTGCGGTCGGGATGGCGGCGTCGGGCTTGTCGGCGGCCCTCAGCTATGGACCCCAGCATGCCTGGGCCTGGCTGGATCTGCCGGTGCAGGTGGGCATAGGATTGGCGGCAGTGTTGGCGCTCGCATTGCTGGCGCTGCCGCGCCGCGCCGCTGCAGCCCTGACCCTGCTGGCACTGGCCATTCATCTAGGGCTGCTCAATCAGGCGCCCGCCAACCCCTACTTTGCGCAGACGCTGCAAACCTGGGAACAGGGCCGTTTCATCCGTTTTCACGGTCTGGTGCAGTGGCTGGGCTGGCTCTGGCCTTATGCGGCCATGCTATATGTATTGGCGCGGCTGTCTGGCCGCGAGCGCCCACCGTCGGCTAAAACGTAAAATCAGCCCATGACCTCATCCATCTCCCAAGACGCCGCAACCAGCGAATCGGCTGCCGGCCTCGCCTCGGTGGCCGCCGCAACCGACTCCTATTACAAACGTCATATTTTCTTTTGCCTGAATCAGCGCAGCCATGGCGAGGCCTGTTGCGCCGACCACCGCGCGCAGGAAGCTTTTGACCGCTGCAAATCGCAGGTCAAGGCCGCCGGGCTGGACGGGCCGGGCAAGGTGCGGGTCAACAAAGCCGGTTGCCTGGATCGTTGCGCCGCAGGTCCGGTCGCCGTGGTCTACCCCGATGCCGTCTGGTACACCTATATGGACGACAGCGATATCGACGAGATCGTCGAGTCTCACCTTAAGAACGGCCAGGTGGTGGAGCGCTTGCTGATACCGCCGCATCTGGGGCGTTAGTCGTGCTGAGCGGAGGAACGCTTCAGGATCGCGCCTTGGCCAGACCGGCGAATTGCCTGGTTTTTCTGAAAAAATGCAAGATTTTTTCCTCGAGCCCAATGGCTAGGGTGAGTGGCTCCTTTTTATATGGCAATACATTTGCGCGGAAAGTGTCCCTGTGAACTCCAAAACCCAAAAATCAAGCTTTCAAGGCCCGGCAGGTGCCCTTGAAATTGCGCGGGATGAGCCTGCCGGGGCTTCCCGCGGTGTCGCCGTCATTGCCCATCCGCACCCGCTGTTTGGCGGCACCCTGGACAACAAGGTGGTGCAAACACTGGCGCGGGCCTTCGTGCAAAGCGGCTGGACGGCTGTGCGCTTTAATTTTCGGGGCGTCGGCGGCAGTGCGGGTAGCCATGACGAGGGCCTGGGCGAGCTGGACGATTTTCTGGCGGTGGTGCGACACGTGGCACCGTCAGTCGAAAGCCAGAGTGCATTGGCGCTGGCCGGCTTTTCGTTTGGCGCTTTTGTCACCACGCATGCCTTTGAACGCCTGAACCCCAGCCGCAACATCGAAAAACTGGTGTTGGTCGGCACCAGCGTCAGCCGCGCCCCCGCAGCCCCGATCGACCAGGCTGCGCACCTCAAAACCCTGGTGCTGCATGGCGAGCAGGACGACACGGTGCTGTTGTCGGCCGTGCTGGACTGGGCGCGCCCGCAGGCACTTCCTGTTACGGTTGTGCCCGGGGTGGGCCACTTCTTTCATGGACAATTGACCTTGCTGAAAAATCTGGTGGCTCGCCACCTTTCATCGCCTACTCTCTGAGGGTGGATCGTCGCCGATCTGCCTAGCCGTTTTTTTCTTTCTTCATCCACTTTCAGTTACGGACTTTTCCGACATGCAATGTTCCCTAAAGGCCCCTCGTGGCCGGTACAGCCTGCGCGGCCTCGCCGCCACCGCGCTGCTGGCTTTCTCCGCTGTGCTGCCCGGCGCCCACGCCCAAGCTCCCGTCCAGACCCCGCAAGCCCCCGAGATTGCCGCGCGTTCCTACCTGCTGCTGGATGTCACGGCCAACCAGATCCTTGCCGCCAAAGACATCGATTCCCCGGTTGAGCCAGCCTCGCTGACCAAGTTGATGACCGAATACCTGGTGTTCGATGCGCTCAGATCAAAAAAAATCGCGCTCAAGCAGACCCTTGGCGTCAGCGAGCGCGCCTGGAAAATGCCGGGTTCCCGCATGTTCATTGACCCCAAAATGCAGGTGCCGGTTGAAGACCTCATCAAGGGCATGGTCGTGCAGTCGGGCAATGACGCCACCATGGCGCTGGCCGAAGGCGTCGGCGGCACCGTTGGGCACTTTGTGCAGCTCATGAATGAGCAGGCCAAGGCGCTGGGCATGAAGTCGACGAGCTACAAAAATCCCGAAGGCCTGACCGAGGCGGGGCACACCACCACGGCCCGCGACCTGAGCATCCTGGCCACTCGCCTGATGCACGATTTCCCCGACTACGTCGGCTATTCGGCGATCAAGAAGTACCGCTACCCTGGAACACCGGTGGCCAACGACACCAACCGCAACACCTTGCTGTTCCGCGACCCGACCGTGGATGGCCTGAAAACCGGCCACACCGAGGCGGCCGGCTACTGCATGATCGCCACGGCCAGGCGCGATTTTCCCAATCTGGGGGTCGGTGGGGCGCCCGGCAGTCGGCGCCTGCTGGTCATTGTGCTGGGAACGTCCAGCGACAGCGTCCGCGCCAACGAATCCCAAAAACTGCTGAACTGGGGCTACACGGCGTTCGAAGCCGTCAAGCTCTTTGACGCGGGTCAGGCGGTCGTCGCGCCGTCGGTGTGGAAGGGCAAGTCGTCCACGGTCAAGCTCGGTCGGCCCGACGCCATTGTGGTGGCAGTCGCTGCAGGAAGCGCGCCCAAGGTCAAAACCCAGGTCGCCCGGCCCGACCCGCTGGTCGCGCCTTTTGTGAAGGGTCAGTCACTGGGAACGCTCAAAGTCATGCTGGGTGACAACCCCACGCCCGTGGCTGAAGTGCCGCTGGTGGCGCTGGAGGCCGTGGAAGAGGCGGGCATTCTCGGCCGCGCCTGGGATTCCATCAGGCTCTGGATCATGTAGCCAACAACCCTCGCGTCATGTCCGCTGCGATGCCGTCGTAGCGCCTGTGCCGCGATTTACTTGAGCCTATTTGCTATCCGGTTTATACTAGAAAGCTTTTCCGCTTTTGGTGCGGCAAAGTTTTTATTTTTTCTCAAACGTTTAGGGACGTTTTTCCAATGCCAACCATCAATCAGTTAGTCCGTCAGGGGCGCGAGGTCGAAAAGATCAAGTCCAAGAGCCCTGCGATGGAAAATTCTCCACAGCGCCGCGGCGTGTGCACTCGCGTGTACACGACAACGCCTAAAAAGCCAAACTCCGCTCTGCGTAAAGTCGCCAAGGTGCGCCTGACCAACGGATTTGAAATCATCTCCTACATCGGCGGCGAAGGCCACAACCTGCAGGAACACAGCGTGGTGCTGGTTCGTGGCGGTCGTGTCAAGGACTTGCCAGGTGTGCGTTACCACATCGTTCGCGGTGCGCTCGACTTGCAGGGCGTGAAAGACCGCAAGCAGTCGCGTTCCAAGTACGGCGCCAAGCGTCCCAAGGCTAAATAAGCCACTTGGTTCGAACGCCACAGTTCGCGCCAGAAGAAGTTGTCATGACTCCTTCGAAAAAGCAGGTGCTTGGAAATCACCCTGGCAGGTGTTTCAAGCGAAGTGACCCAAGTGCAAATTGTTGCGCCGGTCGAGTAAGTGAGAGCTGTCATAACTCTCGCGGTGCTGCCAATAGCAGTGCCAACTGAAGCAAAGAGGTGAAAAAATGCCACGTCGTCGCGAAGTCCCTAAACGTGAAATTCTTCCTGATCCAAAATTTGGCGATGTCGATCTTGCCAAATTCATGAACGTGATCATGCAAGGCGGCAAGAAAGCCGTCGCAGAGCGCATTATTTATGGCGCTCTGGAGCAAATTGAAAAAAAGAACCCCGGCAAAGATCCGCTGGAGGCTTTCCACATGGCCATCGGCAACATCAAGCCCATGGTTGAAGTGAAATCCCGCCGCGTTGGTGGTGCCAACTACCAGGTGCCCGTTGAAGTGCGCCCTGTCCGTCGTATGGCCCTGGCCATGCGCTGGCTCAAGGAAGCGGCCAAAAAGCGCGGTGAAAAATCCATGTCGCTGCGTCTGGCCAACGAGTTGATGGAGGCCACCGAAGGTCGTGGCGGCGCCATGAAAAAGCGTGACGAAGTTCACCGCATGGCCGAAGCCAACAAGGCGTTCAGCCACTTCCGCTTCTAATTCTTCAATTGCAGTGTTTACAGCGCTGATTTGACGGGTTGCCAGCTGATTTCAGGGTGCCAAGCACCTCGATTTCTGCTGGTTCAATCCCAATTCTGCCGGCCAGGCGCAAAACGCACGGCCGGCAGACGCGCAAGACAAGCATGAAAGTTGCCTTGGCAACGAGTCTATGTTCGTAACCTCGAACTGAAAGTAATTTATGTCCCGCGCTACCCCCATTCAAAACTACCGCAACATTGGTATTTCCGCGCACATTGACGCTGGCAAAACCACCACCACAGAGCGGATCCTTTTTTACACCGGCGTGACCCACAAGATTGGTGAAGTTCACGACGGCGCGGCCACCATGGACTGGATGGAGCAGGAGCAGGAGCGTGGCATCACGATCACTTCCGCTGCGACCACCTGTTTCTGGAAGGGCATGGACACCTCCCTGCCCGAGCACCGCATCAACATCATCGACACCCCCGGCCACGTCGACTTCACCATCGAGGTGGAGCGTTCCATGCGCGTGCTGGACGGTGCCTGCATGGTGTATTGCGCTGTCGGCGGCGTGCAGCCTCAGTCCGAGACCGTCTGGCGCCAGGCCAACAAGTACAAAGTGCCACGCTTGGCCTTCGTCAACAAGATGGACCGCACCGGCGCGAACTTCTTCAAGGTCGTTGAGCAAATGAAGCTGCGCCTGAAAGCCAATCCCGTGCCCATGGTGGTCCCGATCGGTGCCGAAGAGAACTTCACCGGCGTGATTGACCTGATCAAGATGAAAGCCATCATCTGGGATGAGGCTTCGCAAGGCATGAAGTTCGACTATCGTGAGATCCCGGCTGAGCTGCTGGCATTGGCCAAGGAATGGCGCGAAAAGATGGTCGAGGCGGCTGCCGAGGCATCTGAAGAGCTCATGAACAAGTACCTCGAAGAGGGTGACTTGAGCGAAGAGGAAATCAAGTTCGGTATTCGCACGCGCACGATCGCCAGCGAAATTCAACCGATGTACTGCGGCTCAGCCTTCAAGAACAAAGGCGTGCAGCGCATGCTGGACGCCGTGATTGAATTCATGCCGTCGCCGCTGGATATTCCGCCTGTCAAGGGGACGGACGAAGACGAAGCGCCGGTGACGCGCAAGGCCGACGACAACGAAAAATTCTCGGCGCTGGCATTCAAACTGATGACTGACCCTTTTGTCGGCCAGTTGACCTTTGTGCGCGTGTACTCCGGCGTACTGAAAAAAGGCGACAGCGTTTTCAACCCGATCAAGGGCAAAAAAGAGCGTATCGGCCGTATCGTGCAGATGCACGCCAACGACCGCAAGGAAGTCAGCGAAATCTGCGCCGGGGACATCGCCGCCTGCGTCGGTTTGAAAGACGTCACCACGGGTGAAACCCTCTGCGATCCGGACGCCATCATCATGCTCGAACGCATGGTGTTCCCCGAGCCTGTGATTGCGCAGGCCGTGGAACCAAAGACCAAGGTTGACCAGGAAAAAATGGGTATCGCGCTGCAGCGACTGGCGCAGGAAGACCCTTCGTTCCGCGTCAAGACCGACGAAGAATCAGGCCAGACCATCATCGCCGGCATGGGCGAGTTGCACCTTGAGATTATTGTCGACCGCATGCGGCGCGAGTTTGGCGTGGAAGCCAACGTCGGCAAGCCGCAAGTGGCTTACCGTGAAACCATCCGCAAGACGATCGAAGATGCCGAAGGCAAGTTCGTGCGTCAGTCCGGCGGCAAGGGCCAGTACGGTCACGTGGTGCTCAAGATTGAGCCGAATGAACCTGGTAAAGGCATCGAGTTCATCGACGCCATCAAGGGGGGTGTGGTGCCGCGCGAATATATTCCTGCGGTTGAAAAAGGTATTCACGAAGCGGTGACCTCGGGCGTGCTGGCCGGCTACCCGGTGGTGGACGTCAAGGTGACGCTGCACTTCGGTTCCTACCACGATGTGGACTCGAACGAAATGGCCTTCAAGATGGCTGCCATTTTCGGCTTCAAGGAAGGCTGCCGAAAGGCCAATCCGGTCATTCTTGAGCCGATGATGGCCGTTGAAGTCGAAACGCCTGAAGACTACGCCGGCAACGTGATGGGCGATTTGGCCTCACGCCGCGGCATGGTGCAAGGCATGGAAGATATGCTCGGTGGCGGCAAGGCCATCAAGGCTGAAGTTCCCCTGTCCGAAATGTTCGGCTACTCGACCACGCTGCGTTCCATGTCACAGGGTCGTGCGACCTACTCCATGGAGTTCAAGCACTACTCTGAAGCGCCGCGCAATGTGTCTGAAGCCATCATGGCTGCCCGCGCCAAGTAAGCAAAAACAGATGCCGGTTCTGGAAGGAATCGGCATCACCATTTCCTGTCTGCGATTGTGTGCCACTTTGTACCCGTGCGAAGTGAATCAGCAACACAGTGCAAACGTTAAACCACACACGGGCATGTTCTTTATCTGGAGTTGAAAATGGGAAAAGAGAAATTTTCGCGGACCAAGCCGCACGTCAACGTCGGCACGATTGGCCACGTTGACCATGGCAAGACCACCCTGACGGCAGCGATCACCACCGTGCTCGCCGCCAAATTCGGCGGCGAAGCCAAGGGCTACGACCAAATTGATGCGGCCCCGGAAGAAAAAGCCCGCGGCATCACCATCAACACCGCCCACGTCGAATACGAAACGGCCAACCGCCACTACGCCCACGTCGACTGCCCAGGGCACGCCGACTATGTCAAGAACATGATCACCGGCGCCGCCCAGATGGATGGCGCCATTTTGGTCGTGTCCGCTGCCGACGGCCCCATGCCCCAGACCCGCGAGCACATCCTGCTGGCCCGCCAGGTCGGCGTGCCTTACATCATCGTGTTCCTGAACAAGTGCGACATGGTCGACGACGCCGAACTGCTCGAACTCGTTGAAATGGAAGTGCGCGAGCTCCTCGACAAGTACAACTTTCCCGGCGACGACACCCCCATCATTCACGGCTCCGCCAAGCTCGCCATGGAAGGCGACAAAGGCCCGCTGGGTGAGCAAGCCATCATGAAGCTGGCCGACGCACTGGACAACTACATTCCCATGCCCAAGCGCGCCGTCGATGGCGCCTTCCTGATGCCCGTCGAAGACGTCTTCTCCATCTCCGGGCGCGGCACCGTCGTGACCGGCCGTATCGAGCGCGGCGTGATCAAGGTCGGCGAGGAAATCGAGATTGTCGGCATTGCAGACACCCAGAAAACCATCTGCACCGGCGTGGAAATGTTCCGCAAGCTGCTCGACCAGGGCCAGGCTGGCGACAACGTCGGTATCTTGCTGCGCGGCACCAAGCGCGAAGACGTGCAGCGCGGCCAGGTGCTGTGCAAACCCGGCTCCATCAAGCCGCACACCCACTTCACCGGCGAGATTTACGTGCTGAGCAAGGACGAAGGCGGCCGCCACACGCCCTTCTTCAACAACTACCGGCCCCAGTTCTACTTCCGCACGACGGACGTGACCGGTGCCATCGAGTTGCCAGAAGGCAAGGAAATGGTCATGCCAGGCGACAACGTGTCGATCACCGTCAAGCTGATCAACCCGATCGCCATGGAAGAAGGCCTGCGCTTTGCCATTCGCGAAGGTGGCCGGACGGTTGGCGCCGGTGTGGTGGCCAAAGTGATCGCTTGATTCCACATAAAACCAAGGAATTACCATGGCTACCAAGCAAAAAATCCGTATCCGCCTCAAGGCGTTTGACTACAAACTGATTGACCAGTCAGCCGCCGAGATCGTCGACACCGCCAAACGCACTGGTGCGATTGTCAAGGGCCCCGTGCCCCTGCCAACCCGCATGAAGCGCTTCGACATCCTGCGTTCGCCCCACGTCAACAAGACGAGTCGCGACCAGCTTGAAATCCGCACCCACCAGCGCCTGATGGACATCATCGACCCGACGGATAAAACCGTTGACGCCCTGATGAAGCTCGATCTGCCTGCGGGTGTGGACGTGGAAATCAAGCTGCAATAAGCGGGAAATCGGGATGGATCGTCACGCAACTGGGTTAACGCCCTGCGTGACGTCCCCCGGTCCCTTAGCCGGCAGCAGCTTGACTGCTTATGGCTTGGCTCGCTGCGACGCGTTGCTGTAGCGTGGCCCAGCCATCGTCGATTTCGGCCTGTAGGGTTTCGATGTCGGCGCTCACGATATGCCGGTATCGGCGTTGCAGCGCGAGGTAATCGGCGACCGGTCTGGTCTTGGCGGTGTGGTTGAGTGTGTAGCGATGGCCGTCTTCGATTTCATACAGCGGGAAAGCGCCACACTCGACGGCATAGCGTGCTGCAGTCAGGCCGGCATCGTCGGGCAGCCCCCAGCCTTCCATGCACGGAATCAGCAGTGTGATGATACGGGTGCCCTGCATGGCTTTGGCCTTCTCCACTTTGCGCAGCAGGTCTGGCAGATGGCCCGCACTGGCGGTGGCCACATAAGGAACCCGGTGCGCCGCCATGATCTCGGTCAGGTTTTTCTTGCGTGAGGTCTTGCCCGCTGGCGTGGAACCGGTGCGCGCGAAATGGGGTGTGGATGACGACTTCTGGGCGCCGGTGTTCATGTAGCCTTCGTTGTCCAGACAGAAGTAAATGAAATCCTCATTGCGGTCAGCCGCCGAGGAAAGGCACTGAAAACCGATGTCGTAGGTCCCGCCGTCGCCGGCCAGCACGATGACCTGGGTATCTCGCTTGCCCTGGGCGTCGAGTGCGCGGCGCAGCCCGGTGGCTGCGGCGGCGCTGGATTCGAGCGTGGGCTGGTACACCGGGATGCGCAGCGAACTGAAGGGTTGCGGCCCGGCAATGATGGCCATGCATGAGGGCGGAATCACGGCCATGGTTTTTGACCCCATGGCGGTCAGAACGTGGCGCACCGAAAGGGCATCGATGCAGCCGGGACAGGCCGCGTGTCCGGAGCACAGCATGGCTTCCTGGTTGGCTTGTTCGATCTTGATCATGGCGGTCACCTTACCCACTGCGAATCGGCCAGCGCTTCGCTTTGGCTGGCGTGTTTGACGAACTCGACAATCTTCGCTGGCGATACGTTGACGCCGCCAACGCCGGCCAGCAGGCCGTGAATGCGCGGCGTTGCCGGACTGCCATACAGAGCCGCCCGCAGTTCCTGGTGCAGAACGCCGCCATGGCCGGGTGAGTAGTTGCGATCGAGCACGATGACTTCGTCAACGCCCGCGAGCGCCTCGCGCAGCCCAAGTGTTGGCAATGGCCGAAACAGGCGAACCTTGACCAGGCCGACGGCTTGTCCGGCCTCGCGCATGGCGTCCACTGCATCGCGGACGGTACCGCACATGCTGCCCATGGTGACGATGACGGTGCGCGCACCCTCGCAGCGGTAACGCTCGATCACGCCGTGGCCGCGGCTGGTGCGCTGGGCCCATTCGTGGTCGGCCTGCGCGGCCAGTGCCGGCACGCGCGCCATGGCTTCACCGAGCTCCTGGCGGTGGCGAAAAAACATCTCTTGCGAGACCACGTTGCCCCAGGATTCCACCTTGTCGGTGTCAAGCCGATGCGGCGGGGCAAATGCCGGCAAATAGGCATCGACCAGGTCTTGCGTTGGCACCAGCACCGGCTCCATCGCGTGGGAGACGTAAAACGCGTCGAGGTTCACCATGGTGGGGATCAGCACCTGCTCGGCGACGCGGTAGGCCTGAATCACGGTGTCGAGTGCTTCCTGCGCGCTTTCCACGTAGTACTGGATCCAGCCGGTGTCGCGCTGGGCCAGGCTGTCCGTCTGGTCGGGCCAGAAAGCCCAGGGCGAGGCGACGGTGCGGTTGACGTTGGCCATGACGATGGGCACACGCGCGCCGCTGGCGTAGTGCAGCAACTCATGCATCAGCAGCAGCCCCTGCGAGGCGGTGGCGGTAAACACCCGAACGCCCACCAGTGAGGCCGGAATGCAGGCCGACATCACGGAGTGCTCGGACTCGGGCGTGATAATTTCGGCGTCGAAGCTGCCGGCGGCTTGAAACTCGGTGAGTTGCTCCAGTATCGGTGTCTGCGGTGTGATTGGATACAAAGGAACCACCTTGGGTCGCGCCAGGCGGGCGCCCCAGGCCACCGCCTGGTTGCCGGTCAGCAGTATGGACTTGTCTGGGGCACTCATCGCAATTCCTCCTCCATCGTCATTGAACCAGTCGGGCATTCCCTGACGCACAAGCCGCAACCTTTGCAGTAGTCGGTGAGCACCGTGTAGCCGTTTCCGAGCCGTTTGACTGCCATATCCGGGCAATACACCACGCAGTTGTTGCAGTGGGTGCAGGTGCCACAGGAGAAGCAACGCTCGCTCTCGGCAAGTGCCTGCTCGAGTTCCAGGCCAAGCTGGACTTCGGCGTCGCGGGCGAGTCGCTCGTGGGCATCCAGCCGTTGCGCCTGGGCGCGCTCGCGCTTGGGGTAATAGTAGGTGCCGATGGACGCCAAGGGCACCAGTGGCTCGCTATCGAATGTGGGGTTCGTGGTTGACGCTGCCTGGCGTTGGCGCAACTCGCCAGCGATCGCCTGCGCCGCCCGTTTGCCCATGCCGATGGCTTCGGTGACAAAGCGCGCCATACTGGCCATGTCGCCGCCGGCGTAAACGCCGGCTGTGCTGGTGGCGAGTTGCAGGTCCGTCTGGAGCAGTCCGCCCGCGGCGGCGAAGCCCTCGCCCAGGACAGTGAGATCGGGATCCTGGCCGATGGACGTGACGATGGCGTCGGCCGCGAGGGTGAAACGGCTGCCCTCGATGGGGGCGAGCGTGAACTGCCCCCGTTTTGCGCCGGGAACAAATGACACCCTGGTGCAGGTCAGGGTCAGGCCATCGGTGCCACCATCGGTCACGCCATCGAGGCGCGCACCATCGACCAGTAGGACTCCTTCCTCCAGGGCTTCTGTCAATTCTTCGGGCTGTGCCGGCATCTGGGCGCGCTGCTCCAGGCAGAGCAGGGTCACCGTGTGGCCAAGACGGCGTGCGCTGCGCGCGGCGTCCAGTGCTGCGCTGCCACCGCCGATCACCACCAGCCGCTTGCCCAGCGCCACTGGCTTGCCCGAGTTGGCGCCGGCCAGATAGCTGGCGCCGTCGCACACCCAGGCTTGCAGGTAGTCGAGTATGGGCAGGCGCTTTTGACGGGCGGCACCCAAGGCCAGGTACAGCGCATCGTGCTGCTGGCGCAGGCGCGCGAAGCCCGCGGCGGTGTCGATGCTGTGGTTGCAGCGTACAGTGACGCCCATCGCCACGATGCGTGCGATTTCACCATCGAGCACGTCGCGTGCCAGCCGGTACGCCGGGATGCCGTAACGCATCAACCCGCCAAGTTCAGCGTGCGCCTCGTACAGCGTGACGGCAAAACCCATTCTGCGCAACTGATAGGCCGCTGACAAACCTGATGGACCGCCCCCCACGATGGCGACATGGCCGGTCTGAACCGTTGTGGCAGGTTCAAACTGCCAGCCTTGCGCCAGTGCCTGATCACCCACAAAACGCTCCAGTTTGCAGATCGACAGTGCCTCGTCGTAGCCGGCGCGGTTGCAAGCTGTCTCGCAGGGGTGGTGGCAGATGCGTCCGGCAATCGCCGGGAACGGGTTGTGGCGGGCCAGCACTTGCCAGGCGCCGTGGAAATCACGCGCGCGCGCCAGTCCAATCCACTCGGCGATG
>MERZ01000060.1:24672-32147 GCA_001770785.1 Burkholderiales bacterium RIFCSPHIGHO2_12_FULL_61_11
TGGCCAAGGACGCGCGCCAGGTGCCGGTCTTGATAATCTCGGTGCTGCCGGTGGTCCAGGTGGTGGGAACAAGGGCCGAAATGGGGGCTGCAATGGGGGCGTTCATGCATCGCTCCCCAGGAGTTGCCGGTCGGCGTAACGGTAGCCCGCGACGCACGCGGCGACGTTCTCGTCGTGCTGCTTGGGGGCGTTGTCCACCAGCGCTTGCGTCAATGCCGACAGGGAAGGCGACTCAATCACCCGGGCCAATGCCCCCAGCAAGGCTGAGTTCACGATGCGTCCCAGGCCCTGCTGGCGCGAAATCGTCAGTGCGTCGATCGGAATCACGCATTTGCCGGGCAGGGCTTGAGCGAATACGGCTGCGTTTCTGGCTGAATTCACCACAATCAGGGTGTCAGGTCCGGCGGCTGCCAGTAACTGGCCTTCGAGCAGGGTCGCGTCAAAGCACAAAATGGCGTCGGCGCGCTCAATGTCGCAGCGCACGCGCACCGGCCGCTCGTCCACCCTGATGTAGGAGTTCACCGGTGTGCCGCGGCGCGCTCCGCCATAGGTTGCAAAACTTTGAACATGCAGCCCTTGTGCATGAAAAGCGTAAGCCAGCAGGTTGCCGGCGGTCTGAGCTCCCTGGCCGCCGCGGCCCTGGATGATGATCTGAAGCACGTTGTCGTCTCCTTTCGAAGCCGCTGCCCGGCATCGAGCCCTGGCAGATCTCCGGATTGTTGTCTTCCCGGAAGGGACTTGTCCAAAGCGCAATGTAGGCCATTTGAGATCATTCGTCGAATTGATTGTTTAAATTCGCTACATTCACCAAACAGATATCACTTGGAACCAATCCATGAACTTCAGACAACTTGACCTGAACCTGTTGCGCGTGCTGTGCGCCGTTTATCGCTCTGGCTCGGTGACCGAGGCCGGGCGCCAGCTGGCCTTGTCGCAGCCGGCCACCAGCAATGCGCTGGCACGCTTGCGTACCTTTTTTGATGATGACCTCTTTGTGCGCTCGCCGCGGGGCTTGCACCCCACTCGCAAGGCGCAACGCATCGTGCCGGCCTTGATCGCTCAGCTCCACACGCTGGAGTCCACAATTCTAAGTACCGATGGATTCGAGTCCGCGGGCAGCAGGATTCATTGGCGGCTAACCCTGTCCGACTTGGGGGAGATGATGTTTCTGCCCCCCTTGGCGCAGGCTTTGCGAAGCGAGTCGCCGCACAGCCAGGTGTCCAATGTGTCGGTGGCGGCGCTGCAAGTAAGCACCGCACTCGAAGCACACGACGTCGACCTGGCGATCGGCATTCTGGGCCCAAGTCACAGTTCAATTTCCAGCGAATTGCTGTTTCAGGAACACTTTGTGGCGATTACTGCGAGCGACTGGCGTCCGCAAAGTGGGCGTGTCGGCATCGGTTTGAGCGCCAGACAGCTTTCCGCAGTCTCGCTCGCCGTGGCGTCGCCAGCCGCCACCTTCCATGGCAGCGTGGACCTGATGTTGACCAAACTCAAACTCAATGACCGCATCGTGCTGCGAACCCGGCACTACGGCGCACTGCCCGAATTGGTGACTCGAACCGACCTGATGGCCATTGTGCCGCAGATGTATGCCAACTCATTGGCGCCGCGCTACGACGTGCGCATCTGGGAGCTGCCAGATCATGGACCGCGCTACGAAGTGCATATGGTTTGGCACCAGACCGCCACCCACGACCTGGCGCATGCCTGGTTGCGCTCAGTGGTCAGGCGGCTGTTCCAGCGTGGCGTTACCTGAGGGTCTGCCGGGGTTGCCAGCGCACACGTAGTCTGGCGCACTTCGAGCTTGACTCAAGTCCCCCGGCTTTGTGCTGATCTTCAAGCTTCCAAACCGTTGTCATTGGTGAGATTGGAAAGATTTTTAGGGGCGGTCTCAACGGCTGTCCATGCGAAATCGGCCAAGTCGGCACTAGTCGGCCGTGCCGCGCGCCAGCCGTTCGCTCTTCCAGTACACATCGTCGCCGCCGTTCATGCGGTTAAGCACACGCGCCAGCACAAACAGCAAATCGCTCAGGCGGTTGAGATACTGGCGTGGCGCGTCATTGAGCGGCTCGTCCAGGCCCAGCGCCACCACCGCGCGTTCGGCGCGGCGCGCCACGGTGCGGCAAACATGCGCCTGCGCGGCAGCGCGGGAGCCAGCCGGCAAGATGAACTCCGCCAGTCGCGGCAGTTGGGCATTGTGCTGCGCAAGCGCTGCATCGAGCCGCGCGACAGCCTCCGGCTTGAGCAACTCGTAGCCCGGGATGGACAACTCGCCGCCCAGGTTAAATAGCTGCTGCTGCACTTCCACCAGCAAGTCACGCACACCCGCAGGCAGCTCTTCGCAGAGCAGCACGCCAATGTTCGAGTTCAGCTCATCGACATCGCCCATGGCGTGAACCCGCGGGTTGCTTTTGGAAACGCGCGTGTTGTCGCCTAGCCCGGTGGTGCCGTTGTCGCCGGTGCGGGTGGCGATCTGTGAAAGTCTGTTGGACATGGCTTTGAAGTACGGTGAAGTACGCTTGGTAAGTTGAATTTGACGTTACGCAGGGCAAGAAAATGTGTCGTCATGCGCCCTCATGTGAGCAAAGAAACACCCTGAAAAACTGCTGGCAGATCCGCTCCTGCTGCGTTGCAATAGTGGACTGTTCAATTATCAAGGACCTTGCACTTGGCCACGAAGAAACTCTCGAAACATTCTATTCCCAACTTTGAGCTGCACAGCTTGCTGCTGTTTGCGGCATTGGCGATAGCCGCAGTTTCTGCCACGCAGGCGCAAACCGCAGCCGCCAAGAGCCCCAGTATGCAAGTGGCCTCTTCGGTCGGCACGATTCCATCCAACCAGGCGACCAGCAAGAATCTGGATGCCGCATTCAACCGGGCCGACACCAATCGGGATGGCAAGCTGAACCGCCAGGAAGCCGAGCATTTCCCGGCCCTGGCCCATCGATTCCAGCAAATCGACAGCGACCGCGACAGCTTCCTCTCGCGTGGCGAGTTCAACCAGGCCGCGCGAGACTGATCCGCCGTGCGCACCGCCCGGGGCCAAGGCGGCCGATCCCGTCATGGCGCGGATAGGCCCATGCGTCGTAAACTGTGGGACTAATCCGGAGACCCCATGAACGCACCGCTGCCCCAACATTTGCTGCCTGAAATTCGTCAACGTGAAACACCCCCGGCTTTGCTGGAGGCGCTGAAAGCGCGCTTTGCCGAACGCTGCTCCACCGCCTTGGTCGTTCGTGAGCAGCACGGGCGCGACGAGTCCTCCTTTGCCGCGCCGCCGCCCAGCGCCGTGGTGTTTGCCGAAAGCACGCTTGACGTGGCCGATGCCGTCAAACTCGCCAGCCAGTTCAACGTGCCGGTCATTCCATTTGGTGTCGGCACCTCGCTGGAGGGCCATTTGCTGGCCGTGCAGGGCGGCATCAGCCTGGATGTGAGCCGCATGAACCGGGTGCTGGCGATCAACGCCGAAGACCTGACCGTGACGGTGCAGCCCGGCGTGACGCGCAAGCAGCTCAACGAAGAAATTAAAAGCACTGGCCTGTTTTTCCCGATTGATCCCGGTGCCGATGCAACCATTGGCGGCATGAGCGCCACGCGCGCCAGCGGCACCAACGCCGTGCGCTATGGCACCATGCGCGAAAACGTGTTGGCGTTGGAAGTGGTGACGGCCAGCGGCGAGGTCATTCGCACCGGCACCCGTGCCAAAAAATCAGCGGCCGGCTACGACCTCACGCGCCTGATGGTGGGCAGCGAAGGCACGCTGGGCGTGATTACCGAGGTCACGGTCAGGCTCTACCCGCTGCCCGAAGCGATTTCGGCGGCGATCTGCTCTTTCCCGAGCATTGAAGCGGCCGTGCGCACCACCATCGAGGTGATCCAGCTGGGCGTGCCGATTGCGCGGGTCGAACTGATAGACGCCAATACTGTGCGCATGGTCAATGCAAACACCAAGCTCGGCCTGCGCGAAGAACCGCTGCTGCTGATGGAGTTTCATGGCACGCCTGGCAGCGTGAAGGAGCAGGCCGAACTGGTGCAGGAACTGGCTGATGGCCATGGCGGCAATGCCTTTGAATGGGCCAGCACGCCCGAAGAGCGCACCCGGCTCTGGGCCGCCCGGCACAACGCCTACTTTGCCGCCATCCAGTCCAAACCCGGCTGCCGTTCCATTTCCACCGACACCTGCGTTCCGATCTCCAGGCTGGCCGACTGCCTGCTGGAATCGGTGGCGGAGGCCGATGCCAGCGGCATTCCCTACTTCCTGGTCGGCCATGTGGGCGACGGCAACTTCCACTTCGGCTACCTGATTGACCCGGCCAAGCCCGAAGAGCGTGAAATCGCCGAAGGCCTGAATCACCAACTGGTCGCCCGGGCACTGCGTCTGGAAGGCACTTGCACCGGCGAACACGGCGTGGGTCTGCACAAGATGGACTTTCTGGTGACCGAGACCGGCGCCGGCGCGGTGGCCATGATGGGCAGCATCAAGCGCGCGCTTGATCCCAAGAACATCATGAATCCGGGGAAGATTTTTTCGATCTGAACCTCACTGTCGCCAGATTCCCGGCCGCTCAGCTCACTTCATCTTTGACGGCAGCTTGATCGTCTCCCCGGCCACCCTGAAAACGCCCCGCCCCCGGTGATGGAGCGTGCGCGGGTCTTTGCAGGCCGGGTCGATCCAGGCCTTGAGCACCTCAAGCACGAAGAAATTGTAGCGGTTCATCAGCCGCGTATCGGTCACCCGGCATTCCAGGTTGGCGTAGCACTCGGCGATTAGCGGCGCGCCGACCAGCGACGCCGGTTCCGGCGTCAGACCGAAGGACTTGAACTTGTCTACGCGTCGTCCCGAGCTGTTGCCGCCGACAACCATCGAGTCTGTCAAGCGCCGGCAGGCTTCACAGCCTTATGGCGGTCACCAGACCGATCGGTCAACAGCGCTTGTGTGCATTGGCGCTTCACTTGCCGCCGCGCAGCCTCTCGATCAGCCCGTTGAGCTCGTCCATCGACGAGAACTGGATCGCCAGCTCGCCGGTTTCTTCTCGCCGGCCATTGCGTTTGACCTGCTTTTTGATGCGCACTTCCACCTCGGCCATCAGCAGATCGGCCAGCTCTTCTTCAACGCGAAGCGTGTCGCGTGACTTGTCCTGTACCGCTTTTTGCGGCTTCAGCGAGAACTCGGCGCTGAGTTTCCTGACCAGGCTTTCAGCCTCGCGCACCGACATCTTTTTGGCCGAAATCTGGTTGGCGGCGGTGATTTGCGTGGCACGGTCCAGGCTCAGGAGAGCCCGCGAATGGCCCATGTCCAGGTCGCCAGCCATCAGCATGGTTTGCACCGGATCAGCCAAATTGAGCAGGCGCAGCAGGTTGGAGGCGGCGCTGCGGGAACGGCCTACGGCCTGCGCCGCCATCTCGTGAGTGAGTCCAAACTCCTTCACCAGGCGTTGCAGGCCCTGGGCCTCCTCCAGCGGATTGAGGTCTTCGCGCTGGATATTTTCAATCAGCGCCATGGCTGCAGCCGACTCGTCGGGCACGTCGCGAACCAGCACCGGCAGGCTGTCCAGACCGGCCAGCCGGGCGGCCCTGAAGCGCCTTTCACCGGCAATGATTTCGTACTTGCCGTCGTTGGCACCGCTGTTCAGGCGCCGCACCAGAATCGGCTGCATGATGCCCTGCACCTTGATCGACTCGGCCAGCTCGTACAGAGCGCCCTCATCCATGCGGGTGCGCGGCTGGTACTGGCCAGTCACCAGGTCAGTAAGCCGCAGCGTCGCCAGCAGGCCGGGGCTGGTGGCGCTGCTGTTGGCGTTGTCCGCGTCCGCTGATTCGTTGACTTTGGGACCGAGCAGCGCTTCGAGTCCGCGGCCTAGGCCTTTTTGTTTTTTGGTGACCATGTGCTTAACTTGTCTTTCTATTTTCGAATTTTTGGGGTGGCGCTCGGCAGGGGCGTCATGCACGCATCAGTTGCAGCAGATGATTGTGGACCAGCGGCCAGTCGCCCAGGCCACTCTCGGCATTGAGGTGGCCGCGCGGGCCAGCATTCACAAACCCGGCGCCCCAGCCAGCGGCAAACCGCCGGGCCCGCTCCAGCGTACAGAACGAGTCGTTGCTGCTGGCGACAACCACGGTTTTAAAGGGCATCGGCTGCACGGGAATCGGCGCCCAGCTATGGAGCATCTGGCGCAGATCGTCGCGTTCCACATCGGGTGGCGCCACCAGCAGCGCGCCCTTGACGCGGTCCGGATTGCGGGAGTGCGCGGCCCACGCCGCTGCGAGCACGCAACCCAGACTGTGGGCCACCAGCACGGCAGGCTCGTCGGCGGACAGCAGCACGTCTTCAAGCCGGGCGATCCAGTCGCCACGCAGCGGCCGCATCCAGTCGTGCTGCGCGACGCGCTGGTAACCATGCGCGCGCTCCCAGCGGCTTTGCCAGTGCTCGGGACCACTGCCTTGCCAGCCGGGAAGAATCAGGACGTTGCCAGGTTTCATGCATTCAAACAAATAAGTGCTATGTTTTTAGTAGCTGCCAGCACCCGTCACATATTGGCTACAGCCATTATTTGTATATAAATATGTCTAGGGGGATTACATGACCTTGATGCGCTCGACCATTTCTTCGGCAAAAGCGACAAATGCCTGCGCCCCCTTTGAGGACGGGTCAAAAACCACGCCGGGCAAGCCGTAGCTGGGCGCTTCAGCCAGTCGCACATTGCGCGGGATCACCGTGTTGAACACCTTGCTGGCAAAGTGATCCTTGAGCTGCTCGCTCACCTGCTGCTGCAGCGTGATGCGGGGATCAAACATGACGCGCAACAAGCCGATGATGAGCAAGTCCCGGTTGAGGTTGGCATGCACCTGCTTGATGGTATTGACCAGATCGGTCAGGCCCTCCAGCGCAAAGTACTCGCACTGCATCGGAACAATCACGCCGTGCGCGCAGCACAGGCCATTGAGTGTGAGCATGGAGAGCGAAGGCGGGCAGTCGATCAGCACGAACTCGTAGTCTTTATCAACTTCCACCAAGGCCTGCTTGAGGCGTTTTTCGCGACGCTCCAGCGGAACCAGCTCGATCTCGGCACCCGTCAGTTCGCGGTTGGCGCCCAGCACGTCGTAACCACAACCGGCAGCGATCAGCTTTTCGCTCTGCACGCGCGCCTCGGCTATCGAAGCCGATTCAAGCAGCACGTCGTACACCGTGAGCTCCAGCTTGCGTTTGTCCACGCCCGAGCCCATGGTGGCATTGCCCTGTGGATCCAGGTCAATCATCAGCACGCGCTGACCGACCTTGGCCAAGCCTGCCGCCAGGTTCACCGTGGTGGTGGTTTTGCCCACCCCGCCCTTTTGGTTGGCTACGCAGAATATTTTGGCCATATGGTGTTTTTAGTTATCGTTCTAATGAGGAAATGACTAAGGAAAATCAGAAACTATCTTGAAATTGCCAGCTTGATGCCAAAGCTGATCATGAAAACACCAGCAGCCTT
>MERZ01000061.1:0-871 GCA_001770785.1 Burkholderiales bacterium RIFCSPHIGHO2_12_FULL_61_11
AAGCGCGCTTGTTCGATGCGCAGCATCTTGTAAGGTGTCATGAACTGCACGCCCAGGCCCACGCAGGCATTGGGTATCTTGATGCGCCCCGGCGAATTGGCGTGAACCTCGTGCGTCACCACCACATGCTCGCCAGCCAGCGCATGGGCCAGCAGGTAGAAGTCAGCGGCCTGCAAAAACGTGTTGATGGCGGCCGGCGTGTATTGCTGCCCAACAACCCATGTGCTGACGTCGGTGAACTGTGGCGCCAATTGAGGCGGTGTGCGCTTGAAGAGTGTTTGACTGTGGTTCCTGGCCCAGTCCGACAGTTCGTCTTGACCGGCCTGAATTTCATCGGCCACCTTGTCAATGCTGAACACCGCGCCCGTGTGGCTTTTGTGCGCTAGCCACTCCCAGAAAGCCGGGCAGAAGTCCAGACCGTAGTGCAGGTTCTTGGCCGACATGAATACGTTGGCATCGAGCAAATAGCTCACGATGTCACTCCTAACTCGCGTGCGGCCTCATAAAACGTGGCCGACTTGCGCACGCCCAGCATGCGAAAGGCTTCAGGAAAAGAGGTCAGGCCCTCCAGCGTGCTGGTAACGATGGCGCGGGCAAAGCGCTTGCTGGTGCGTGCGCCCAAGCTTCGGTAGAAGTCTCCGCCGGGGCTGCTGCGTTCCTTGAGCGTGCGCAGCCGTTCCTGCTCCTCCCGGTAGTGCTGCCAAAGCGCAATCTGCGTGATGTAACCCGCGTCAAACAGGCGACGCAAGGCCACCAGGGTGCTGACTTTGAACTCGCGTGCCAGTCGCTGGATTTCGTCCGGAATGGGCGCTTGGGGCTGGTGTGCCGCGAGCAGCTCATTCAGGGGCATCAGCAATTCCGCGGCCACCCG
>MERZ01000061.1:976-10023 GCA_001770785.1 Burkholderiales bacterium RIFCSPHIGHO2_12_FULL_61_11
GGCGTCTTCGGATTGGGTGATCAACTGGCGCAATGCATCCGTCCAGGAGGGCAACTGGCGACGCGTTTCGACGGATACGCCCAGCGCCTCTCGCAGTCGTTGTGCGACGGCCTTGGGCTCTTCCTGCATGCTGGCGCTGCCAACGAATGGCAAGGTTGGCGAGCCATGCATGCGGGCATGGTCTCGGTACCAGTCTTGCCGCTGCTGGCAAAGATAAAGGGTGTCCAGCAGGTCGCTGCTGGGTTCCGTGAGCACGTCGTCGCGCAAAGTGCGAAAGTCTGGCACTGGCAGGGTTAGCTCTGGTGGCTGCGGCAAGAAGAAGTAGCCGAAGGCTGTGTGCGTCATCCGTGCCAAGTCTTCCAGTTGTTTCAGCGTGGGCTGGGCTTCGCCACGGCGCCACAGCGGCCATTTCGGAAAGCGCGCCGCCAGTGTGTCGTCATCCAGGCGTGCCCGCTGTGCCGCCCAGCGGAGCACGGGGACGGAAGCGGCCACAGTGGTCATGCCTTCTCCTTGAATAAGGGTGCGTGTGCCGATGGTACAAATTCCGCAGCCAGTTCGCGCACTGTCATGGGTGGGTGGGTTTTGATGGGGGCAAAGATTTCGTGCTTGCCCAGGTCGGCAAAGAGCGAACCCTCTGCGCTGAAGGCCGATGAGCCGGTCAGCACGTCAAACCGGAAGTCGCGCCGCTGGTACTTGCCCTTGCCGAGGTAGCCCCATTCGGCAAAGGTGATGGGCTGGCCGTCTTGGTCGCGCATGGTCAGCGCGTCGCCGTGCACGATGTTCTGCGACAGCACATACGAAGCAGCCAGGTACAGGTCATCCGTCTCATCGAGCTTGAGGTATTCGGCAAAAACTTCCAGCACGTTGGCACGGCATTCGGCGATGTTGTCCGCCAGCAGTTCAATGCCGTAAATGCACATCAGCCCCAGCAGTGCGTAATGCCGCCGCTCGAAGTCAGACTTGCCATATTTGAGTTCCACGGCAGCGAGCTTGCGCCGCAGTATTTGTACGATGAAGTTGCCACTCCCGCACGCCGGTTCCAGGAAGCGAGAGTCAATCCGCTCGGTCTCGTCCTTCACGAGGTCGAGCATGGCCTCAACCATCCATGCAGGCGTGAATACCTCGCCGTGGTCGGCAACGCGTTGTTTGGATTTGACGAGGCTCATGGGTTGGCGACTTGTTGGCCGGGGGCGGTTTGGGTCAATGTGGACTCACAATTGTCAATTACATCAAGGCTGCAGCAGGAACTATGACAAGCCCGCCAGACGCTTTGATGTCAGCATAGCCTAGATTAAGACTATAGACCGCCATCAGCCCATACCTGCATACCGCAGGTAACTTCCGAATTTCCGCTATACGCTGCAATTCAGCCGGTCACCTGCCTGGACGACATTAGGTCGCAAATGTCAGCTTTGTGCGGTCGAATCGTCGATCTTGGAATTCCGCTTTGGGTCGGATGCTGTCGTTCATGCCTCCCCCTTTAGTGTCAGCAATCAGTCTAGAGCGGTCCCAGACCAAATAGATTTACGCGTGAGGTGATTTTCTGGCTCGACTGACAGTTGCATTCCCAAAGACTTCAGCACCGCCAGCAGTGTCTTGAAGATGGCGTGACTGCTGCCGTCCTGCCGGTGCATCTGTTTCAGGATTTTTTCAATGCTTGCCATACGAGTCGCCTGGCGCCATTAGTCTCTCCCCGTTTCGTCATTGCGAGCGAAGCGTGGCAATCCATGTCACCGTGGTGCGCGATATGGATCGCCGCGCTTCGCTCGCGATGACGGGGAAGAGGTATTTCGGCAATTTCCATTCCCCCTTAGCGACACCATATGTCAATGACTTAAAAGTTGTATGCCATTAAAAGTACGATTGACAGCACTTTTGATAGTATTCAGAATTAGACTTTTCAACCATCCGACCGTGCACTGCACGGAAATTCCATGTCTCAACTTACCGCCAATGATCTGAAAACACGGGGCGTCGCTGCCATCGAGTCGCTGCTGGCCACGCAGCCAGAGGCCATGATTTCGGTTCGGGGCAAGGAGCGCTTTGTGGTGATGGACGTGGCGCACTACCATTACCTGCGTGAATGCGAGCTGGATGCCGCGTTGGCGCAAAGCCAGGCGGATGTGGCAGCCGGGCGCTTTGTCGTGGCGTCCGCTGCAGCGCATATGGCCCGGCTGGATGCGATGCTCGCTGCCGACAGCGACGCAGCGCCCGCAAAAACACCAGCGCCTCATAAGCGGCCTGCAAAAACAAGGGCGATCAAGGTGACGACGGCCAAGGCAACGCGGCGCACCTCCGTCGCCTGAGCGCCGCGCCTGTTATCGCCGCCCATGGCCTATCAGCTGGTACTGACCGAGGGTTATACCCGGCTGGCGTTTCGTTTTCTCAAGCGGCACCCTGAGCTCAAGCGCCAGTACGCAAAGACACTGGCCCTGCTTGAGGCCAATCCGCATCATCCCTCGCTGCGTCTGCATGCATCGGCCGGCAAACACCAGGATTTACATTCGGTGTCGATCAACCTGTCTTACCGCATGACGCTGGAGTTGCTGATTCGAGACCAGCAGATCACCCCCATTAACGTGGGGGACCACGATGCCGTGTATTGATGTGGGGACCGTTCCTCCTACGACACCATGGTGGGCGAGCGTGGCTGGAAACTCTCTGGCGGTGAAAAACAGCGCGTGGCGATCGCCCGCACCCTGCTGAAAAATCCGCCGGTCGTGATTTCCGGCCGCGCTGGGTAAAAAGGGCTGAACTTTTTCGGCGCGCAGGCTATAGTGCAATTTCCGGACGCGCTGGCCAATCTGCTCAGGCTGGCGCGTGGATTGCACGGATGGGTCGGCGGTGTTTCATGGCACTTGCTCCCATCACCCATCAACCCACAGGAGAGAAATATGGCTAGCGTTGGCTATCACGAACCCATTGATGAGTTGTCAGACGAAACCCGCGACATGCACCGCGCCATCGTCTCGCTGATGGAGGAGCTGGAGGCGGTTGACTGGTACAACCAGCGCGCTGATGCGTGCAAGGAC
Source organism: Burkholderiales bacterium RIFCSPHIGHO2_12_FULL_61_11 (assembly GCA_001770785.1). Classification (GTDB taxonomy): domain Bacteria; phylum Pseudomonadota; class Gammaproteobacteria; order Burkholderiales; family Burkholderiaceae_C; genus Polaromonas. Next base: position 4,009 of record MERZ01000061.1, read on the forward strand.
CAAGACCTCAAGGCGATCCTTGCGCACAATCGCGACGAGGAGAAGGAACACGCGTCGATGGTGCTCGAATGGATTCGGCGCAAGGATGCGACTTTCTCGAAACAATTGAAGGACTATCTGTTTACTCAAAAGCCCATCGCGCACAAGTAGCCCGCTCAGGCCTTCGCAGCGACTTCCCGCATTGCCAGTTAGCGGTCGGGGCCAGGCAAGGGGAAGGTTTTTGCGGCAAGCCCTGGCGCAGATAATCACGCCATGGAAACCAAATGGCTGGAAGATTTCGTCAGTCTCGCTGAAACCCGCAGTTTCAGCCGCTCGGCCCAATTGCGTCACGTCACGCAGCCCGCGTTTTCGCGACGCATTCAGTCGCTGGAAAGCTGGGCCGGCACCGACCTGGTGGACCGCAGCTCGTACCCGACTCGGCTGACGCCGGCCGGTGAAACGCTGTACAGCGAGGCGCTGGCCATGTTGCAGGGCCTGCAGTCCACCCGGGCCATGCTGCGCGGCCACACTTCGGCCGGGCAGGACGTGATTGAGTTTGCCGTGCCGCACACGCTGGCTTTTACCTTCTTTCCGGCCTGGGTCAGCAGCTTGCGCGACAAGTTTGGTCTCATCAAAAGCCGCCTGATTGCGCTCAACGTGCATGACGCGGTATTGCGGCTGGTCGAAGGCAGTTGCGACCTGCTGGTGACTTACCACCATGATTCCCAGCCCTTTCAACTCGACCCCGGCCGCTATGAAATGGTGACGCTGGGCCAGGAAGTGCTGGCGCCATTTTGCCGGGCCAACGCCGCGGGCGAGCCCGAGTTCAGCCTGCCGGGCCGCGCCGGCCATCCGTTGCCTTACCTGGGCTATGCGCCGGGTGCGTATCTCGGGCGCATGGTTGACCTGATCCTCAAGAAGTCCAGCAGCGCCATTCATCTGGATCGGGTCTATGAAACCGACATGGCCGAAGGTCTGAAGGCCATGGCGCTGGAGGGACACGGCATTGCCTTTTTGCCGCTCAGCGCCGTCAGGAAAGAACTCAGGGCGAAAAAGCTGGTCAGCGTCGGAAGCCATCTGGAGATGACCATGGACGTGCGTGTTTACCGCGAGCGGCCCAACGCCAAAGTGGCCACCAAAAGCCATGCCCAGTCCCTGTGGACCTATTTGCAGTCGCAAACCAGCCGCCAGGACAAGGCCGCCGGCCGGGGCGCCAGCCAGTCGGCCAGCAGGTAGCTTTGAGGCTTTTGTGCACTATGAGCAAGGCGACAATTCAGGCGACAATTCAGCGCATGACTTCAGCCGCCCCCACACCGATCCCCTCATTAACCTTGACCCGACCGGACGACTGGCATTTGCATGTGCGCGATGGGGATGCGCTGCACACGGTCGTGCCGCACTCGGCCGCGCAGTTTGCCCGCGCCATCATCATGCCCAACCTGCGCCCGCCAGTGACCACTGCGGCCCAGGCCGTCGCCTACCGCGAACGCATCCAGGCGGCCATTCCCGCGGGAATGAAGTTCGAGCCGCTGATGACGCTGTACCTCACCGACAAGCTGCCGCCTGAAGAGATCAGGCGCGCCAGGGAAGCGGGCGTGGTCGCCGTCAAGCTCTACCCGGCCGGCGCCACCACCCACAGCGATGCGGGCGTGACCGACCTGCGCAAGACCTACAAGACCCTCGAAGCCATGCAGCGTGAGGGTTTGCTGCTGCTGCTGCACGGTGAAGTGACCTCGCCCGAGATTGACCTGTTTGACCGGGAAGCGGTGTTCATTGAGACGCAACTGATCCCGCTGCGCCGTGATTTTCCCGAACTGAAAATCGTCTTCGAGCACATCACCACCAAGGAAGCCGCGCAGTACGTGCGTGAGGCGGACCGGTTCCTGGGGGCGACCCTGACGGCGCACCACCTGCTGTACAACCGCAATGCACTCTTCACGGGCGGCCTTCGCCCGCATTACTATTGCCTGCCGGTGCTCAAGCGCGAAGCGCACCGCGTGGCGCTGGTCGAGGCGGCCACCAGCGGAAATGCCCGGTTTTTCCTCGGCACCGATAGCGCCCCGCACCCGGCGCATCTCAAGGAGCACGCCACCGGCTGCGCTGGCTGCTACACCGGCCACGCGGCCATCGAGCTCTACGCCGAAGCCTTCGACGCGGCAGGCGCGCTGAACCAACTCGAAGCCTTCGCCAGTTTCAACGGCGCCGACTTTTACGGGCTGCCACGCAACCAGGAGCGCATCACGCTAAAGAAGGAAAGCTGGACATCGCCCGAGAGTTTTGCCTTTGGCGAGGCCGAGCTCAAGCCCTTGCGCTCGGGTGAGACCCTGGCCTGGAAACTTGAAACGACCTGGAGCCAATGATGGACCGCAAACCCAGAGTCGCCCTGCTGATCGACGCCGACAATTCGCCGGCCTCAAAGATCGACCTGATCCTCAACGAACTATCGACCTTCGGTGAAATCAATATCCGCCGTGCTTACGGCAACTGGAAAAAGAACGAGCTCAAGGGCTGGGAGGAGGTGCTGCACGAGCACGCCATCCGGCCGATGCAGCAGTTTGATTACACCAAGGGGAAAAATGCCAGCGACATGGCGATGGTGATCGACGCGCTGGAACTGCTCTACACCGATCAGCCCGACGCTTTTGGCATTGTCTCGTCCGATGCCGACTTCACGCCCCTGGTGATGCACCTGCGCGCCAAGGGTGCCGCCGTCTATGGCTTTGGCGCACAGAAAACGCCCGAGCCTTTTGTCAACGCCTGCTCGCGCTTTTTGTACCTCGACAAGCTGCGGCCCGTCGCGGCGAGCGATGCGCCTGCGAGCGTCCGGGAAGACGCGGACGCAGTGGCTACCGCGCCTTTGCGGGCCACGCCGGCGCAGCTCAAGCAGGACGCCAAGCTCGTCATGCTGCTGCGCAACGCCGTTCAGGCCGCGGCCGATGACGAAGGCTGGGCGCGCGTCGGCGCGGTGGGCACGCAGATTGCCAACCAGGCTTCGTTTGACCATCGAAACTACGGTTACGCCACGCTGACCAAGCTGTTGGCGGCGACGCAGCTGTTCGACATCGCCGACGAAGGCAAATCCACGGTGATGGTGCGCGACAAGCGCTACGGCAAGCCGGCCAAGAACTGATGGCCGACGGCGCTCCAGCCTGCACCGCCTCAATGTTGCAAATCGACTGGCACCGGCCGTGGCTGGACCTCTGGCGCGAGCCGGGCCAGCGGGTGATGCAAGCCGCCCTGGCCGGAGCCACGCTTCCTGAAGCGCTGAACGGCGAGCGGACCGCTCCGGTACGGTTTGTGCCACAAAGCGCATTGCCGCCCGGCGAGGCTTACGAGCGCTATATTTTCGATAGCGGTCAGTGCCCGACCCGTGAAGGTCTGCACGACTTTTTTAATGGCCTGTGCTGGATGCGCTTTCCGCAAACCAAGAAAAGGCTCAACCAGCTGCAGGCTGCCGAAATTGCCGCTGCAGGCGTGACGCCGCTGCGCGGCCCGGTACGCGACGCACTGACGGTTTTTGACGAAAATGCGGCTTTTTTGTCGGCACCACAGCCCCTGTGGGAGGCGCTGATCGCCAAAGACTGGCACCGGCTGTTTGTCGGGCTGCGCCCGCTCTGGCAGCAGGCCCGGCTGGTGCTGTTTGGCCATGCGCTGCTGGAAAAGCTGGTTGATCCACGAAAACCGATCACTGCCCATATCTACCGGGCGCAAGCAACTATAAATTCAATCGCGGAACTGGATGCCTGGGTAGCGGCCGACTTGAGCGCGGGCAAGCTGGCCACCAAGCCTTTTGCGCCTTTGCCCGTGCTGGGCGTGCCCGGCTGGTGGCCGGAAAACGAGAACTTTTCCTTTTATGATGACTCATTTGTTTTTCGCCCGCGCCGATAAAAATCAATGGGCAGATGCCTGCGCTGCTGTCGAGCCGGATCGCTTGATTTGGCTTGATATTCCCCCACTTATCGCCAGGAGCAATGTTTTCAGCGGCCGTTAGCCATTCCTTCGTCTTTAATTACCGATCCCCATGGAGAATTCATGAAACGCATCCTTTTATTTGTCCTGACCAATGTTGCCGTGGTGGCGGTGCTGGGCATTGTGGCCAGCCTGCTTGGCGTCAACCGCTACCTCACCCCCAATGGCCTGGACCTGCAGATGCTGCTCGGCTTTGCGCTGGTCATCGGTTTTGGCGGCGCCATTATTTCGCTGCTGATCAGCAAGCCGGTGGCCAAGTGGAGCGCTGGTGTGCGCGTGATCAACGACGCACAGAATGCTGACGAAGCCTGGATTGTCGAGACCGTCCGCAAGCTGGCCGAAAAGGCGCAGATCGGCATGCCCGAGGTTGGCATTTTTGAGGGCGCGCCCAACGCTTTTGCGACCGGTGCTTTCAAAAATTCTGCATTGGTGGCGGTGTCCACCGGGCTGTTGCAGGGCATGACCAAGGAAGAGATCGAGGCGGTGATTGGCCACGAGATCTCCCACGTTGCCAATGGCGACATGGTCACCATGACACTGATCCAGGGCGTGATGAACACCTTCGTGGTGTTCCTGTCGCGGGTGATTGGCTACGCGTTTGACAGCTTTTTGCGCCGCGGCGACAGCAACAGCTCCGGCCCCGGCATGGGTTACTACATCAGCACCATCGTGCTCGACATCGTGCTCGGTTTTGCCGCCGCCATCGTGGTCGCCTGGTTTTCGCGCCATCGCGAATTCCGCGCCGATGCAGGCGCCGCGCAACTGATGGGCAGAAGGCAGCCCATGATGAACGCGCTGGCCCGCCTGGGCGGCATGCAGCCGGGCCAATTGCCAAAAGCCGTGGAAGCCATGGGCATCACCGGCGGCATTGGCAAATTGTTTGCCACGCATCCGCCGATCGAAGAGCGCATTGCGGCGCTGCAAAGCGCGCAGGGCTAAGCAACGGCCTTAAGCCACCGGGTCGAGATGCGCCCCGCGCTCGAGGATTCGGCTGACCTCGGTCGGGTCCATCCCGTACATCTCGGCGAACTCGGCGACCGTCTTTGCGCTGGCCTCAAATGCCCTGAGCAGCGCTTCACGTTTTGCGGCCTGTTTCCCGAGTTCGGCGAAAGCATCGTCCAGCAGCGCATCCGACGCGTTGTCCTGCTGTTGCACGCGCAGCGCGTAGTCCTCCCGGCTCAGGCCGGAAGCTTCTATGGCCGCCATCAACTGCACCCGGACAAAGGGACGCAAGTCCTGGTTCGAACGGGCCTGGCGGCGCCGGAACACCTCCAGAATCGCGTGGTGAACATGCTCCGGGGAGACGGGCTCGACCGGGACAGCTTGCAGATCGTGACGGGGATAGAGCGACGCCACGCTCTCCAGGTAGCGCGTTGATCGGGCATGCAGCCCGAGCGCCACTTTCAGCTCGTCACGCTTGAACACATCGGGGTGCAGCGCCAGCAAGTCTTGGAATACGCCCAGCTTGAGGGGCAGGAAATGCGCGCCGAACATCTTCGGGTAAAGCTCGAAAAGCTGCTCAAGCACAGGGTTGACCTGGCGCGTGCGCGCCGGTTTTTTGGGACGCGCTGGCGCTTGGGCGGCGGCGCCTTCCTGGGCCCGGAGTTGGAGTTCGGTGTCAGTCATCAATCGGTTCTGTCAGGTTGGGTTGAGCAAGTGTTTTTTGGAGCGCGAGGGCGAAGTATCCACCATCAGGCGGCGGCAGCGCGCAGAGGCTCCGCGTCATGCAGCACGCTGCGCGCCAGCGCTTCGGCGACCTTGATGCCGTCGACCCCGGCGGACAAAATGCCGCCGGCGTAACTCGCGCCTTCGCCAGCCGGATACAGGCCGCGCACATTGAGGCTTTGCAGGTCGTCGCCGCGGCTCATCCTGACAGGCGACGAGGTGCGTGTTTCCACGCCCGTCAGCACCGCGTCATGGGTGTCGAAACCCCTGATCTTTCGGCCAAAGGCGGGAAAGGCTTCGCGCATCGCTTCAATCGCATAGCCGGGCAGCGCGGACGACAAGTCGCCCATGACCACACCCGGCTGGTACGACGGATTGACACTGCCCAGCGCTTTGGAGGGG
>MERZ01000061.1:10071-10780 GCA_001770785.1 Burkholderiales bacterium RIFCSPHIGHO2_12_FULL_61_11
CGCCACAAAGTCGCCGACCAGCTGGCCGGGCGCTTCGTAGTTGCCGCCGCCCAGCACAAAGGCATGCGATTCGAGCTGGCGCTGCAAGGCGATTCCCGCCAGAGGGTCGCCGGGGTAGTCCCTTGGATCAATGCCCACCACGATGCCGGCATTGGCATTGCGTTCGTTGCGTGAATGCTGGCTCATGCCGTTGGTCACCACGCAGCCCACTTCCGAGGTGGCCGCCACCACGGTGCCGCCCGGACACATGCAAAAGCTGTACACCGATCGGCCATTGCTGGCGTGGTGCACCAGTTTGTATTCGGCCGCACCGAGCAGCGGGTGCCCGGCGTGGCGGCCCCAGCGCGCCCGGTCAATCAGGCTTTGCGGGTGCTCCACCCGAAAGCCGACGGAAAAAGGTTTGGCCTCGACATGCACGCCGCGCTCATGCAGCATGGCAACGGTGTCGCGCGAGCTGTGGCCCAGCGCCAAAATGACCTGGTCGGCGCGCAACTCGTGGGTCTGGCCGCTGGCCTGGTCCAGCACCGTGAGGCCGCGGATATGTTTGTCGCCAGCGTCGCCCTCGATCAGTACGTCCGTCACACGCTGTTGAAAGCGGACTTCGCCACCCAGCGCGATGATCTGCTCGCGCAGGTTTTCCACCACCTTGACCAGCTTGAAGGTGCCGATGTGGGGATGTGCTTCGTAAAGAATATCGGCGGGCGCGCCG
>MERZ01000062.1:0-9174 GCA_001770785.1 Burkholderiales bacterium RIFCSPHIGHO2_12_FULL_61_11
TGCCGGGGCCAGGACCAGGGGCGTGGGGTCATCTGCTTGAGCAGCATCCCCCCCAGCAGCGCCGCCAGGGGTGCCGAGCCGCCATAGTGCGCCGCCAGCGCGGCGCCGGCAGCGATCAGCGCGAGCAGCAAGATGGCCGTGTTCTCGCTGGTCGGGCTCATGACGCGCAGCGCGGTGCGCAGCGTGAGGGCCAGCACGGCGCCCACCACCACCGACAGGCCGAGGACCACGAGCACCGGGTAGAGCGTGCCCGACAGGCCGGCCTCGCCCTGCGGCATCATGCCGGCACGGGCGCTGCACAGGGTGAGGGCATACAAGGTGCTGAGCGTGGACAACACCATCGCGCGCTCCGTGACCGGTCCGGCGGCACGCGTGTCGATGACCACGCGTGACAGCACGGCGGGCGATGCGGCCATGGCCACCAGGGCCAGTGATTCAGCAACCACGTCGCTGACCCCGAACTGGCCCATGACCCAGTAGACAAGAATGAAAGTCAGCGTGGACTCGACCAGGCTTTGCACCAGCACCATCGGGTTGTGGCGGAACCAGCGCAGGGGAATGCGTCCGCCCGCCTCGAACAGCACGACCGCAACGCCAAGCTCAAGCAGAAAGAGCCCGGGGCCCTGCAAGGGCCAGACCGCCCCGGTGAATCCGGCCAGGCCGGCAAACGCGCCGATCACCGAATAGCCAATCACCTTGGGCAGGCCGGTATAGCGATTGACAAGATGACCAGCGGCTGCGGCCAGCGCCAGCAGCAGCGACCACTGCACGGTGGCCAATCCGGCTGATGGCTTGATCCATTCGTCCCAGAGGGCCAGAATTTCATTCATACGGGTGGGTCTCCACTCAGTTGGGTTGGGAGGCTTGCAGCCATGCCGCTTGAAGGGGCAGGGAGCGCATGGGGTGCCGTCAGGCTACCGGCCGGCAGGAGTCGCCGGCGAGCGTCAGTCAAAAAGCGATTTCGGTGAAGTTTACATGCATCACCTGGGCCCGCCTGCAGGCACCTGGCTCCTGACCGGATTAAAAAACCCGGCGGCCTGCTGACGCCAAAGCATGCGGCCTGCTGTCGCTTCCAGGGTCAATGCAGCACCAGGCTGGGCGGGCCACCGCCTTGCGTGGCCTCCAGCATGAACATCGGAATTGCCACCTCAAAGCGCTCACCATCTTCCGCGACAAAAAAATAACTGCCGTGCATGGTGCCGCTGGCGGTGCGCAGGCGCGAGCCACTGGTGTACTGGAACGACTCACCCGGTTTGAGCAGCGGCTGATGACCCACCACGCCCAGCCCCTTGACTTCTTCGGCATGGCCGTTGGCGTCGCTGATGATCCAGTGGCGCGAAATCAGCTGGGCCGCCACCGAGCCGGTGTTGGTCACCGTGACGGTGTAGGAAAAGCCATAGACCGATTCTTCCGGCGCGGACTGCTCGGCCAGGTAGTGAGGGGTGACTTCGCAGGAAAATTGGTATTTGGGCATGACAGGCAAAACAGTTGACTTCTATTTCCATGTTAACCGCGCCGCCCAGCGTTGCCCGGACGCTGAAAACATGACCTTACAGCTTCTTGCTGCGACAATCTTGCGCATGAGTCATACCCAGCCGCCACCCTACCGGATTGCCCCCTCGCTTTTGTCCGCCGACTTTTCCCGTCTGGGCGAGGAGCTCAAAGCGGTCATTGCGGCGGGTGCTGACTGGATTCACTTTGACGTGATGGACAACCATTACGTTCCCAATCTGACCTTTGGGCCGATGATTTGCCAGGCGCTCAAAGCGCATGCGAAAAAAGCCGACGGCACGGCGGTGCCGATGGATGTGCACCTGATGGTGCAGCCGGTCGATGGCTTGGCCGCTGCGTTTGCCGATGCCGGTGCCGACCTGATCAGCTTTCACCCAGAAGCGTCCGGTCATGTGCATCGCAGTGTGCAGGCGATCAAGGCCAGGGGCTGCAAGGCGGGGCTGGCGTTCAATCCGGCCACGTCACTCGATGTGCTGGACTGGGTGATTGACGACATTGACCTGATTCTGATCATGAGCGTCAACCCGGGGTTTGGCGGCCAGAGCTTCATCGATTCGGCGCTGCGCAAGATTGAGCAGGCCAGAGCCCGCATTGACGCCTCGGGCCGGGACATTCGCCTCGAAGTGGACGGCGGCATCAAAATTGAAAACATTGCGCAGGTGGCCGCGGCCGGGGCGGATAGCTTTGTCGCCGGCAGCGCCATTTTTGGCAAGCCGGACTACCGCTCGGTGATTGACGCGATGCGGGCCGCATTGGCAAAGTGATTTCGCCAGTCCCGCGAGGGCTCGCGCCAAAACTCAGCAGGTTACAGTAGACCCTTGGAAATTGAAAGTGCCCAGGGGCATGTCATGCCCCCTATCCACGACAGGCGCTACGCCATGCACGACGAAGATGTTTACACGCTTACGCCCAAAGGTGAGCAGGAGCTGCGCAGCTCGGCCACCACGATCTCGCTTCCCGAGGTCGAATTATTGGTGCGCTTCAATGGCGTTTTGACACTGGCCCAGATTCGGCTGGGCCAGAGCGCGGCCACTGTCGACGCCAGCTTTGACAAGACCTTTGAGGCCTTGCTCGGCGAGGGACTGGTCAAAGTGGTCGACTCAGACCCCTTTGCGGCATCCATGCGATTCCAGTTCAGCGCCACGGCGCTGACTGAATCCGGCGCGGAAGCCGATGCGTGCGCCGAGTCACTCAAAACCTCGCACTTTTATGTCCGCATTGCGCGCAAACGCGGGCCGCCCCCCGTGCGCGCGGCGGGCGAGCGACTGTCGGTCATTCTCATTGACGATGAACCCCAGCTGGCGAAATTTCTGAGCCACTACCTGAGGTTCGAGGGCTTTGACGTTCGGGTCGCTGGTTGCCGCGCCGAGATTGTCGCGGAGATTCGCAAGCCACCGATTCCCGATCTGGTGCTTCTCGACGTGATGCTGCCGGACGCGGATGGCTTTGACATCTTGCTCAGAATCCGTTCCCATCCGGCGCTCAAGGACGTGCCCGTCATCATGCTGACGGCCAAGGCCACCCGCGAGTCCGTTCTCAAGGGGCTGGCCGCAGGGGCTGACGGCTATATCACCAAGCCGGTCGAGACCGATGTTTTGCTCCAGGCGGTGCGTACCGTGATGGGCCTGCAATAGTTCACCGACCCTGACCAATGGACCACGGCTTTGGGATCCTCCATGGCAGCGCCGCAAGCCGGGTTGATCTGATCTCCTGCCTTGCTGCACGCGCCTGGATGACGCGCCTGAACGCATGAAACTGCCCTTTCGCACATCCATCGTCTTTGCCTTGTGCCTGGGGCTGAGCCTGCTCGTCCTAACTGTCGCCGCGTCCTGCGGTGCCATCAATTCGCTGACGGGCGAGGCGCAACAGGAAAGCGCTGCGCGGCAAAAAACCATACTTTTGGAGCAGGTGGTTTCCGAGTTCAACTCGGCAGAGTTTTTGCAGCAGCGCTACCTGCTTGGCAACTCCGAGGCGGACCTGGCGGCCTACCAGCAAGCGCGGGCAGGGCTGCTGCAAGTGCTGCTGCGCATGCCGGACGCGCAAGTGGTCGCCGAGGGACGGCAGGACTGGCGCGCGCTGGAAAGCGCCATTATCCGACGCCTTGAGTTCATGGACCTGGCCGTCCGGGCCCGGCAGCAGGGCGGACTGCAAGCCGCTACGGCCATGGTCGGCAGCGCACTGAACCGCCAGCTTCACGACGAAATCAACGGGCGGGTCAGTCGCGTCAAAAGCAATGAAACGCAGGCGTTTGAACGTTCCAAAGAAGAAACCCGGCAGACCGGCCTGACCGTCAAGCGGCTGATCCTGTTGGGCGGCTTGATGTCGCTGGGCGTGTTGGCCTGGGCGATTTTGATGATCATCCGCTCACAAGCCAAATACCGCGGCATGGCGAAAAAGTATTCCGACAGCGAAATCATGAGCCGTGCCGTCACGGAAAGCATGGCTGAGGGCGTGCTGACCGCAAGCCAGGACGGCGTCATCGTCAGCGCCAACAGCACCGCGCTCCACCTTTTTGGTTACGGCGTGGAAGGACTGGTGGGCCGGAACGTGGCCGCGCTGCTGCCAAAGCGCTACCAGATGGGTTTCACCGAGTTCTTCAGCGCGCTGGCCGACCGGCCTGCTGGCTTCAGGGAGCCGGACACCAAGATACTGGGACTGCGGCGCGACGGCGCCGAATTTTCCGTCAATGCGTCTTTTGGCGATGTCAGCGTGGGCGGGCGGCGGCTTTTCACGGCCACCCTTCGCGATATGACTGAAAGCAACCGGATCAATGAAGCCTTGCGCAACAGCAAGGCGCAGTTGCGCCAGCTGCGCCAGCTGCGTCAGCTGACCGATACCGTTCCAGTGCTGATCGCTTATCTCGACAAACAGCAGCGCGTCCAGTTTCATAACAAGGCTTATGAAGAAGCGTTTGGCATGGCGTGGGAACAAATCCATCACAAAACCATGCGTGAGATCATGGGCCTCGATCTGTACGCTCAGGTGGAAATGCAGGTACGGCGAGTCCTTGCGGGGCACTCGGTGCGCTATGAGCGCGAGCAAGTGACCGCCAGCGGTGAGCGGCGTGACTACGCGATGACCTATTCCCCCCGCTACGGGGAAAATGACGAGCAGGACTTGATCATCGGGTTTTTCTCGACCGGCAATGACATCACCGAGCTCAAGCGCATGGATCGCATGAAGACCGAGTTTGTCTCGACGGTCAGCCATGAGTTGCGCACGCCACTGACGTCGATACGGGGCTCGTTGGGGCTGGTGTGGGGCGGCATCACCGGCGAGTTGCCGGAAAAAGCCAAGCTCCTGATAGGCATCGCCAAAAACAACTGTGAACGGCTGATCCGCCTGATCAACGATATTCTCGACATCGAAAAAATCGAGTCGAGCCAACTGCGCCTTGAGTTGCAAGCGCTTGAGCTGGCGCCCTTGATGGAGCAACTCGTGGCCGCCAATGAAGGCTTTGCCGCGCAGCACAATGTGAAACTGCAGCTGCATGCGATGACCTTACCGGTATGGGTTCATGTTGACAGTGACCGCCTGGCCCAGGTGGTGACCAACCTGCTATCAAACGCCATCAAATTTTCCCCGCCACAAGGCTTGGTGCAGATCGTGGTGCGCAGTGAGTCGGGGCGCGCACGCGTCGAGATCAGTGACAAGGGCCCGGGTATTCCGGAAGATTTTCGCCAGCGCATCTTTCAGAAATTTTCACAGGCTGACTCGTCCGACACCCGGCAAAAAGGCGGGACCGGACTCGGCCTGAACATCTCCAAAGCCATTCTTGAACGCATGGGGGGAAGCATCGGCTTCACGACGCAAAGCGGCCTTGGAACGACTTTCTTTTTTGAACTGCCTGAATGGCGGGAGGCACCGCCCGTGACGGCGCCCATGGGCCTTTATGGCGCCGCCCGGCCGCGCATTCTGGTGTGTGAAGACGACCCGGATGTCGCGCAGCTGATTGGCATGATGCTCGACAAAGGCGGTTTTGATGCGGACATGGCGCATACCGCGGCGCAGGCCCGCGACTGCCTCAAGATGACGTCGTATGCGGCGATGACGGTGGACCTCAAACTGCCCCACGAAAATGGCTTAGCGCTGATTCGCGCGCTGCGCCAGCAACAACGCACCGCTGAGCTGCCCGTTCTGGTCTTGTCGGTGACCGCTGGGGAAGCGCAGTTGCGCGCAGCGGCTGAGGCGCTGGCCATTGCTGACTGGCTTGACAAGCCGCTCGATGAACAGCGCTTGCTTCAGAGCCTGCGACGGGCCATCAAGAGCAGCCGCGCCAGCCAACCGGCCGAGTCGCTGTGAGGGCGCAGCGTCTTTGCTACACTTTGCGCTTCATGATCACTCATTGCATCACTCAAACAGCTTGTGTCGGCCGGGGAGCCTGGCTTTGGCGTACCAGTCATTTCCCGCACGCCTGAAACGTTCACGCGTTGGCGCATTTGCCACTCGCCCGAGCCGCTGACGCAGGCGCTGCGCCACCGCGATGTTGAGTCGCTCTTGCTGTTCGCAAGGTGCCTCCCGGCCCCGGACCTCGGGGGATTTTGAATGACAGGTGGCGACGTTTTCAAGTGCGTCGTTGACTGGTGAAGGATCTCATTGTGATTACCGAACTCGAATTTAAAAGCCTGGCGGCTCAGGGCTACAACCGCATTCCGCTGATGGTCGAGGCGTTTGCCGACCTGGAAACTCCGCTTTCGCTCTATCTCAAGCTCGCCTTTTCCAAGGACAGCGGCAAATTCAGCTTCTTGCTCGAATCGGTGGTCGGTGGCGAGCGCTTTGGCCGCTACAGCTTTATTGGCCTGCCCGCCCGCACACTGGTGCGCGCCTCGGGCTTTGGACCCGACATGCTGACCGAGGTGGTGACTGACGGGCGCGTCGTTGAAACCTCCAGGCTCAATCCGCTTGACTTCATCAGCGACTATCAAAAGCGCTTCAAGGTGGCGCTGCGGCCCGGTCTGCCGCGCTTTTGCGGCGGGCTGGCCGGCTATTTTGGCTACGACACGGTGCGCTACATCGAGAAAAAACTTGAAAGCACTTGCCCGCCCGACACGCTGGGCTGTCCCGACATCTTGCTGCTGCAGTGCGAAGAGCTCGCCGTGATCGACAACCTGTCGGGCAAGCTTTATCTCATCGTGTATGCCGACCCGGCCCTGCCAGAGGCCTACGCCAACGCCAAAAAGCGTTTGCGCGAACTCAAAGACCAGCTCAGGTATTCGGTCAGTGCGCCCGTGGTCAAGCCTTCCCAAGGCTTTCCGGCCGAGCGCGACTTTGCCAAGGCCGACTACATTGCCGCGGTGCAGCGCGCCAAAAAGCTGATCGAGGCCGGTGACTTCATGCAGGTGCAGGTAGGCCAGCGCATCAAGAAGCGTTACACCGAGTCACCTTTGAGCTTGTACCGCGCGCTGCGCTCGCTCAATCCCTCGCCCTACATGTATTACTACCATTTTGGCGACTTCCATGTGGTCGGCGCCTCGCCCGAAATCCTGGTGCGCCAGGAGCAGACCGAGCAGGGGCAAATGGTCACCATCAGGCCGCTCGCCGGAACCCGGCCGCGTGCCTCTTCGCCTGAGGCGGACAAGGCTGCCGAGCGGGAACTCATCAACGATCCCAAGGAGCGCGCCGAGCATGTCATGCTGATTGACCTGGCGCGCAACGACATCGGCCGCATCGCCAAAACCGGCACGGTGAAGGTGACGGAAGCCTTTGCGGTCGAACGCTACAGCCATGTGATGCACATCGTGAGCAATGTTGAAGGCGTGCTCAATGACGGCATGACCAGCATGGACGTGCTCCGCGCCACCTTCCCGGCGGGCACGCTGACCGGGGCGCCCAAGGTGCATGCCATGGAAGTGATTGACCAGCTCGAGCCGACCAAGCGCGGCCTTTATGGCGGCCCCTGCGGCTACCTCAGCTACGCCGGCGACATGGATGTGGCGATTGCGATCCGCACCGGCATCATCAAGGATGGCACGCTGTATGTGCAGGCGGCCGCGGGCATTGTGGCCGACTCGGTGCCCGAAATGGAGTGGAAAGAAACCGAAGCCAAGGCGCGCGCCTTGTTGCGGGCGAGTGAACTGGTTGAAGAAGGGCTGGAGTGATCATCATGACTACAAAAATCAAACTGTTGATGATCGACAACTACGACAGCTTTACCTACAACATCGTGCAGTATTTCGGCGAGCTGGGGGCTGAGGTGGAAGTTTTCCGCAATGACGAGATCACGCTGGCCGAGATTGCCGCCCGTGCGCCAGACCGGCTGGTGGTTTCGCCCGGCCCGTGCTCGCCGCTAGAGGCCGGCATTTCCGTGGCAGCGATCCAGCATTTTGCCGGCAAGCTACCCATACTTGGCGTCTGCCTCGGCCACCAGGCCATAGGCGCAGCGTTTGGCGGCACCATCGTTCGGGCCCAGCAGCTGATGCACGGCAAGACCAGCGTGATCAGCACCACGCAGCAAGGCGTGTTCGCCGACTTGCCCAGGCAGTTTGTCGTCAACCGCTACCACTCGCTGGCAATTGAACGCGCGTCCTGCCCCGACGTGCTGGCAGTCACCGCATGGACGGACGACGGCGAAATCATGGCCGTGCGCCACAAGGAACTGCCGATTCAGGGCGTGCAATTTCATCCCGAATCCATCCTGACCGAGCACGGCCACGCGATGCTGAAGAATTTCCTGGAGCAGCGGGCATGAGGACTGCTGCTATTTTGATGGCTTGTAACGCTCATGCTTATTGAGCTAGAGGCATAAATGACTCATAAGATCGTTGATCTGCGGAGTGACACCGTCACGCAACCCACGCCTGCCATGCGCGCCGCCATGCTGGCCGCGCCACTGGGCGACGACGTGTTTGGCGATGACCCCAGCGTCAACGCGCTGCAGGAAAAAATCGCCGATATGCTCGGTTTTGAAGCGGCGCTGTTTGTGCCGACGGGCACGCAGAGCAATCTCTGCGCCATCTTGAGTCATTGCCAGCGCGGCGACGAATACATCGTCGGCCAGATGGCGCACTGCTACCGCTGGGAAGGCGGCGGCGCGGCAGTACTGGGCAGCGTGCAGCCGCAGCCGCTGAACCACCAGGATGACGGCACTTTGCTGCTCGCCGACATTGAAGCGGCGATCAAGCCCGACGACGCGCATTTTGCGAAAACCCGCTTGCTCGCGCTGGAAAACACGCTGGGCGGCAAGCTGCTGCCTCTTGACTATGTGCAGCAGGCCACGCAACTGGCGGCAAACCGGGGGTTGAGTCGGTATCTGGACGGTGCGCGCTTGTTCAATGCCGCCGCGGCGCAAGCCACGCAATTAACCAGCGCCCGACCCGCCGCCGGGCCGCCCCAAGGCGGGGCAGCCCCCTCGGGGGGCAGCGACCCACACGAAGTGGGGAAGCGTGGGGGCATCATCCTTGAAGCGCGCCGCATCGCCCAGCGCTTTGACAGCGTCTCGGTCTGCTTCAGCAAGGGGCTGGGCGCGCCGATTGGCTCGGCGCTGTGCGGTTCGCGAGCCTTCATTGCGCGGGCGCATCGCATCCGCAAGATGGCTGGCGGCGGGATGCGCCAGTCCGGCCTGCTGGCGGCAGCGGCGTCCCATGCGCTGGATCACCATATCGAGCGGCTGGCACGAGACCACGCGCTGGCCAGGCGACTGGCCGACGGCTTGGCAGGCATTGA
>MERZ01000062.1:9194-9477 GCA_001770785.1 Burkholderiales bacterium RIFCSPHIGHO2_12_FULL_61_11
TGAGCGGCGCAGCCAAGGCCAAGGCGGCAGGGCTGCTTGGCCATCTGGCCGATCACGGCATCCGGGCCACCGGCCTGTACCGGCTGCGCTTTGTCACGCATCTGGATGTAGACGCGGAGGGAGTGGACCGTGCGGTGGCGGTCATCCGCCAATTCTTCAATGCCTGAAGGCCTGAAAACAAGAGAATCGAACCAGGAGTATCCGCATGCCCAACAGCCACAAAATCACCCCCCAGCAAGCGCTGCAGCGCACCATCGAGCACCGCGAGATATTCCACGACGAG
>MERZ01000062.1:9513-10162 GCA_001770785.1 Burkholderiales bacterium RIFCSPHIGHO2_12_FULL_61_11
ATGTCGCCCGTGATGATGGCCGCCCTGATCACCGGGCTGCGCGTCAAGAAGGAAACCATCGGCGAAATCACCGCAGCGGCGCAGGTGATGCGCGAGTTTTCGACCAAGGTCCATGTCGCCGACAAAACGCACCTCGTCGACATCGTGGGCACCGGCGGCGACGGCTCGCACACTTTCAATATTTCGACTTGCGCCATGTTTGTCGCCGCCGCGGCGGGTGCCAAGGTCAGCAAGCACGGCGGGCGCAGCGTCAGCAGCAAGTCGGGTAGCGCCGACGTCATCGAGTCGCTGGGCATCAGCATTAACCTGTCGCCCGAAGCCATTGCCCGGTGCATCGAAGAAGTGGGCGTGGGCTTCATGTTTGCGCCGAATCACCACCCGGCCATGAAAAACGTCGCTCCCATCCGTAAGGAGTTGGGCGTGCGCACCATTTTCAACATCCTGGGCCCGCTGACCAATCCGGCGAGCGCACCCAACATCCTGATGGGCGTGTTCCATCCTGATCTGGTGGGCATCCAGATTCGCGCGCTGCAGCGTCTTGGGGCCGAGCATGCGCTGGTGGTGTACGGCAAGGACGGCATGGACGAAGTCAGCCTGGGCGCTGCCACCGTGGTGGGCGAACTCAAGGACGGCGAGATCACCGAATACG
>MERZ01000063.1:0-2763 GCA_001770785.1 Burkholderiales bacterium RIFCSPHIGHO2_12_FULL_61_11
CCTCTGCCCTGCCTGCCGCATCCACCGCCATGACGCCGCTGGAGCGGCGCGCCAGTTTTTCCCTGGCCTCGATATTTGCCTTGCGCATGCTGGGCTTGTTTTTGGTGCTGCCCGTGTTTGTGCTGGAGGCCGCCCGGTTGCCCGGCGGCGACGACCCTGTCCGGGTCGGTCTGGCCATGGGTATTTACGGCCTGACCCAGGGTTTTCTGCAAATTCCGTTTGGCATCGCTTCGGACTGGTGGGGCCGCAAGCGCGTGATTATTGCCGGGCTGCTAATGTTTGCGCTGGGCAGCTTTGTCGCCGCCTGGGCGCCCGACCTGAATTGGCTGATTGCCGGGCGTTCGCTGCAGGGTGCGGGCGCCATTTCTGCCGCTGTTACCGCGCTGCTGGCCGATACCACCCGGGACGAAGTCCGCACCAAGGCGATGGCGCTGATCGGCGGCGGCATTGCCTTGATGTTTGCCCTCTCGCTGGTGGTGGCGCCGCTGCTGGCCGGCGCCATCGGGCTGCACGGCATCTTTGCCCTGACCGGCTCGCTGGCGCTGGCTGGCATTGCGGCGGTGCTGTGGTGGGTGCCGCCCGAGCCGCTGGTCCATGCCAGCCAGCCGCGTGGCAATGTGCGAGAAGTCTTGAAAAATGCCGCCTTGTTGCGGCTGGATTTTGGCGTGTTTGTGCTGCACGCGGTGCAGCTCGCCATGTGGATGGCCATTCCCGCGCTGCTGGTGGATGCCGGGCTGGACAAAACCCTGCACTGGCAGGTGTATCTGCCAGCCGTGCTGGGCTCGCTCCTGGTGATGGGCCTGACACTTTTTCCCCTTGAAAAGCGGGGCTATCTGCGGGCGGTGTTTTTGGGGGCCGTGGGGATGATTTTTCTGGTGCAGCTGGGCTTGCTCTGGGCGGCCTCGGCGGTGCCCAGCCTGGGCCTGCTCGGTAGCTTGCTGTTCCTGTTTTTTTGCGGCTTCAATGTGCTGGAGGCCAGCCAGCCCAGCCTGGCCTCGCGCCTGGCCCCGGCGCACGCGCGCGGCGCGGCGCTCGGTGTCTACAACACGTTGCAGTCGCTCGGGTTTTTTGCCGGAGGCGCGATCGGCGGCTGGATGGTGAAGGCCAGCGGGGTCGAGGGGCTTTTCCTGTTGTGCGGTGGCCTGATGCTACTCTGGCTGCTGGTCGCCTGGCCCATGAAGGCAACGGGGCGCAGCGCGGTGCCAGCCGTTTCTGGTGGCAAGCCGCTGGCAGGCGAGCCAGTTAAACTCTAAAAACAGATTCAGGGATCGGCTCTGAAAATTAGCTCAGGAGAACATGTCATGGCATCCGTCAACAAAGTCATCATCGTCGGCAATCTGGGCCGCGATCCCGAAATGCGCAGCTTCCCCAACGGCGACCAGGTGGCCAATGTCACCATTGCCACCACCGACAAGTGGAAGGACAAACAGACCGGAGAGGCGAAGGAACATACCGAATGGCACCGTGTGGTGTTCAGCAACCGGCTGGCTGAAATCGTCGGCCAGTACCTGCGCAAGGGCTCGCAGGTCTATGTCGAAGGCAGCCTGCGCACGCGCAAGTGGACTGACAAGGACGGCGTTGAAAAATACTCCACCGAAATCCGCGCTGACCAGATGCAGATGCTGGGCAGCCGTCAGGGCATGGGCGGCCCAGGCGGCGACGAGGCCGGCGGCTATGACGCTCCACGCCAGGCCGCCGCGCCCGCGGCCCGCCCGCCCGCTGCTGCGGCGCGGCCAGCGCCCGCGCCCTCCAAGGCCGCCAGCGGCTTTGACGACATGGACGACGACATTCCGTTTTGAGGTGGGTGACTCAAGCCTTGCTCAGCGCCAAAGAAGGCCTGCTTCAGGCGGGCCCAGGCCGCACCGCCAGGTTCGGCGCATTGCTCGACGCAATCACGCCGCCGCCCAGGCAGACATCGCCCTGGTAAAGCACCGCTGATTGCCCCGGCGTGACGGCCCACTGGGGCTGTGAAAACACCAGTTCGAAGCCGTCGGCGCTGGCGCTGCGCAGCTCGCAGGCTGCGTCCGCTTGCCGGTAACGGGTCTTGGCCGCCATCGCGCCCCCTGCGGGCGCGCTGCCCGCCACCCAACGGCAGTCCTGGGCGCTCAGCGCCGTGGACTGCAGCCACGGGTGCTCATGGCCCTGCACGACCCACAAGGTGTTGGTTTGCAGATCCTTGCGGGCGACAAACCACGGCTCGTGCTCGCCCAAGCCGCGCTGCCCGCGTGCCTGCGCGGCCTTGAGTTCCGCGCCCCTGGCTTTCACGCCGCCGATTCCCAAGCCCTGACGCTGGCCCAGCGTGTAAAAACTCAGACCCACATGCTCGCCCAGAATGCGGCCCTTGTCGTTCCTGATGGGACCGGGTGCCTTGGCGATGTAGCGGTTCAAAAACTCGCGGAAAGGCCGTTCGCCAATAAAGCAGATGCCGGTGGAGTCCTTTTTCTGCGCATTGGGCAGGCCGATTTCGTCGGCAATGCGCCGCACTTCGGTCTTGCACAGTTCGCCGATTGGGAACAGCGTTTTTGACAGTTGCGCCTGGTTCAGCCGGTGCAAAAAGTAGCTTTGGTCCTTGGCCGGGTCCAGGCCCTTGAGCAACTCGTGCAGGCCGGTGGCGTCATTTTTTCGGACCCGGGCGTAGTGACCCGTGGCGATCTTGTCGGCACCCAGCCGCATCGCGTGGTCCAAAAAGGCCTTGAACTTGATTTCGGCATTGCACAGGACGTCGGGGTTGGGCGTGCGGCCAGCCTGGTATTCGCGCAGGAA
>MERZ01000063.1:2810-9171 GCA_001770785.1 Burkholderiales bacterium RIFCSPHIGHO2_12_FULL_61_11
CGATCTCGATGCCAATCACGTCGGCCACGGCCGCCGCATCGACGAAGTCGATATTGGACGAGCAGTAGCCGCCGTCGTCATCGCTGCCGTCATCGTCTTCCCAGTTTTTCATGAAGATGCCAATGACCTCGTGACCCTGCTGTTTGAGCAGCCAGGCCGTCACGGCCGAATCGACACCGCCGCTTAAACCGACCACTATCCGTTGTTTGTGCATGCCTGCATTTTAAGTTTGATAGACGCTGTCATCGGTGGTGATCAGCTCCAGCGGATAGCGCCGCCCGGCGAGGTAGTCTTCGATGCATTGGAGCAGCAACGCGCTGCGGTGACGCTGCGTGCAGGCTCTGATCTCATCGGCGCTCAGCCACAGCGTGCGCACAATGCCTTCGTCAAGCGCCTGGCCCTGGACCTGCTCGCCCAGCTCGCCGCAAAACGCAAAGCGCAGGTAGGTGATGTCCATTGGCGTTTCTTCCTCCGGCACGGCCCGCTCAAAGCGCGAGAGGTAGACGCCCACCAGCGCCGTCGGCGTGAAGTGAAAAGCCGTTTCTTCCAGCGTTTCCCGCGTGCAGCCTTGCAGCGGGCTTTCGCCCGGGTCCAGGTGGCCCGCGGGATTGTTGAGCCTCAGGCCCGTCCCGGGTTTCCTCTTCGACCAGAAGGAATTTCTGGACACCGTCCATCGTGCGTTCAATCACGGCCGCCACCGTGACGTTGGGTTTCCATCGTGTGTTCATGGCGGGATTATCCGCGGCGTTGCTGAAGGCTGACGCGCCAGCGCGCTGGCAAAGCCGTGGGAAAAGCTCTGGCGCAAGTGCGCCACGAAGCACTGCACGGCCTTGGGAACCTGCGCCGACCAGGGGCGCAGGGCGTAAATGCGCTCGCCAAAAAATCCCTGCACCTGCCAGTCGGGCAAGAGCTGGACCAGGGCCGCCTCGCCTTTGCCAGCCGGCGGCACGCTGAAGTCCGGCAGCAGGCCGATGCCCAGGCCCGCCAGCAGGGCGTCGCGCAGCACTTCACTGTTATTCGCCTTGAGCGAGCCGGTGACGTTCACACCGACCCGTTCGCCCGGCTTTCCGGATTTCCGTTTGGCGTTGCGCACAAAGGTCCAGCTGTCAGCATGGCCGCCGCCCAGATACAGCAGGCAGTCGTGCGCCGCCAGCTCGGCTGGATGCGTGGGCACGCCGCGCCGCGCCAGGTACCGCGAGCTGGCCAGCAGCAGGGAGCGGGTTTCGCACAGCACCCAGGCCACATGCGTTTCGGGTGGCGCGTTGGTGTGCCGGATTGCCAGATCGAAGCCCTCGTTGGCCAGATTCACGAAGCGGTCGGTCAGCTCCAGCTCGATGTGAATGTCCGGGAAACGCTGCAGGAACGCTGCCACGCAGGGCGCAAGATGCTGGCGTCCCAGCGCGACCGGCGCGGTCACGCGGATCAGGCCGCGCGGCGCGCCGACCAGGTCGCGCGCGGCGCTGTAACTCTCGCTGATCCGGTTGAACGCCGGCTGCATGTCGTTGACCAGTTGCTGCCCGGCCTCGGTCAGGCCGACCGAGCGGGTGGTTCGGCGCACCAGCAGGACACCGGCGCTGCGCTCGAGTTCGCTGATGCGCGTGCTGGCCGAGGCTTTGGAAATGCCCAGGCGGCGCGCCGTCTCGGTAAAGCTGCGGGTCGCGGCCAGCACGGTCAGCAGGTGAAGGTCGGCAATCAGCGGCGACAATTGGTCAGAGGACATGGACGCTTTTCATTGTTCAGGAATATGAACAATGTAATCAGTAAACCGGGCATTATCAAATCGGCCGGGAACTCCTAGACTTGCCAACACCTGCTCATTGATTTTCAAAGGATTTCCCATGTCTTCACAAGCCACGATTGCTCACTACCTGAACGGACGCGTGACCACGCCCGCGGCAGGGCGCAGCCAACCAGTTTTCAACCCCGCCACGGGTGCCGTCTCGGGCCATGTCGCGCTGGCCAGCGCCGTGGAGGTGGCCGCTGCTGTCGCCGCTGCGCAAGCCGCCTTCCCGGCCTGGGCCGACACGCCGCCGTTGCGCCGCGCGCGAGTCATGTTCAAATTTCTCGACCTGCTGAACAAGAACAAGGACAAGCTGGCCCACCTCATTACCGCCGAGCACGGCAAGGTGTTCACTGATGCGCAGGGCGAAGTGGCGCGCGGCATCGACATCGTGGAATTCGCCTGCGGCATTCCCCAGTTGCTCAAGGGCGACTTCACCGATCAGGTCAGCACCGGCATTGACAACTGGACGCTGCGTCAGCCGCTCGGCGTGGTGGCGGGCATCACGCCCTTCAACTTTCCGGTGATGGTGCCGATGTGGATGTTCCCGGTGGCCATTGCCGCGGGCAACTGCTTTGTGCTCAAGCCCAGCCCGATCGACCCGAGCGCCAGCCTGCTCATGGCCGAGTTGCTCACGCAGGCCGGCTTGCCCGACGGTGTTTTCAACGTGGTGCAGGGCGACAAGGAGGCGGTCGATGCCTTGCTGGTGCATCCCGATGTGAAAGCCGTGTCCTTTGTCGGCTCGACGCCGATTGCCAACTACATCTATGAAACCGGCGCGCACCATGGCAAACGCGTGCAGGCGCTCGGCGGTGCCAAGAACCACATGGTGGTCATGCCCGACGCCGACCTGAACCAGGCCGTTGACGCGCTGATCGGCGCGGGCTACGGCTCGGCTGGTGAACGCTGCATGGCGATTTCGGTGGCCGTGCTGGTCGGCGACGTGGCCGACAAGCTCGTTCCCATGCTGCAGGCGCGGGCCAAGACCCTGGTCATCAAGAACGGCGAAGAGCTTGATGCCGAGATGGGTCCCATCGTCAGCGCTGCCGCGCACCAGCGCATCACCGGCTACATCGACCAGGGCGTGAAAGAGGGCGCGAAGTTGCTGGTCGATGGGCGCACTTTCACCGGCGCTGATGCAGGCCCCGGATGCGACAAAGGCTTCTGGATGGGCGGCACCTTGTTTGATCATGTCACGCCCGCCATGCGCATCTACAAGGAAGAAATATTTGGGCCGGTGCTGGGCTGCGTGCGCGTGAAGGATTTTGCCGAAGCCGTCAATCTGGTCAATGCCCACGAGTTTGGCAACGGTGTGAGCTGCTACACCCGTGACGGCAATGTGGCGCGCGAATTTTCCCGCCGCATCCAGGTTGGCATGGTCGGCATCAATGTGCCGATTCCGGTGCCGATGGCCTGGCACGGCTTTGGCGGCTGGAAGAAAAGCCTGTTTGGCGACATGCACGCCTATGGCGAAGAAGGCGTGCGTTTTTACACCAAGCAAAAATCAATCATGCAGCGCTGGCCCGAAAGCATTGGCAAGGGCGCCGAGTTTGTGATGCCGACCGCGAAATAGCCGCGACAGCGCCAGGCGCTCCGCGCAAGCTCCATGGGCCGCTCTGTCGGCGCATGGAGCTTTTTTTTGAAGTGGCCCGTCTCGCGATGGCCCGCCGGTCTTGCGCTCGACAGGCGTATTGGATAGGGCTATGGCAACCGGAAATCATGAGGCTGTAGCTACCAAATAAATAGCGTCAGGGTGTCGCAGGAAGCGCAATTATTTTCCATGAGCGCCCTATGGCGTGACTCCGGATTCTCATCGTCTCATGCCTGACCTTGGGTGATTGCCATTCTGTTGACTTAAGTCATGACTGACCCGGCCTGAAACGGGTGCGAATTCAGTTAAGCTTGCCGACACAGTGCCGACCCTGGGGCTTTGCCTCGGGGCGGGATTGCACATGCTGTTGAAAAATAAAGTTGAGGACTCACTTCATGCAAGCTGGTGTACTTTCTGAGACGACATCGGGCACCACGCCTGCCGCCGTTGCCAATCCAACCATTGAATCCAAAACGGCGCAGCGCATTGGCGTGCCGCGCGAGATTTTTCCGGGCGAAAAACGCGTGGCCACGGTACCCGATGTGGTCGGAAAACTCATCAAGCTGGGTTTTGCCGTGTCAGTGCAATCGGGTGCTGGTGACGCCGCCAATGTCAGCGATGATGCCTACCGGGCCGCTGGAGCAACAGTGGTCGAAGGCGCTGCCCAGTTGTGGGCCGAGTCCGATATCGTGTTCAAGGTGCGTGGCCCCACGCCAGACGAAGTGGGCTTGATGCGCCAGGGTGGCACGCTGGCGTGCTTTATCTGGCCGGCACAGAATCCGGAGCTGCTCAAGCTGCTCGCCGCCAAAGGTGCCACCGTGCTGGCGATGGACAGCGTGCCACGCATCTCGCGGGCGCAAAAGCTCGATGCGCTGAGCTCCATGGCGAACATTGGTGGCTATCGCGCCGTCATTGAAGCGGCCCATCAATTCGGCCGCTTCTTCACGGGTCAGATCACGGCCGCGGGCAAAGTGCCGCCGGCCAAGGTGTTCGTGATCGGCGCTGGCGTGGCCGGGCTCGCCGCCATTGGTGCGGCAGCCGGCTTGGGCGCCATCGTGCGCGCCAACGACACACGCCCTGAAGTGGCCGACCAGATCAAGTCACTGGGTGGTGAATTTGTGCCGGTGGAATATGTGGAAGAAGGCACCGGCGTGGGTGGTTACGCCAAGGTCATGAGCGAGGGTTTCCAAAAGGCCCAGCGCGAGACCTTTGCCAAGCAGGCCAAGGAGGTCGACATCATCATCACCACCGCGCTGATTCCCGGCAAGCCCGCGCCCTTGTTGATTACCGCCGAGATGGTGCGCTCCATGAAGCCGGGCAGCATCATTGTGGATATGGCGGCCGAGCAAGGGGGCAACTGCGAACTGACTGAACCCGGCAAGATCGTGGTCAAGCATGGTGTCACCATCATCGGCTACAGCGACCTGCCAAGCCGTCTGCCCACGCAGTCGAGCACCTTGTATGCCACCAACCTGTTTCGCCTGGCCGAGGAGTTGTGCAAGACCAAGGACGGCATCATCAATGTCAACATGGACGACGAAGTGCTGCGCGGCACCACGGTGGTCAAGGAAGGCAACATCACCTGGCCGCCCCCGGCGCCCAAGTTGTCGGCGGCCCCTGCGGCGCCAGCGGCCAAGCCGCAGGTGGCCGTGGCCAAGCCAAAAGGTGGGCACGGCGCCAGCAGCGCGCCAGCCTCGGGCATCCGCGCGGCTGTGATTTTTGGCGTGGCGGCATTGCTTTTCTGGCTCGTGGGTTCCAGCGCGCCCAAGGAATTTCTGGCGCACTTCACCGTGTTTGTGCTGGGCTGCTTCGTTGGCTACATGGTGGTGTGGAACGTCAAGCCGGCCTTGCACACACCGCTCATGAGCGTGACCAACGCCATCAGCAGCATCATTGCCATTGGCGCGCTGGTGCAAATCGCGCCGCCAGGCTCGGCTGATCGAGCCGATCAATGGATTCTCGGGTTGGCGGCGGCGGGCATTGTGCTCACGTCCATCAATATGTTTGGCGGCTTCGCCGTGACCCAGCGCATGCTGGCCATGTTCCGAAAATAAGGAAGTCGATAAATGTCTGCAAATCTGGCAACGGTCTCCTATATCGGAGCGACCATCCTTTTCATCCTGAGTCTCGGGGGCCTTTCCAACCAGGCCACCTCGCTGCGCGGCAATCTCTACGGCATGATCGGCATGACGCTGGCCGTGTTGGCAACGGTGTTTGGCCCCAGCGTGACGGCGTCGGGCATTCCCTGGATCATCGGCGCCATGTTGATAGGCGCCAGCATCGGCCTGTACGCGGCCCGCACCGTGCAAATGACGCAGATGCCCGAACTGGTGGCGCTGATGCACAGCATGGTCGGCCTGGCAGCGATGCTGGTCGGCTTCGCCACCTACATCGACCCGGCGGCTGCGGCGGGTTTCACCGGATCGGCCAAAACGATTCACGAAATGGAGATCTACATCGGCATCTTCATCGGCGCGGTGACGTTCTCGGGCTCCATCATTGCCTTTGGCAAGCTGTCAGGCCGCATCGGCGGCAATCCCATGCTGCTTCCCGGGCGCCATTGGATGAACCTGGCGGGCCTGCTGGTGGTGATCTATTTCGGGCGCGAGTTCCTGCACGCCGAGACTTTGAGCGCGGGCACGGCGCCACTGATCGTGATGACGGTCGTTGCACTGCTGTTTGGCGTTCACATGGTGATGGCCATTGGCGGAGCCGACATGCCGGTGGTGGTGTCCATGCTCAACAGTTACTCCGGTTGGGCGGCGGCGGCCACCGGTTTCATGCTGTCCAACGACCTGCTGATCGTGACCGGTGCCCTGGTCGGCTCCAGTGGTGCGATCCTGTCCTACATCATGTGCAACGCAATGAACCGAAGCTTCATCAGCGTGATAGCCGGCGGCTTCGGCACCACCAGCGCGAAACCGAAGAAAGCTGCCGGTGGCGCGACGGAGCCAGATGGTGAGGTGACCCCAATCAGTGCCACCGAAACC
>MERZ01000063.1:9243-9528 GCA_001770785.1 Burkholderiales bacterium RIFCSPHIGHO2_12_FULL_61_11
CCTTACGACATCGTTTTCGAAATGGACGAGCTCAACGCGGACTTCCCCAACACCGATGTGGCCATCGTGATCGGTGCCAACGACATCGTCAACCCGGGTGCGCAAGACGACCCCACCAGTCCCATCGCCGGCATGCCGGTGCTTGAAGTCTGGAAGGCCAAGACCTCCATCGTCATGAAGCGCAGCATGGCCTCGGGCTACGCCGGGGTCGACAACCCGCTGTTCTACAAAGAGAACAACCGCATGCTGTTTGGTGACGCCAAGAAGATGCTGGAAGAGGTGCTG
>MERZ01000064.1 GCA_001770785.1 Burkholderiales bacterium RIFCSPHIGHO2_12_FULL_61_11
CCATGAACATTTCAAGTTTTGACGATCTTCTGCAGGCGGCCCGGGCCCAGCGCGAGCCGCAGCGCCTGCTGTTTGTGTTTGCCGGCATCGATCTGCCCGAGGACAGCACCCCGGCGCAGCGTGAAGGCTTCGAGGCGGGCCAGGGCGGCGCGCTGGTGCCGCTGATGTGCGTGGACAAGGGTCTTGAGGAACTGACGTCGTTTGCCGGGCTGGTGCAGGAGTCGAGCCAGTTTGGCCGCGACTGGCGCATGGTGTTTGCCGCCGCCTTGCCGGGCACGCTGAACCAGGCACCCACCCCCGAAGACGCCGAGGCAGCGCTGCAGCGCATGGTGCAAGCCATCCAGCGCGGCGAAATTGGCGCCTACATTCCTTTTGATCCGCAGGGGCAAGCGGTGCAGATCGGTTGATCCCCTTCTTCATGCCCGCGATTACGGGCAAAATAGCGGCATGAACGCGCCCGATCTCCAAAACGTAGAAGCCCAAAAAAGCGAACCTGAAAGCGCAGCCAGCAGCCCGCTCGTGCACCTGATGGACACCCTGGGTCTTAAGGCAAGAGTGGCCTCAGCCAGTATGGCGCGAGCGTCAGCAGCTATCAAAAACAAAGCGCTATTGGGGCTGGCCGCTTTGCTTCGGCACAACGCCGTAGCGCTGCAGGCGGTCAACCAGCGCGACCTCGAACGAGCCGCCGCGGCCGGGCTGGCCGGCCCGCTGCTGGACCGGCTCAAGCTCAGCGCCAAGGACATTGAGACCGTGGCACTCGGTTGCGAGCAGCTGGCCGCCATGCCCGAGCTGATTGGCAGCATCTCCGGCATGAAAGAGCAGCCGAGCGGCATTCGCGTCGGGCAGATGCGCGTGCCCATTGGTGTTTTCGGCATGATTTACGAGAGCCGCCCCAACGTCACCATTGAAGCGGCAAGTCTGGCCATCAAGAGCGGCAACGCCTGCATTTTGCGCGGCGGCTCCGAAGCCATCGAGTCCAACAAGGCGCTGGCGGCGCTGGTGCAGCGGGCCTTGCTTGAAGCGGGCCTGCCTGCCGATGCGGTGCAATTGGTGCCCACCACCGACCGGCAAGCCGTGGGCCAGCTCATCACCATGCCGCAGTATGTCGATGTGATCATTCCGCGCGGCGGCAAGGGCCTGATCGCGCGCATTAGCGCAGAAGCCAAGGTGCCGGTCATCAAGCACCTGGACGGCAACTGCCATGTCTACGTCGATGAGCCTTGCGACATCGCCATGGCGGTCAGGATTGCCGACAACGCTAAAACCCAGAAATACAGTCCCTGCAACGCCCTTGAGAGCCTGCTGGTGGCCCGCGGCGTGGCAGCGGAGTTCTTGCCAAGAATTGGCGCTGTTTACGCCGTCAAAGGCGTGGAAATGCGCTGCGATGCCGAGGCGCAGGCGCTGCTGGCGGCCGTGCCCGGGGCCAGCATCAAGCCCGCCACCGAGCAGGACTGGTACGAAGAGTATCTGGCGCCCATCATCAGCATCAAGGTCGTCGACGGCGTCGACGACGCGATTGCGCACATCAACCAGTATTCCAGCCACCACACCGATGCCATCCTGACGCGCGACCACATGCATGCCCAGCAGTTTTTGCGCGAGGTCGATTCAGCCAGTGTCATGGTGAATGCGAGCACCCGCTTCGCCGATGGATTCGAGTACGGGCTGGGTGCCGAAATCGGCATCAGCACCGACAAGTTTCACGCGCGCGGGCCGGTCGGCATTGAAGGGCTGACCTCGCTCAAATACGTGGTGCTGGGCCAGGGCGAAGTGCGCGGCTAGCAGCCTGTCGGTGCGACGCCTTGCAACCGCTTCGCTCGCCCCCATTTCCTTGCTATTCGGTCAAACATTGCCGGATCCAATAACAACAGTTCCCTTATCGAAAGTGGCAGCATGGTCCCGCATCTCATTACCGCCCTGACTGGCCCCATCAACGAACTCGAACAGCGCATTCTCGACTCCACGCCCGCCATTGAGCGCTGGTTTCGCCTGGAATGGATGGAGCACACGCCGCCCTTTTATTGCTCCGTCGACATCCGTAATGCCGGCTTCAAGCTCGCGCCG
>MERZ01000065.1:0-3369 GCA_001770785.1 Burkholderiales bacterium RIFCSPHIGHO2_12_FULL_61_11
CGACAATGACCGCATTACAGCCCTGAATTTAACCTAAAAACCGCAGTTGGACGCGCCCGAGGGTGCTGTGATTGGCGTGCTAGAGAAGGCGTGACAACGCAGCGGGCTACTGCCCGCAAGGCGGAGCAACGCACTATGGCGCGGCAAGCGCAGTGCCATCGGGTGCGTAGCGCTCTGACCCAAAAGGTGAACGTGATTGAAGGCGAAAAAGCTCGATTTCATGCGGGTTTATCAGGCAAACCAAGCGGTCAACTGCGGTTTCTAGGTTTAATGACTGGATGGCCTCAAGGCATTTGCTCGCAATGCGATAGCGACAAAATCAGGACCAGGATCGCACGCTATCCGCAACGCGCTCGGCGCAGGCTCTGGCCTGCCGGGCGTCGCACGCCTCAACCATGACCCGCAGCAGCGGCTCGGTGCCGCTGGCGCGAATCAGCACGCGGCCGGTGTCACCCAGTTCGACTTCCACGGCTTTTGTTTCAGCGGCCAAGCGTTCGCTGTTTTCCCAGTCCTGCCCAGGCTTGAGCCGCACATTGATCAGCGTCTGGGGAAACAGCACCAAATCGCTGAGCAACTGCGCAAGCGTTTTTTGGCTGCGCACGCAGGCTTGGAGCACTTGCAGTGCACTGATGAGGCCGTCGCCGGTGGTGTGTTTGTCCAGCGCCAGCATGTGGCCCGAACCTTCGCCGCCCAGCAACCAGCCGCGATTTTCGAGCTCTTCGAGCACATAACGGTCGCCAACCCTGGCGCGTACAAACTCGACACCCTTGGCGTTTAGGGCTACTTCCACCGCCATGTTGGTCATCAGGGTGCCCACGGTGCCTGGCACTTTTTCGCCACGCGCCAGCCGCTCGTTGACCATCAGGTACAACACTTCATCACCATTAAAAAGCCGGCCCTCGGCGTCGACCATTTGCAGTCTGTCGGCATCGCCATCCAGCGCGATGCCGTAATCCGCCTTGTTGGCCCTGACTGCGTTGATTAGCGCCTCTGGGTGCGTAGCGCCCACCTCGTGATTGATGTTCAGACCGTCGGGCGAGCAGCCGATGGCAATGACTTCAGCGCCCAACTCATGAAAGACCATGGGCGCTATGTGATAGGCCGCGCCATGCGCACCATCGACCACGATTTTCAAGCCTTTGAGCGTCAGGTCATGGGCAAACGTGCTCTTGCAAAACTCGGTGTAGCGCCCCGCCGCATCGTCCAGGCGGCGCGTCTTGCCCAGCGAGGCCGAGTCGGCCCATACCGGCAGCTCGTCGAGTGCGGCCTCCACAGCCAGCTCCCATTCGTCATTGAGCTTGGCGCCCTGGGCGCTGAAAAACTTGATGCCGTTGTCAGCAAAAGGATTGTGGCTCGCACTGATGACCACCCCCAGGCTGGCGCGCTGGGCCCGCGTGAGGTAAGCCACACCCGGTGTAGGCAGGGGGCCGAGCAGCACCACATCCACGCCCGCGGAATTGAAGCCGGACTCCAGTGCGCTTTCCAGCATGTAGCCGGAGATGCGGGTGTCCTTGCCGATCAATACCGTGGGGCGGGATTCCGTCCGGCGAAGGACGCGGCCGACGGCATGGGCGAGCCGCAGCACAAAGTCGGGCGTGATGGGCGGCTGGCCCACCGTGCCGCGAATGCCATCAGTGCCAAAGTATTTTCTTGTCATGTTGATTGACCTTGCAAGCCTATTGTTCTGTTGCTATTTTTTTCACCAGCACTCATTCTAGGAGTGGGCTCCGACCTGCCTCGACGCAAAGTGCAAAACATTGTTCAGAGGAAGCGCGGCGCCTAACCTGTCCGGACTAGCTCGCCGCCGCCCAGACCTTGAGGGCCTGCACCGTTTCGCGCACATCATGCGCACGCACCACGCGGGCACCGCGGTCAACGGCCAGCAAAGCCGCCGCCACGCTGGGCACCATGCGGTCTGCATTGTCCAGCGGAGCGACCCCAGCCAACGGAGTGCTGCTCACAGCCGCCAATGACGATTTGCGCGACCAGGCTGCCAGCAGCGGATAGCCGGCCGCCAAAAACTCCTGCTGGCGGGCCAAGAGCGAAAAATTCTGTGCCACGGTTTTTCCAAAACCGATACCCACGTCGAGCACAATGCGGGCCCTGTCAATGCCTGCGGCTTGCAGACCGTGCGCAGCCCGCTCCAGAAAAGAGAGCACCTGCGGCACCACATCGCCGTCCATCGGGGTCATTTGCATGGTCTGCGGCTCGCGGTGCATGTGCATGAGACAAACACCACAGCTCGGGTGCCCGGTTACGATCTGCATCGCACCGGGCTGGCGCAAAGCCCAGACATCGTTGATGATGTCGGCGCCTAAATCCAGTACCGCCCGCATGACCTCGGGCTTATAGGTATCAACCGACACCGGGACACCGAGCGTCGCCGCATGGCGAACCACAGGCAGCACACGCGCCAGTTCTTCTTCCAGCGGCACCGGCGAGGCACCGGGCCGTGTCGACTCGCCGCCGATGTCCAGCAAGTCAGCGCCCTCCCTGATCAAGCGCTCGCAGTGCGAAAACACGCCTGAAAAACTACCGTGCTGCGTGAAGTACTTGCCGCCGTCAGAAAATGAGTCGGGCGTGACATTGACAATGCCCATGACGCGCGGCTGCGACAAATCAATCTGAAAGCGTGAGGTTTGCCAGATCACGGAAGGGCCTAATAAATATTCATCAAGATCAAAAAAGGAGAGTGCAAAAAAACCGGGGACAGGCCCCGGTTTTCATGACTTGCACTTTCTTTTCCTGATCTTCAGGCCACCGTCGGTGCCGGTTCGGTGCTCACTGCGGGCGTGCCGCCGCTAGGGCCGCTACCACCACCCACGGAAGAATTACGCGGTATCCAGTCCTTGGGTGGGCGGGGTTCCTTGCCGGCGATAATGTCGTCGAGCTGGTCAACGTCAATGGTTTCCCATTCCAGCAAAGCTTTGGCCATGGCGTGGATCATGTCCTTGTTGTCTTCAATCAGCTTGCGTGCCCGGGCATACTGCTGGTCAATGATACGGCGCACTTCCATATCGACCTTCTGCATGGTCGACTCGCTTACGTTGTTGGTCTTGGTCACCGAACGGCCCAAAAACACTTCGCCTTCGTTTTCGGCATACACCATGGGGCCCAAGGCCTCGGTCATGCCATAGCGCGTGACCATGTCGCGGGCCAATGCCGTGGCTCGTTCAAAGTCATTGCTGGCGCCGGTGGTCATCTGGTTCATGAAAACTTCTTCGGCAATACGTCCGCCAAACAGCATGCTGATCTGGCTGAGCATGTATTCACGGTCGTAGCTGTAGCGGTCTTGCGCCGGCAGGCTCATGGTCACGCCCAGGGCACGGCCGCGCGGAATGATGGTGACCTTGTGCACTGGATCGCACT
>MERZ01000065.1:3379-3470 GCA_001770785.1 Burkholderiales bacterium RIFCSPHIGHO2_12_FULL_61_11
CTTGCCGAGCAGTGCGTGACCGGACTCGTGATAGGCGGTGTTTCGGCGCTCTTCCTCGGGCATGACCATGCTCTTGCGCTCAGGGCCCATC
>MERZ01000065.1:3478-12420 GCA_001770785.1 Burkholderiales bacterium RIFCSPHIGHO2_12_FULL_61_11
GGCCAGGTCAGCACCCGACATGCCGGGCGTACCGCGCGCAATCACGCTGGCGTTCACATCCTGACCGAGCGGTACCTTGCGCATGTGCACATTCAGAATCTGTTCGCGGCCACGAATGTCTGGCAGCGTGACATACACCTGGCGGTCAAAACGGCCGGGGCGCAGCAAAGCGGCATCCAGAATATCGGGGCGATTGGTGGCAGCCACCACGATGACGCCGACATTGGTCTCAAAGCCGTCCATCTCGACCAGCATCTGATTCAGCGTCTGCTCGCGCTCGTCATTGCCACCACCCAAGCCAGCGCCACGCTGACGGCCAACGGCGTCAATTTCATCAATAAAGATGATGCAAGGCGCGTTCTTCTTGGCGTTTTCGAACATGTCGCGAACGCGGGCAGCACCCACGCCGACAAACATTTCAACGAAATCTGAGCCGGAAATCGAGAAAAACGGAACTTTGGCTTCGCCGGCAATGCCTTTGGCGAGCAGCGTTTTACCGGTGCCCGGAGGGCCAACCAGCAGCAAACCGCGCGGAATGCGGCCCCCCAATTTCTGGAACCTTTGCGGATCTTTCAGGAAATCGACAACTTCCTTGACCTCTTCCTTGGCTTCGTCGCAGCCAGCCACATCGGCAAAGGTCACGACATTCGTGGACTCGTCGAGCATGCGGGCCTTGGACTTGCCAAAGCTGAACGCACCACCCTTGCCGCCGCCCTGCATTTGCCGCATGAAATAAATCCAGACGCCAATCAGCAGCAGCATTGGGCCCCAGCTAACCAGCAGGGTCATGAGCAGGGAACCTTCCTCGCGGGCCTTGACGTCAAATTTCACATCATTGGCGATCAGATCACCCACCAAACCGCGATCGAGGTAAGTCGCCGTTGTACGGATTTTGCGATCGTCGGTGGTGGTGGCCGTAATCTCTGTACCGCCCTGACCTTCGGCAATGGTTGCTGTCTTGATGCGTTTCCCACGCACTTCATCCAAAAACTCGGAATAACCCAAGTAATTGGAGCCAACGCTACCCCGTGTATCAAATTGCTTGAACACGGTGAACAGCACCATGGAAATCACCAACCATATCGCAATTTTTGAAAACCACTGATTGTTCAAGGACTACTCCAATGTAAGAACAAGATTGACATGCGTCTGATTTTAGGCTTTTCAAGGGCAAACCGGCATGAAACCAGCCACGTCCCTTGGCCTGAAGCGGATTTAGGGCGATTTGTGCCACCGTGCACCCCTTACTTCCCGGGGTCTGCCCCGGTTTTAAGACCAATTCCGACCAGAAACGTTTCGGACGAATTGGACCGCGAAGCCTTGGGTTTCATCGGTTTAACGACCTTGAATGAAGCCCGGAACAACTTGACCAGCGGGTCATAGCCGCTGCCGTGGAACAGCTTGGCGACAAGCGTACCCTCCGGTTTCATCTGGTTTTTGGCAAACTCCACCGCCAACTCAACCAGATGGGCGATGCGTGCTGAATCCGCCGACTCAATCCCCGACAGATTGGGCGCCATGTCCGAAATGACAAGGTCAACCTTGATCGGCCCCTTCTCGGTGGCCAAAGCCTGCTCCAGTTTTTGTAGCACTTCAGGCTCTCGGAAATCACCCTGGATAAAGACCACACCCTCAATCGGCTCCATGGGCAGCATGTCCAGACCAATGATGCGGCCATTGAGCGCGCCCGCGGCCGCCCCGGTGGGCGAGAGTTTGCGCCGCACGTACTGACTCCACGCACCAGGCGTACTGCCGAGGTCGACCACACAGTCGCCCGGCTTGATCAGGCCGAGCGTCTCATCAATTTCCTTCAATTTGTAAGCCGCCCGGGCGCGGTAACCGTCTTTTTGGGCAAGTTTGACGTAGGGATCGTTAATGTGCTCGTGCAACCAGGCTTTATTAACTTTTTTACCCTTGGGCTTTGCCATGTTGCTGACCTTCGCGCCTGGCTTGGCGCCGGCTTTCCTGGTGGCGTTCGGGTTTGACTTGGCATTTACTTTCATGACACCTATTGTCGTCTCGCAGACTCCGCCGATAATTGAGACATGGCTCTAATACAACTTACTCCTGCCCAGCGCAAAGAACGCCGCGCCGATGCGCATCACCTCAACGCAGTCGTCATGATTGGCGCCGACGGCCTGACCGATGCCGTCAAGAAGGAAACCGATGCAGCGCTCAACGCGCACGGGCTCATCAAAGTGCGGGTGCAATCGGACGACCGGACCGGACGCGAAGAGATCTTTCAGACCTTGGCGAACGAACTGAATGCTGCCCCGATCCAGCACATTGGCAAGCTGCTGGTGTTGTGGCGGCCGATGCCGGAAAAAGAAAAAACCGTCAACGAAGACCGCATGCCCGGCCCACGCGATGTCAAAGTGCTGAAAAACAGTTCGCGCTATGGCCAGCGGCCCGAGGTGAAAACCCTGCGCGTGCTGGGCAATCAGCGCCTGACGCCGGGCGGCACCGTCAAACGCGCCAAGCCCAAGCAGCGCAGCATCAAGAAAAGGTCGCAGGACTGAGCCTATAACCTGACCCGGTCCTGCTGGGCGATTTCCGTCCTCCTTGGGCCCAATGGCCCTTTTGGAGGTTCCAGCCCTTTAGATTCGACCCATCCGCCCACAGCTAGACGTCATGACCAATCCCCTTCTCGAATTTACTGATCTTCCGCTGTTTGACCGTATCCTGCCCGCACATGTTGGCCCGGCAGTCGATGAATTGCTGAGCCAGGCCGATGCCGCGCTGGCGCAGGTCACGGCGGCAGAATTTCCCGCCTCCTGGAGCGAGATTTCCCGCGTGCTCGATGTTGCCACCGAAAAGCTGGGCCGCGCCTGGGGTGCCGTCAGCCACTTGAACAGCGTGGCGGACACACCCGAGTTGCGCGCGGCCTACAACGCCGCCTTGCCCCGTGTCACGGAGTTTTCAACAAGGCTGGGCGCTGACGAGCGGCTGTATGCCAAATACAAGGCCATCGATGTGGGCAGCCTGAACATCGAGCAGCGCCAGGCGCACAAAAACGCCATCCGCAACTTTATGCTGTCAGGCGCCGAACTTGCCGGTGCGGCAAAAGAGCGTTTTTCGCAAATTCAGGAGCGCCAAGCTGAACTGAGCCAGAAATTCAGCGAGAACGCGCTGGATGCCACGGATGCCTTTGCCTACTACGCCACGGCCGAAGAAGTCGTTGGCGTCCCGGCAGACGTGCTTCAAACCGCCCGGGCACAAGCCGAGGCCGAGGGCAAGGCCGGTTACCGGCTCAGCCTGAAAATGCCCAGCTACCTGCCCGTCATGCAGTTTGCCACCAGCTCCGCGCTGCGCGAAACGCTTTACAAGGCTTACACCACGCGTGCCAGCGACCAGGCAGCGGCTGAATTCAGTCAGTTTGACAACAGCGCCATCATGCGTGAAATTCTCGCGCTGCGGCTGGAAGAAGCCCAATTGCTGGGCTACAGCAATTTTGGTGAAGTGTCGGTGGTCGCCAAAATGGCCCAGTCCCCCGAAGAAGTGGTCACCTTTCTGCGTGATCTGGCTCAACGGGCCCGACCCTATGCCGAAAAGGACGTTGCCGACCTGCGCGCCTTTGCGGCTGAAAAACTGAGCGAGCCTGATCCCCAACCCTGGGACTATGCCTACATCGGCGAAAAGCTCAAGGAGGCGCGCTACGCCTTTAGCGAACAAGAGGTCAAACAATATTTCACTGCGCCCAAAGTGCTGGCGGGTCTTTTCAAGATTGCTGAAACCCTGTTTGAAGTGGCGATTCGCCCGGACTCCGCACCGGTGTGGAAACCCGGCGTGGCGTTTTGCCGCATTGAGCGCGCCGGTCAACTCGTCGGCCAGTTTTACCTTGACCAACCGGCCCGAACCGGCAAGCGCGGCGGCGCCTGGATGGACGATGTACGCGCCCGCTGGCTGCGGCCAGATACGGGCGTGCTGCAAACACCCGTGGCGCATCTGGTCTGCAATTTCGCCGACGGCGTGGGCGGAAAACCGGCATTGCTGACCCACGACGACGTGACCACCCTGTTCCATGAATTCGGCCATGGCCTGCACCATATGCTCACGCAGGTGAACGAGCGCGACGTTTCGGGCATCAGCGGCGTCGAATGGGATGCGGTGGAGTTGCCCAGCCAGTTCATGGAAAACTTCTGCTGGGAATGGGAAGTACTCAAGCACATGACGGCGCATGTTGATACGGGTGAGCCACTGCCGCGCGCGCTGTTTGAGAAAATGCTGGCCGCCAAAAACTTCCAGACCGGCATGCAGACGATGCGCCAGGTCGAGTTTTCGCTGTTTGACATGCTCTTGCATACGTCGCACAAGCCGTCGGACGACCTGATGGGCCTGCTCAACGAAGTGCGCAAGGAAACGGCGGTGATTTCAGCGCCAGCCTACAGCCGAACCGCGCATACCTTCAGCCACATTTTTTCGGGCGGTTACGCGGCAGGCTATTACAGCTACAAATGGGCTGAAGTACTGTCTGCCGACGCCTATGCGGCTTTTGAAGAAACCGCGGCAGCGACAACAGGGGAAAATGCTGGCGCTGGTGCCGGCAAAACAACCGTGACGGTGGAAACTGGCAGAAAATACCGTCAGGCTATTCTGGAAGCAGGCGGAAGCCGCCCGGCCATGGAGTCGTTTAAAGCCTTCCGGGGCCGCGAGCCTTCCATCGACGCCCTTTTGCGCCATCAGGGAATGGCTTGAAAACCTGAAAAACTTGCACCAAAGACGACTGGATCACCATGAGATCAACGACCGTTAAATTCTTGACACTCAACGCCCTGATCGTTCTGGCGGCAAGTCTCTCATTGCCGATAGCGCAGGCTCAGCAGGTGTACCGCATCGTGGGGTCCGACGGCAAGCTGACTTTTTCTGACCAGCCGCCCCCTGCCGCCAGCAATGCCAAAGTCAGCGCGGCCAAAGTCAGCTCAACGGGTCCTTCAGTCTCAGCGGGCCTGCCTTATGAACTGAGGCAAGTTACCAGCCAATACCCGGTCACTTTGTACACCGGTGACAATTGCGCGCCTTGTGGCGCAGGCCGCTCCCTGCTGAGCAGCCGTGGCATTCCGTTTACCGAAAAAAAGGTCACTACAAATGAGGATGCCCAAGCCCTGCAGCGTTTGAGTGGCGACAATTCGCTGCCCTTCATGACGATTGGCAGTCAGCAACTCATGGGATTTTCCGATGCAGAGTGGACGCAGTTCCTGAATGCCGCCGGCTACCCAGCGTCATCGGCATTGCCCGCCAGCTACCGTCGCCCGGCGCCCACGCCGCTGGTGAGCGTCGCTACGGCACCCGAAGCGCCAGTTGCAGGCGCAGCGCCAGCCGCTGGCGCCAATCAACGACCGGCCCCGCGCGCTACACAGCCTGCCAACAACCCGGCCGGGATCAGGTTCTAAGCCGCTTCAAGACTTAAGGGCTTGGCTTAAAACACCAGGGTCTTGACTCCGGCCGACGTGCCCAGCAGGCACACGTTGGCCTTCTGGAACGCAAATACACCGACTGTCACCACGCCAGGCCACTGGCTCACCTGGGATTCAAACGCAAGCGGTTCACTGATTTTCAGCCCCGTCACGTCCAGAATATGCTGGCAGTTGTCGGTGACCAGCGGCGCTCCATCCTTGAGGCGCAAGCTTGCGGTACCCCCGAGCGCCGCAAACTGCCGCGCGATGCGCTTGGCGGCCATGGGAATGACTTCCACCGGCAGAGGAAAGTTGCCCAGCGTTGTCACAAGCTTGGACTCGTCGGCAATACAGACAAATTTGCGCGACTGGGCCGCCACGATTTTTTCACGCGTCAGCGCGGCGCCACCGCCCTTGATCATGCAGCCTGCGTGGTCGATCTCGTCAGCGCCGTCGATGTAAACCGCCAACTCGTCCACTTCCGTGGCATCAAACACCTTGATGCCGAGCGCCTGCAAGCGTTCCGTGGAGGCCAACGAACTGGACACCGCCCCGACAATGCGGCCTTTCATCGTGGCCAGCGCATCAATGAACTTATTGACGGTGGAGCCGGTGCCGACGCCGACAATGCTGCCGTCCTCAACGTAATGCAGGGCCGCCTGGCCGACCAGGGTTTTGAGTTCGTCTTGAGTCATGTTGGATTTTATGGGGAAGTCAGGTTGTTTTTGCGACAATCAAAGCTCGTGTCTTGTGGGTAGGAGCCTGTCGGGCTTAAAGAATCGAAGCGAAAATTCGGCTGGGCGAGGACAGATTTTGTCGATTTTGCAGGTCAATAGTCATTCTATTGATCAAAAAAAGCGGCGAAATATGGACCGTCCAGGCGGATTTGCAGCCGATTCCCTTTAAGTCTGACAGGCTCCTTAGCCCGGACAATCCACTGCCATCTGCCCGAATTATCCAATGTCCCTGCTCCCCTATGCTCTGGCCCGCCGTTTTTTATTCAGGATTGATCCCGAAACCGCCCACGAACTGACAATGGCCTGGCTGGCGCGCACCCAGGGCACCCCGCTGGCATGGGTCTGGCGCGCCAGCCGGGTCAGCGACCCGATAGAGCTGGCAGGCCTGAAGTTTCCCAACCGCATCGGGCTGGCGGCGGGTCTTGATAAAAATGCCCGCTGCATTGACGGCTTGGCCGCCATGGGGTTTGGCTTTGTCGAGGTCGGCACCGTCACGCCCAAAGCCCAGCCCGGCAACCCCAAGCCGCGAATGTTCCGCCTGCTGGACGCCAATGCATTAATCAACCGCCTGGGCTTTAACAACGACGGGCTGGACGCCTTTATAGCGAATGTGCAGAAGTCACGCGTTCGAGCGCAGCGCGGCAAAAGCCCCTTGGTACTCGGCTTGAATATTGGCAAAAACGCCGCCACGCCAATTGAAAATGCGGTGGACGACTACCTGCTTTGCCTGGACGGCGTGTACCCGCATGCCGACTACGTCACCATCAACATCTCCAGCCCCAACACCAAAAACCTGCGCGCGCTGCAAGGCGACGAAGCGCTAGACGCCTTACTGGGAAGCATTGCGGAGCGCCGCGAAACCCTGGCCCGGCAGCACGGCCAGCGCGTGCCAATCTTTGTAAAGATCGCTCCCGACCTCAATGAATCTCAGGTTGAAGTGATTGCCGCCGCCCTGAAGCGCCACGCCATGGACGGCGTGGTCGCGACCAACACCACGCTGAGCCGGGACGCCGTACAGGGGCTGCGCCATGCCGAAGAGGCTGGTGGCCTGAGCGGCGCCCCCCTAATGCAAGCCAGCAACCGCGTCATCCGCCAGTTGCGTGCCGCCCTGGGCAAAAGTTTCCCCATCATTGGCGTGGGCGGCGTGATGAGCGGTGCCGACGCTGTCGCCAAAATCAAGGCAGGCGCGGATTTGGTACAGATTTACACCGGGCTCGTTTACAAAGGTCCGGAACTCGTGACTGAAGCTGCACTTGCGATGAAAAATTGCCCACTAGACCAATAGGGACTGGTCGTAAACAGCTACCGGCGCCCCGTCACCAGCAGGTGCCCAATGCCGTGCATGCTGAAGGCGGCAAAATCGCATTGCAAACCTCTAATTAATAACATCTTGCGCCCGTACTATATGGGCTAAAGCCATTATTTATTCCTCAATCCGGGACAAAGGCAGCCTTGAACTTCGCCTCATCTTCAGGCAGTTCAAGCGTGACCATCTGTCCCATCTTGTTGTCGGCCAGTCGGCAGGCCGCAAAGAGGCTGTACTTGCCTTTGAGGTTGTAGCTTTCCAGGTCGATCAGCATGTAGGGGTAGGGCAAGAAAACCTCATACAGAAAAATCGTCCGATGCCGGTTGCGCGGCGACGGAAAAAGCTTGTAGTGGTCGGTGGTGATAGTTTGTGAAGTTGCCATGGCGGCTGTTGTCCAATCTAATGCACAAGCTAAGGGGGTTGTAAGCTCTACCCTTATTTTCCTTCATGGAACCCTATGACAGAGCGTCTTTTTACCCCCGGCAAAGAACAAATCGCATTGCTCGATCCTTTCGATCGGCTCGGCCTTGACCAGATTCAGGTGGTGTCGACGCGGCTGCAAGCTGCCAGCGCGCTGCAAGAGTTGGTCAGCGCCACGGTCCTGGGGTTTGACACAGAATCCAAACCCACCTTTGCCAAAAACGAGGCGTCGTGCGGTCCGCACATCGTTCAACTCTCCACGGCGGACCGAGGCTATATCTTTCAGCTTGAAGACGCTGACTGCCGCCGCGCGGTGGCGCTGTTACTGGAGGACCATGGCATCATTAAGGCGGGCTTTGGTTTGGGCGACGATCGCCGGCGCATCACAGCCAAGCTGGGTGTGGACCCGCAAGGCGTGCTCGACCTCAACACGGTGTTCAGGGAGCGCGGCTACCGCAAGGACATGGGTGTGCGCGGTGCCGTGGCCGTGGTGTTCAACAAACGCTTTATCAAGTCCAGAAAAGCCACCACGTCCAACTGGGCCAATGTGCAGCTGACAGAAGCCCAAGTCATCTACGCCGCCAACGACGCCTTTGCGGCGCTTCGGGTGTTTGAAGCACTGGGTTTGGCTTAATTGCAGATCGTAGCTTGGGCGGGGTGCACCCTGCTTGACTTGTCTGCCGACATGACTGCGCGATGACGGCGCTCAATAGTCTCCGCTGGATCCGCTCGCCAGGCTCTCAAACTTGGTAATCCGGTTAATAAACGCCAGCTTCACCGTCCCGGTTGGGCCGTTACGCTGCTTGCTGATGATGACCTCGGCCACGCCGGGCTCCTTGCAGGCTTCCTTGGTGTAATACTCGTCGCGGTAGATGAACATGATGATGTCGGCGTCCTGCTCGATGGCGCCGGATTCGCGCAGGTCGCTCATCAAGGGGCGCTTGTCAGTGCGGGACTCTACCCCTCGGCTGAGCTGCGAGAGCGCAATCACGGGGCATTGCAGTTCCTTGGCCAGCGCCTTCAGGCCGCGTGAAATCTCGCCGACGGCAGTGGCGCGGTTTTCGTCGTTCATGCTGGACGAAACGC
>MERZ01000065.1:12445-20301 GCA_001770785.1 Burkholderiales bacterium RIFCSPHIGHO2_12_FULL_61_11
GCATTGGCGCGTAGTTCGCTGACAGTGAGGCCTGGGGTTTCATCGATGTGCAGCGAGATGTTGCGCAATTTCTCGATGGCCTCGGTCAGGCGGGGCCACTCTTCGTCGGTCAGGGCACCGGTGCGCAGGTGGGTCTGGTCAATGCGTCCGATCGAGCCAACGATACGCACCGCCAGTTGCGAGGCGCCCATCTCCATGGAAAACACGGCAACCGGCAGACCCTCGTTCAAGGCCACATGTTCGGCAATGTTGATGGCCAGCGCCGTTTTCCCCATCGACGGCCGCGCCGCCAGGATGACCAGATCGCCAGCCTGAAAGCCGGAGGTCAGGCGGTCAAGGTCGTAAAAGCCGGTCGGCACGCCAGTGACGTCGTTCGGGTTTTCCGCCATTTCAGTGACGCGGTCCAGCAAGCTCACCACCAGCGTGTCCATGCTCTGGAAGCCCTGCTGCATGCGCGAGCCCTGCTCGCCGATGTTGAAGATTTTTTGCTCGGCTTCATCGAGGATGGTCGCCACCGATTTACCCTGCGGGCTGAAAGCGTTGGTGGCAATCTCGTCGGAGGCCGAGACCAGCTTGCGCAGGATGGAGCGCTCGCGAACAATCTCGGCATAACGGCGAATGTTGGCGGCGCTGGGCACGTACTGGGCCAGTGCGTTGAGGTAGCTCAAGCCCCCCACTTCGTCGGCCTTTCCCTGGTTTTGCAGGTGCTCGTAGACGGTGATGATGTCGGCAGGCTTGGATGCGTTGATCAGTGCGCCAACGGCCGCATAGATCAGCTGGTGCTCGCGGCGGTAGAAGTCCTGGTCGCTCAGCAGGTCTCCCACGCGGTCCCAGGCACCATTGTCGAGCAGCAGGCCGCCCAGAACACTGGACTCCCCTTCAATCGAGTGCGGCGGAATGCGCAACTGGGCGATCTGGCGGTCGGCGCTGTAGCCGGGATTGTCATAGGTGGAAAGTACGGCAGACATGGGGTTCCTTGGGGAGAGGGTAAATGGTACGCCCGGACCGTGAAAACCCATGGGACAAGCTTGTGGATAAGCGGGGGAAATCTGGTGGAAATGTTGCGTGGAGAAGTGCACAACCAGCCAAAGTCATTACTCCGAGTCAGTGCGTCCTGCCGGGCGCACAAGAAAAAAGCCGCTCCGAAGAGCGGCTTTTCAGGACAGCGCGATCTCAGTTTAGGCGGTTTCGCCGTAAACAGTCACCGTGACATCAACGATCACGTCAGTGTGCAGTGCAACGCTCACAGCGTGGTCACCCACGGTTTTCAATTGACCGTTGGGCAAGCGGATTTGCGATTTGGCAACCGCAAAGCCCAGTTTGTTCAACTCGTGGGCAATGTCAAGATTGGTGACGGAACCGAAAAGGCGGCCATCGACACCGGCTTTTTGCGTGAGCTTGACGGTCGTGCCAGCGAGCTTTTCGCCTTGGGCTTGCATTTCAGCCAGCTTGGCAGCGGCGGCAATTTCAAGTTCAGCGCGCTTGACTTCAAATTCCTTGATGGCCGATGCCGTGGCGCGACGGGCGCTACCGTAAGGTATCAGGAAGTTGCGCGCGTAGCCGTCCTTGACTTTGACGACGTCACCCAGATTGCCCAGGTTGACGACTTTGTCGAGCAGAATAATTTGCATGGGTTGACTCCTTACAGGCTCTTGTGTTGGTCGCTGTAAGGCAGCATCGCGAGAAAGCGAGCACGCTTGACGGCGGTATTGATCTGGCGCTGGAAAATCGCGCGCGTGCCGGTCAGGCGCGCGGGAATGATTTTTCCATTTTCAGAGACGAAATCACGCAGGGTGTCGATGTCCTTGTAGTCAATTTCTTCGACGCCAGCGGCTGTAAAGCGGCAAAAACGCTTGCGCTTGAATAGCAGGGATTGGGTATTGCGCTTGGGGCGCTTGTCTTTATTGAAACGTTTTGGTCCGGCCATGATGGACTCCTTAAATAGGGTTCAGTACTTGTTCGAAATGCTCGATTGCTTGAATATGAAAAACAACGCTTTTACTGGTGCGCGCGTTGATGAGAAATCCGGTGAACCTGAAAGCTTTGCCTAAGGGCAGCTGGCCTGTTTGTTCAGCCAGCGCTCCGAAAGCAACCGCTCTCACTGTCAACTTGACCTGTCTGTTCGCACCGGCCTCAACAATTTCAGACTCGTGTTCGAGGATGAAATTGACAGCGGGGATGCCGGCGGGCGTGTAGCGAAGAGCGCTTAGCTCAGCGATACCGGCGGTCAGTTCAACATGGTTCACTGCAAATTAATACTTTCTTGAGGTGCGCAGCAGGGAATCGTTCAACAACAACACAGCTTATTGAGCGGCGTATTCTTGCTGTTGGGTTTTACGGGCTTCTTCCCTCTCGACGTTGCGCATCATGAGGGATGGGCCGGTTTCAGCCTTTTTCTTGAGCACGGTCAGGTGGCGCAGCACGGCATCGTTGAATTTGAACGCGTGTTCAATTTCTTCCATCACGGCCTGGCTGGCTTCGATGTTGATGCACAGGTAGTGGGCTTTGCCGAGTTTCTGGATCAGGTACACCAGCTGGCGGCGGCCCCAATCTTCAACCCGATGCACAGTTCCACCGCCGGCGGTAATCATGCCCTTGTAACGTTCCAGCATGGCTGGGACTTGCTCGCTTTGGTCCGGGTGGATCAGCAAGACGATCTCGTAGTGACGCATAAACTCTCCTTTTGGTTAAATGTGAGCTGCCCCAGCGTCGTTAAGGGTGCAGCAAGGCGAAGCCCGTGATTATAGCCCGGACCTGCGGAAGCACAGGGAGAAGAGCCAGTCAGGCGCGATCGCCTCGCAGGGTTTACAGGCGGGGCTGCCGGCCCCATCTCATCAAATAGACATCAGGCGGCGCGGAACTCAGGCTGCCTGGGGCACCCAGTCCTAAAGGCTTTTCAGGTCGGGATAACGAATGTATTCCACCAGATCCTGGGCTTTCTGGCTTGACGGCGGGGTCACCAGGCTCACCAGAACGATCACGGCAAAGCCGACCGGTACACCAAAAAGGCCGGCGGAAATGGGGTCGATGCCCCACCAAAGCTGGACCGGCGACGTGATGCCAAAGGTGGCGCGCAGCCAGGGCTGGGTGGTGAACATGTAGTAGGAAGTCACGCCCAGGCCCGACACCATGCCCAGGACGGCCGCACTGCCCGTGGCACGCTTCCAGAAAATACCCAGGCTGAGTGCCGGAAAAAATGAAGCAGCGGCAAAGGAAAAGGCCGCCGAGACCAAAAACAGGATGTCCGCGGGCTTTTGGGCCGCCACATAGGCCGCCGACAAGGCGACGATGAGCAGCAGGATTTTGGACACCGTCACCCGGCTCACGGTCGAGGCATTGGGGTCAATCATTTTGTAATACAGGTCATGACCCAGCGCGTTGGCAATCGTCAGCAGCAAGCCGTCTGCCGTGGAGAGCGCGGCCGCCAGCCCGCCGGCAGCCACCAGCCCTGAAATGACATAGGGCAGACCAGCCAGTTCGGGCGTGAGCAGCACAATGATGTCGCCGCCTATCGTCATTTCATTGAGCTGCAGGATATTGTCCTTGTTGACATCGGCCACCGAAAGCAGCGCTGGGTCCACCTTGCTCCACGCACCGACCCAGGCGGGCAGCTGGTCAAACGGCGTACCGACCAGCACCGTGAAAATTTCATACTTCACCAGCACGGCCAGCGCAGGCGCGGTGAAGTACAGCAAAAAGATA
This sequence comes from Burkholderiales bacterium RIFCSPHIGHO2_12_FULL_61_11, assembly GCA_001770785.1. Classification (GTDB taxonomy): domain Bacteria; phylum Pseudomonadota; class Gammaproteobacteria; order Burkholderiales; family Burkholderiaceae_C; genus Polaromonas. The sequence goes on from MERZ01000065.1 coordinate 16,148, forward strand.
AAGAACAGCGACCACGTCACGGATTGCCGAGCCTCCCGCACGCTGGGCACGGTGTAGTAACGCATCAAAATGTGCGGCAAGGCGGCAGTACCCACCATGAGGCAGAAGACCAGCGCCAGAAAATTCCGGCGCGAGGTGTCGTAAAGCTCCTTTTCTTGCGGTGTTCCATCGGGGTCGCCCGAAAACTGGGCCGCATGGGCAGGCATGCCGTTGAGCGGCTGGGTCTTGACATCCGCCGCGGCTTTGGCCTCCGTCCAGGCCCTGCTGGCAGCGGCCTCATTTTTGGGAAGGGTGGCCAGCACCTTGCCCGCAGCATAAATTTCCGCTACCGACGCGTTACCGCCCTTCAAGGTCTCCATCTTCTGGCTGGCGGCCAGTCTGTCGGCGGCCAGCGAAGCCGCTGGATGCGCCAGCTTCTCGGAGAGGGCCTCGGAGCGCTGCCTGAATATTTCGCGCACCTGCAACTCCTTGGGGTCTGCCGCCAGCTCTTTTTCCTTGGCCGTGACCTTCTCCAGCTGAAAGCCGTACACCAGTTGCGGCACCGGCACACCGGTCTGTTTGACCGACAGCCAGACCACTGGAATCATGTAGGCCACCACCAAAATAACGTACTGGGCGACTTGGGTCCACGTCACGGCGCGCATGCCGCCCAGAAATGAACACACCAAAATCCCGCCCAAACCGAGAAAGATCCCGAGTTCGAATGCGATTCCCGTGAGGTAGGACGTGATCAGACCGACACCATAAATCTGCGCCACCAGGTAGGTGAACGAACACAGGATCGCGGCCGCCAAGCCAATGAACCGGGGCAAGTGTCCGCCGTAGCGCTCCCCCAGAAAATCCGGAATGGTGAACTGGCCAAACTTGCGCAGATAGGGCGCCAACACCAGAGCGACCAGGCAATAGCCGCCGGTCCAGCCCATGATGAACGCCAGACCGCTGTAACCGGTGAGGTACAGCGTTCCCGCCAGACCGATAAAGGAGGCCGCCGACATCCAGTCGGCCCCAACCGCCATGCCGTTGTAGACCGCCGGTACGCGGCGGCCCGCCACGTAATATTCGGTGGCGTCGGTGGTACGGCTTAGAACCCCGATGCCCGCGTAGAGCGCGATGGTGGCCATCAGAAAGGTAAAACCTATCCAAACGCGAGGCAGACCCAAGCGCTCCAGGCCGGCAAGCAAGGCCACAAAAAGCACAAAGCCCAGCGTATACCAGCTGTAAATACGGTCCAGTTGGGCCTTGAAGCGCTGCCTTGAGAGCCTGAGTCCTTCGCGGGAACCAAAAAAACCAGCCATGGCTCAGTCGTCTCCGTCTGCCACGCCATGCTCAATGTCAAGCCGGTTCATGTACCAGGCATAAAAGCCGATGATGAGGCCATAGACCAGCAAAGCGCCTTGCGCGCCCATCCAGAAGCTGAAGGGCCAGCCAAAAAAAGTGAAACTCAATGCTCGCGCGAAATAGCTCACCCCAAAGGTGACGATAAACCAGATCAGCAAAAGGATCGCCGTGACAACGAGGTTCTTGCGCCAGTAGCGGCGATGGTTTTCAGTGAGCTGCATTGCGCCCCATGCGGCCTGTTGCCAGACCGCACATCCCGGTCCCCAACGCGTTTTCGCGTTCCAGCTGCGCAGCCACCTTCGGCTCAAACTGGCGCAGATGCGCAATGATCTTCAGGGCTTTTTCAGGCTGACCCAACGCCAGCCTGACCTGCGCCAGCCGGTACCAGCCATGGGGGCTCATGGGTTGCAGGGCGGTGTTCTTGTTCAGCGCCTCAACCGCTTCAGGGAACTGCCGTTGGTGAATCAGCACCAGCGCCAGGCCATACCAGGCCCGGTCCATGCGCGGGTCGCGTTCCAGAGCGCTACGAAACGCCAACCCGGCATCCTCATGGAGCCCGGCTTGCTGCAACAAGTAGCCCAGATTAAACCAGGCCGCGGCCTCCTGCGGCGCCGAGCCCTCAAGGCGGGTAAGCTGCTGCAGACTCGCAAGCGCCTCTTCAGGATGGTTCAATTGCGCCTGCACATGGGCCTGGCTGGCCAGCGCATAACGGTCTGCGGGAAAAAGCTGCAGCATCCGGCCAAACCGCCTTAGCGCGCCTGACCGGCTTCCGATAGCCAACAGCAGCAGCGCCTGCAGTTTCAAAAAATGGTACTGAAAACGCAAACGGAGCGAAGATTTCATTGGCATAGCGCCACGCCTATTTGCAGGCAGATGCTCACTTTGGCGAACGCTGCACCCGCCCATACAGACAGCAAAATCAAAAAAGCCACCAGCGGCAGATGGCGGTCCAGCACCACTCGTGGCGAAAGCCAGCGTGCCGCCTGCACCCACGGCCGCCCCAGCAGTTGCATCAAGCGATAAACCGGATTGTTGGCCCGCGCCGAGCCAGCCAGCAAACCCACTACCCATTGGCCAATCAGCACCAGCAGCGCAATTTCAGCAAGTAATTTGACAGTCGTGACGACGGCAAGCATGTCAATAGGCGACCAAGTGAATGAATTGCCTCCAATTGTCGTCAGAGGCCTTGCCAGTTGCTTACCGTACGCCCTCAAGTCACCGGGGGTTTTCCCTCGGTGAACTCTTGGCCAATTCAGGTCGCCAGACGCTTCCAGGTGTCGATCACGGTATCCGGATTGAGCGAGATCGAACCAATCCCCTCCTCCTTCAGCCACAGCGCAAAGTCCGGATGATCGCTGGGGCCCTGGCCGCAGATACCGACATATTTGCCTTGGCGATTGCAGGCTGAAATGGCCAGACTGAGCAGCGCTTTGACGGCCGGATCGCGTTCGTCAAAGTCCTTGGCCAGCACTTCCAGGCCCGAATCCCGGTCCAGGCCCAATGTGAGCTGGGTCAGGTCGTTCGAGCCGATGGAAAAGCCATCGAAGTATTCGAGGAACTGATCAGCCAGAATGGCATTGCTCGGCACTTCACACATCATAATGACACGCAGGCCCTGCTCACCACGTTTGAGACCCTGCTGGGCCAGCAGTTCGGTCACGGCCCTGGCCTGGCCCAGCGTGCGCACAAACGGCACCATGACTTCCACGTTGGTCAAGCCCATGTCGTTGCGCACGCGCTTGAGCGCCTCGCACTCCATGGCAAAAGCCTCGCGGAATTCCGTGCTGATATAGCGCGCCGCGCCGCGAAAACCCAGCATTGGATTTTCTTCATCAGGCTCGTAGCGCGAGCCGCCAATCAGCTTGCGGTATTCGTTGGACTTGAAATCTGACAGGCGAACAATCACCGGCTTGGGCCAGAACGCCGCACCAATGGTGGCAATGCCTTCGGCCACCTTGTCGACGTAAAAAGCACGCGGAGACGCATGGCCGCGCGCGACGCTTTCCACCGCCTTTTTCAGATCGGCATCGACATTGGGGTAGTCCAGAATCGCTTTGGGATGCACACCGATATTGTTGTTGATGACGAATTCCAGCCGCGCCAGGCCGACACCATGGTTGGGTATCTGGCAAAAATCAAAGGCCAGCTGCGGGTTACCGATGTTCATCGTGATCTTGATGTCGATCGGCGGCATGTCACCGCGCTTCACCTCGGTCACTTCGGTTTCCAGCAGGCCGTCATAAATCTTGCCGGTGTCGCCTTCGGCGCAGCTCACGGTCACGAGCACTCCGTTTTTGAGCGTATCCGTCGCATTGCCGCAACCCACCACCGCCGGAATACCCAATTCGCGCGCGATGATGGCGGCGTGGCAGGTGCGGCCGCCACGGTTGGTGACAATGGCGCTGGCGCGCTTCATCACCGGTTCCCAATTCGGGTCGGTCATGTCGGTCACCAGCACGTCGCCGGGCTGAACCTGGTGCATTTCGCTGATGTCATGCACGATGCGGATCGGTCCGGTGCCAATCTTCTGGCCAATCGCGCGGCCCACGGCCAGCACGGTGCCGGTACCCTTGAGCTTGTAGCGCTGCTCGGCCTTGCCCTGGGACTGGCTTTTCACCGTTTCGGGGCGCGCCTGCAGGATGTAGAGTTCGCCATCGGTGCCGTCCTTGCCCCACTCGATGTCCATCGCACAGCCATAGTGATCTTCGATGATGACGGCGTAGCGCGCCAGTTCCAGCACATCCTCGTCCGTCAGAGAATAGCGGTTGCGCAATTCTGCCGGCACATCGGTGGTTTTGACCAGCTTGCCGCCGGCT
>MERZ01000066.1:0-2791 GCA_001770785.1 Burkholderiales bacterium RIFCSPHIGHO2_12_FULL_61_11
TGGGCCTGCTGGGGCTGAGCGCCATCAGCCTGGGCCTGCCGCTGGAGCGATTCACCCTGACCGTGCTGGTGCTGCTGGCAGCCCTGCCGAGCGCCAGCAATGTGGCCATGCTGGCCGAACGCTTCGGCGCCGACAACGGGCGCATTGCGCGGATTATTTTGCTGTCGACGGTGCTGGCGTTTTTCAGTTTTCCGGCGCTGGTGGCGCTGCTGACTTGAGGAGTTGGTCATGATCAATAGGTTTGAACAAGGCGGAAATTTATCCGTTCGACACGCTGATCAACAAGGGAAAAAACCTTTTCCTGAAAATGTTTTGCATTAGTCCCTAATTGGGACTAAAATGCAAAAAATGCACTTAGTTTCTCTCCCGCCATTGCTGAGCTTCACTTTCAAGCATCCCGACGCAAAGCAAGTGGTCTTGGCTTGGTGCGCTGAGGTTAAAAAAGCCCGATGGAAACAACCTGCTGACATCAAGGCACAGTACGCCAGTGCAAGCATTTTGAAGAACCGCCGCGTGGTTTTTAACCTCAAAGGCAATGAGTATCGGTTGATCGTTGCTGTTGCCTACAACGTGGGATTTGTGTATGTGAAGTTCATTGGCACTCATGCGGAATATGACGCTGTGGATGCCAACACAGTCGAGCAATTTTGAAGGATTTATCAATGGACATTCGCCCTATCCACACTAAGGCCGACTACAAGGCGGCACTCAAAATCGTTTCTGCTTTGGTGGATGCAGATCCAAAGCGCGGCACACCGGAGGCCGACCGCCTCGAAGTGCTGGGCACGCTGCTGGAGGCTTATGAAGCTCAGCATTACCCGTTGGAGTTACCTGACCCCATCGAGGCCATCAAATTTCGCATGGAGCAGCAGGGCTTGAGCGCCAAAGACCTTAAACCCATGATTGGCGGCTTGAATCGTGTTTATGAAGTGCTCAACCGCAAGCGGCCTTTGAGCATTGCCATGGTACGGCGTTTGAATTCGAGCCTGGGCATTTCTGCTGAGTGCTTGATTCGTGAAGCTGCGTGAAATCCAATCATCAAGGGAAACAACGTCAACCGAAACTGGACCAAAAAGGCCGCTCAAGCTACGCGAAAGTTGTAGCGGCTATCCGGTTCTCGGTAAAGACATGGCCCGAGTTTCGTTTTGTGCGAACCACATGACATCACCGGGCTCGATACGATGCTGGCGCCTTGGCTGTGGCCGCCCTGGTAGAAGGCGTCAGCCATGTTTTGGTTGCGCTGGTGCGTACTGATCTGGCTATCGTGACATGGCATCGACGATCATTTGCAAGATGGGAGACTGACCCCTCTTGACTCGGGGCTGAGCGCCTTCAGCCTGGGCCTGCCGCTGGAGCGCTTCACCCTGACCGTGCTGGTGCTGCTGGCGGCCCTGCCGAGCGCCAGCAATGTGGCCATGCTGGCCGAGCGCTTCGGCGCCGACAACGGGCGCATTGCGCGGATTATTTTGCTGTCGACGGTGCTGGCGTTTTTCAGTTTTCCGGCGCTGGTGGCGTGGTTGACCTGAGGGTTGAGCGACCATGCGGTGCTCAAGTTGAAGCCACACGCGGATGGCCCAGATTTCCTTGAGCTTGAAGGGTGCTTTTGCCCGGCCAATTTTCCTTTGTTCCACAGTTCGCGTGGGCGCTGGGACTGATTACATGTCTGTTCCATGATGAATCTCCTTGTCAATAAAGGGAGTTCAACGATGCGCCTGATTCACCAGAATAATGAAAAGTGTGTACACTAAGATTCACCACTGTGCAATGACGCACCAGGAGGTCAAAATTATGGAAACGCCTAAAGTAGGCATCAAAGAGTTCCGCGCAGGTATGGCGGAGTACATTGCGTCCAGCACGCCCGTGGCCGTTACGCGTCACGGTCAAACTGTCGGCTACTTCATCCCTGCGCAAGGGAGCGCTGACGCTGACATCGCGGCACTGAAGAAGGCGAGCAAGACCCTGGATCAGTTGCTTGCGGCACAGGGCGTTGATGTCGAAGAAGTGGTCGCTGAATTCAAAGCTGTCCGCAAACAGGCAAGCCCACGCAAAAAGCCCAAGGCCACCGCGGCATGAGTAACAAGGCCATCGTCCTGGATGCCAACATCCTGATTCGTGCGGTGTTGGGCAAGCGGGTGCGAGAACTCCTTCTTGCAAATGCGGCAACAGTCAAATTCTTCGCGCCTGACGTAGCGTACGCGGATGCCCGGAAGTACCTGCCAGCGTTGCTGGAGAAGCGCAGCGTCAAAAGCGCAGCCGCCATGGCGGTTCTCGATACCGTTGAATCAATTGTTCGTCCCCTCGAACTTGATCACTATGCTGGCCTGCAACAACAAGCGCTCCAGTGAATTGCCACGCGCGATGCCGATGACTGGCCGGTTCTTGCGTGCGCCATGACGATAGGTTGCCCGGTATGGACAGAGGATGCCGATTTTTTTGGTACGGGCGTGGCGACGTGGACAACCGACCGTGTGGAGTTGTATTTGATGGGCTGATTCAGACCACCCGCACACCTGCCGTTCATCACGGACTGCAGCGTGCCCAAAGCGGTCATCGATGAATTGAGATTCGAACGACGGGACTGCAGCGTTATGGAAAGACCTGAATTATCGAAAGTTGTACAGCGCCGCAGGGCGCAGGACCTTATAAACACTGACGTTGCGACGATGGAGTGCCTGCAGAACTTGACATAAGTTCTTGGCTGCTGCATCGCTGACGGTCTCACTTCTGGAGATCGTCATGGTAAATATTGCTTCACTTCATCGCAGCGCGCAAACGTCGCTGCTGAAGGGTC
>MERZ01000066.1:2810-8917 GCA_001770785.1 Burkholderiales bacterium RIFCSPHIGHO2_12_FULL_61_11
GCTACGGCGATGAGCCTGCTGCAGTCGGGTGTATCAATCGACGTCGTGGCGATATGGCTGGGTCATGAAAGCCCAACCACCACACATCAGTACACGAACGCCAACCTGGAGATAAAGGAACGGGCACTGGCGAAACTACAAGAGCCAGACGCCAAGCTCCGCCGCTACCGAGCACCAGACTCGCTGATCGAGTTCTTGAAGAAGCTGTAATTATGAAAAGTTCAAGGGCGCACGGCGCAGCCTGTTCAGCAGGCGACCTGCGCGCTCGATGACAGCCAACTTTCGATAATTCAGGTCTTTCCATAACGCTGCTTATGAAAATATTTCCATAAGCAGCGTTACCGGGTGCTGGCGAAGGGCTGCTTCCTGGCAGCAGAAAGCCAAAGGTTCCATGGCCAACCAGCGGGCGTTAGTGTTAGCCAGCGAGGTGCACATTCCTCGCTCTGGTAAGTAGTTCGATACTCATGGTATTTGATCAATGTAGCCACAAGACAGCGGCACTGTAGCCGTAGCCAGCTAGAGCTGCACCGATGACTCCCAGCGCGAGATACAAGGCAAACACGCGCGGTTTGACCAAGGCCCAAACCGCAGTGGCAGCAGGAATGCTGGTGACACCACCCTCAATCAGAAATGCCAATGCCACGCCCGGGCTCATTCCCAAGTGTATAAGGCCAGAGACCAGGGGGAGCGCCGCATAGCCATTGAGGTAGGCCGGGATGCCAATGAGTACCGCCAAAGGGATGGCTGCCGGACCGCTTCCTAGGTAACCCACTACTGTTTCGGGAGCAAGGTAGGCCACCATCAGACTTTCCAGCAGAAACGCAATGGTCATCCATCGAATCAGAAACCAGCCATTGGACGTTGCAACGGACGTGAACTCTGTGCGCGTGGTAGGTGTGCTGATCACGTTCCATTGAATTGCGGTTCTTTGCGTGGCTTGATGGGTTTCCGCACTGCCGGGATTACGTAACGCCTGAGTCAGCAAGCCCCTACGAACCAATGCATGCGCGACGGCACCGCTAAGCAGGCCCATGCCGATGGCGGCAATCGTCTTGACGGCCGCGAATTCCAGACCCAAGGTGGCGGCCGTCAGAATAAACATTTCCGGGTCCATCAGCGGAGAACTCATCCAGAATGCCATGACCGCAGGCAAGGGGACCCCTGCGCCAAGCAAGCCCGAGATCACCGGAATCACGCCACATGAACAGAAGGGAGACAGAGCCCCGACCAAGGATGCGATCAGCACGGAGCGTGCCGGATGCCCGGAGAAGCTCAGGGCAATGAGGCTGTCCAAGTGCGAGGCTTTGGCATAGGCGGCAAGCAGGACCGAAAGCGCAAGCCAGGGGGCGATACCCCATAGTGACTGGGCCGTAAAGCGCAGGCTCGCTTGCAGTTGTTGCGGCAGGAAGACTGCAATCGTGATGACGATGAATGCCGCACCAAACAAGGGCCAGTCGATCCGCCCGACCAAGGAAGTTACAGTGGCAACTTGCGACTCAGGCGCCGAGCAACAGCTGCTTGCGGTTGGTGCCCCAGGGGTTTTCGCCTGCGCGGGCGGGCAGCAGTTGGAAGATGGTTCTGTGATTAAGGATTTCATAACACTATTTCCTTAGGCATATAGGTTATTTAAGCGACAAAAATCTGATTAGGTCATGTACTTGCATCTATCAACGGGATGTCTTGCGAACGGGCGGTCGAACGGGTACGCCCTGACAGCAGTTCAACTGAATAAACTGAATCATCTCATCTAGCGCCGGGTAATTCGCTTTGCAGCGGACCGACCGACCCTCTTTTTCCTGGGTTACGAGGTCGGCCTGCACCAGTTCGCGCAGGTGAAATGCCAATGTAGAGGCAGGCCGTCCCAAGGCAGACTGCAGCTCGCCAACAGTCAGCCCCGTGTGACCGGATTGCACAAGAACCCGAAAGAGTTCCAGACGGTTTTCGTGACCCAGACTGGCTAGGCGTTTGGCGATGGTTGCTTTACTCATAATGCAACTATATACCTACGTTTGTAGGTTTGTCAAGATGCACGAAGTTTTCCACTGACCGCACAGTAGAAAGTTTCAAGCTGAATTCAGGAAAGTACGTTCAATAAGCATAATAGATGAGTACTGGATGACCGCTGGAGAACACTCGCAGACCGTCAGTTTCTGGTCGTTGGCGGGTATTCCGGCTCACGAAATCATCGGCACATTGCGGCCTTTCCAGGGCATATCGGAACGGCCGGTTTAGAGCGAGCAGATCGGAAAGCTGTATGCCCGCAATGTGTCTTTTGGAGTCACCGGCGATTCACGCTTGAGCGACCGCTGATGGCCTACAACCCCCCCCTCAAATCGCCAGCGGGTCGACATCAATCGCCCAGCGCACCAGGCTCTTGAATTGGCTTTGCTTGCGCGTTTCAAACAGCACCGGCTGCCAGGCCGCCAGAAAGCGCTGTAGTGCGGCGCGCGAAGGGCTTTCTATCAGCATCTGGGCGCGCTCGATGTTGGCCACGCGCTGGATCGTCATGGGCACGGCGGGGTAGGGCGTGACGCGGGCGTGGTCGGCGAGCTGCTGCGTTTGCGCGGCCGCAGCGGCGGCGTTCAAAAAGCCTTGCGCCACTTCCTGCGTTTTGGCCTCGGCGCGCACCAGCGCTGAAAAGCCGAAGGGCGACAGGCCGGCTGCCTGGCGCTCGGCCAGTTGCTGGGCGGCAAAGGCCGGGTAATCGTGCGCCTTGAGTGCCGCAAACAGCGGATGCGCCGGGTGGAAGGTTTGCACCCACATCTCGCTGGCTTCGCTGCGGCGGGCATCGCGACCGGCCCGACCGGCGGCCTGCATCAGCAGGCTGAACAAGCGCTCGGGCGCGCGGAAGTCGCTGGAGAACAGCGCGCCGTCGGGGTTGACGGCCGCCACCAGCGTGATGTGCCGGAAATCGTGGCCCTTGGCAATCATTTGCGTGCCGACCAGCACATCGACTTCGCCGGCATGCACGCTGGCCAATTGCGATTCGAGGGCGCCCTTGAGCCGGGTGGTGTCGGCGTCGATGCGGGTCACGCGCACGGCAGTTCCGTCGGGCCGCAACACGCCCGCCAGCAGTTCGCTCAGGTGCTCTTCCAGCCGTTCGGTGCCGCGCCCCACGGGTGCAATGTCGATATTGCCGCAGCTCGGGCAGGCACGCGGCACGCGCTCGGTAAAGCCGCAATGGTGGCAGCGCAGCGTGCGGTCGATCTTGTGAAACACGCGGTAGGCGCTGCAGTGCGGGCAGTCGCTCTTCCAGTCGCAGTCATGGCAGGCCAGCACGGGCGCATAACCGCGCCGGTTGAGGAAAATCAGCGATTGCTCGCCGCGCGCCACCCGTTCGCTGATCGCCGCCAGCAGCGGCGGCGCAATCACACAGTGTTTGGGCTGGTGGTTCATGTCCACCCTGCGCACCGTGGGCAGGTGGCCCTGGCCGCCGCCATCAGCCTGATCGGCACCAATACGCTCGCTCATGGTCAGGCGCTGGTAGCGGCCGGTGATCGTCGCCTGCCAGCTTTCCAGCGAGGGCGTGGCCGACCCTAGTAGCACGCGGCAGGCGCCATGCGGATGCTGGGCCTCGCCTGTTTCGAGCTTGGCGCGGTACACCGCCAAATCGCGCGCCGAATAACGCGCGCCTTCCTGCTGCTTGAAGCTGGGGTCGTGTTCCTCATCCACCACCAGCAGCCGCAAATGGGGCAGGGAAGCCAGCACCGCCATGCGCGTGCCCAGCACCAGCCGCGCCTGGCCCGAATGCGCGGCCAGCCAGCTTTTTAGCCGCTGGGCTGGGGTGAGTCCGCTGTGCAGCGACACCACGCGTTCCTTGCCCAAGTGGGCAAAGCGGTCTTGAAAACGGGCCTGCAACTGCGGCGTGAGGTTGATCTCGGGCACCATGACCAGCACCTGCGCGCTCGGGTCCTGCGCCAGCACCTGAGCGGCGGCGCGCAGGTAGACCTCGGTCTTGCCGCTACCGGTGGCACCAAACAGCAAGGCGGGCCTTTGTCTCGCAAGATTTTCAGCATCAAATTCAGCCAGAACCCTTGTCTGATCTGCGCTGAGGGCTATCAAATCAGTCGTATCTTGCGGGCTGCTGCTATCCATCACGGCACGCTTGAGCCGGCGCGCCAGTTGCAGCGTGCTGAGTTCGCGCAACTGGGGCGGCAAGGCGGCCAGCGCCACTTCGCCCAGCGAGCGCTGGTAATAGCCGGCGGTAAAGGTCACCAGCTTGCGCCAGGTTTCCGATAACGGGGCCAGCCCGCCGAGCACGCTGGCGATGGCGCGGGTTTGTGCTTCGGGCAGCTCGCCGCTGTCCGGCAAGACTTTCCACACAACGCCCAGCACCTCGCGCTTGCCCAGCGGCACCCGCACCAAGGTGCCGGGGGAGAGTGGCGACTCACTGCGGTAGGTGAGCGGCCCGGCGATGGCGCTGTGCGCCGGCGTAGCAACCACCACCTGGGTCCAGTATCTCATTTGAGGTACTCAGTTAGAGGTACTTCTTCAAGAATACATCCAGAGAATGCGCTAAGTCCTTGATTTATTGTCGCTTTGAAGATTTCCAGATTTTCTGTGGATAACTTTGTTGATAGCTTGCCGGATTGCGCCGCCAAGCCTTGCAGATCAAGGCTTTCCCTGGATTGCCCGGAAAAAAAGCAAATAAAAATTCTTATATGAATCAACAACTTGCAAGCGCTATTTCTTTGATAGCGCGATGCCGGTTGCCGTGCCTGCAATGCGGCACTGCAACATGCATTTTGTGTATAAGTCCGGCGGCTGCGATCTGATTTTGTGCTAGTCATGTCTGAAATAGCGGCTCCAACAGGCGCTGTCTGGTGCCTGCAGGAGGTTTCAGACCTGCGCTGTGCGCATGCTGCGAGAGTGAGCGTGCACTGCGCGAACCAGTGCTTCCACATTTTCAGTCGGGGTGAACTGACTGACGCCGTGGCCCAGGTTGAAAATGTGGGTGGGTCCGGTCTGGCTGCGATCCATGTGAGGGCGGCCAAAGCTGTTGAGCACGGCAATGGCCTCGGCTTTAATTTGATCGGGGTTGGCGAACAGCGCGTTGGGGTCCATGTTGCCTTGCAGCGCCTTGGCGCGTGGGCCGTGCTCGCCCACCTGCGCCCGCGCTTTGCCCAGATTGACGGTCCAGTCCAGCCCCAGCACCTCGCAGTCGAGCTGGCCCATGGCATCCAGCCACATGCCGCCCCCCTTGGTAAAGACAATGCGCGGAATGATGGCGCCTTCATGTTCACGCTTGAGCTGGGCCAGCACGCGTGCCGTGTAGGCCAGGCCGAAAGTGTGAAACGCCGCATCGGCCAGCACGCCACCCCAGCTGTCGAAAATCATCACGGCCTGGGCGCCGGCTTCAATTTGCGCGTTCAGGTAGGTGGCCACGGCGTCGGCGTTGATGGCCAGTATTCTGTGCAGCAGGTCGGGGCGCTGGTACAGCATGGTCTTGACGAGGCGGTAGTCGTCCGAGCCCGCGCCTTCGACCATGTAGCAGGCCAGCGTCCAGGGGCTGCCCGAAAAGCCGATCAGCGGAACGCGGCCACCCAGCGCCTTGCGGATCGAGGTGACGGCGTCAAACACATAGCGCAGTTTGCTCATGTCGGGCACTTCGAGCCTGGCCACCGCCGCTTCATCGCGCACGGGGGTGGCAAAACGCGGGCCTTCGCCCTCCGCAAATGTCAGGCCCAGACCCATGGCGTCGGGCACGGTCAGGATGTCGCTGAACAAAATGGCAGCATCCAGCGGGTAGCGGTCCACCGGCTGCAGCGTCACCTCGGTGGCAAAGTCAACGTTGGTGGCCAACCCCATGAAACTGCCCGCCTTGGCGCGGGTGGCGCGGTACTCCGGCAGAAAACGGCCCGCCTGGCGCATCAGCCAGACCGGGGTGTAGTCGGTGGCCTGGCGCAGGCAGGCGCGTAGAAAAGTGTCGTTTTGAAGGGGTGGAAACATGGCTGGATTGTCGCAGATGGAAGTGGTGGGCCCTCGGCAGCATGCTGGTCGCGCTGGCGGCTATCCGGAACCTGGATTCAGATTTACCATGGTGTTTTAACCTAGAAACCGCAGTTGACCGCTTGCAAACTTAAGGAAAGCCGCATGCACATTGACTT
>MERZ01000067.1:0-8948 GCA_001770785.1 Burkholderiales bacterium RIFCSPHIGHO2_12_FULL_61_11
CGTTGAACTAAACCGCTGACGCGGTGGTTGGTCCTCACAGGCCGCCACCGCGTTTTTGTTTACGTTTGATTTGCGTTTGAGGCCGATTGGGAGAAACCTTCAGGCTGGGGAATGTTCCCCGGCCTTGCAGGAGAATTCTCATGACACCCCTACGCCAACGCATGGTTGATGCCATGGTTACCCGTGGCTTTGCCGCTCGCACGCAAGAAAGCTACGTCGAAGCGATATCGCGCATGGCGCGCCATTACCATCGCAGTCCGGCACTACTGAGCAAAGACGAAGTCAGCGCCTATTTGCTGGACATGGTCAGCACGCGACACCTGTCCTACAGCACCATGAATCAGGCCGCGTGCGCGGCCCGGTTTTTGTACGCGAAGGTTCTGGGTTTTGACCCTGCTGCGTTTCACGTGCCCATGGCCAAAGCACCAGCACGCCAGCCCGAGCTTTTGTCACGCCAGGAGATCGCGCACCTCTTTGCCTGCTGCGCCCACCCCGTCTATCGCATGCTGCTCATCACCCTGTACGCCACGGGCCTGCGCGTGACGGAAGGCAGCCGACTGCGCATAGGAGACATCGACAGCGCCGCTGATCGAATGAGCGTTCGCGTGTCATGCGGCAAAGGTGCCAAAGACCGCTACACCATTCTGAGTGTGAGCTTGCTTGCCCTTTTGCGCAGCTACTGCCACACCCATGGCCTGCACCGCGCCAGCAAAAACTCTGAACACTGGTTGTTTCCCAACAAGCAGATCAGTGCCCCCACATCCGTAGAGAACATCCAACGTGCCTACCAAAGTGCCCGCCAATGTGCAGGCATCACCAAAGAAGGCGGCACCCACACCCTGCGCCATTGCTTTGCCACCCACTTGCTCGAAGGCGGCATAGACCTGTACACCATCAGCCGCTTGCTCGGTCATGGCCACATCAGCACCACCAGCCGCTATCTGCACCTCATCAGCCCGCAGTTCCGCCCGCCCGAAGACGTTGATCCGCTGGACCTGCTCGCCGGTCTGCCAAAACTGTAGATCCGTCAGGTCTACTTTGTAGTCCCCGCATGGCCACCTTGGCCGATGCGTTGCGCCGGTTTGGCCCAGCGTATCTGGCAACCCACGCTTTATCGACTCCGCAGGCCAAAGCCTGGCGCGGGATCGTTGCCTGTCGCACAGCCGCGCTGGGCGGCGAGCGCCTGGACTGCGACCAGTGTGGCCACCGCCATTGGCAATATCATTCCTGCCGCAACCGGCATTGACCGCAGTGCGGCAGCCGGGCCAAGGACGCCTGGCTGCAGGGGCGACTGAGCGAGGTGCTGAACGTGCCCTACACGCATCTGGTGTTCACCTTGCCGCACTGCTTGAACGCTTTGTATGGTGCGCACCCGCGTTGGGTGATCGACACGCTGTTTGCCTGCACCGCCCAGACTCTGGCTGAGTTTGCCGCCAATCCGAAGTGGATGGGTATGGCCGCAGGCACCCCGGCGTTCAGTCTGGTGCTGCACACCTGGACACAGGATTTGCAGCGCCACATCCACCTGCATGCGGTGATGGCCTGCGGGGTTTTGGCAAAGGACGGTCATTGGGCCGTGCCCACGCGCAAACCCGACTTTCTGTTTCCGGTGCAAGCTTTGTCCACCGTGTTTCGAGGCAAGTTCATGGCGGCGCTGGGACAAGCGCGACGCAACGGCCACATCGAACGCGACCCGCAAGGCCGGGACAGCGATTGGCGCCAGCGGCAAAAGCAACTCTACAAACACGATTGGGTGGTGTATGCCAAAACCCCGCTGGGTGGTCCGGCTCAGGTGCTGGAGTACCTGAGCCGCTACACCCACCGCACGGCCATCAGCAATGAACGTATTTGCTCAATTGGCAACCAGGAGGTGGCATTCACGGTGCGCGCCAATGACAAGGGTGGCAAACGCCTGGAGCGATTGGCGGGAGCAGAGTTTGTGCGCCGCTTCCTGTTGCACATCCTTCCCACTGGATCGAAGCGGATTCGCCACTATGGGGTGCTGGCATCAAGCTGCAAGGAGGCCAAGCTGACGGCGGCACGCTCTGCGCTGCAGATGCAACAACTCAACCCGCAGGCGATGGAGTGTGCTCAAGGATTTATGGCACGGGTGGCCAGGATTGATGTGGGCTTGTGTCCGTGTTGCAAGGTGGGTCGGCTGCGCGTGACGCAGGTGTTGCCGGGGGCCGCCCGCCTGCCTGTGATTGACTGCAACGTGCGTCCGCCGGGCCGGGGGCCGCCATGAAATGCAGCGTGGAAAATCGGCGGCCAAACGCAGCAGCACTGCAACGGTGCTGGGGCAGGCCTTGGGCGTCGTGCTGTGGGCGCGCTGCCAACAGGGCACCGTGCGTTCGCGCCGGGCACTTTGCGCGCGGCCTTTGTGCGTTTGTGCGATCTGTCACAGCTCAAATGCCCCCTGTGCTGGGCCATAATGCACGAAGTCAATCGGGGGCGAGCTTACAAACCCCTCTAGCCTGAAGCGGCCGCGTTCCAGCATTTGTGCCGGCGGTTCAGTCCAACATGGTTTATCTGCCGCGGGAGGCGCTCTTGGTTTCTATCAGCATCGCGGCGCGGCAGATAAACGCTAATCGTTTTGGGCCTGAGTCATGGAAATCACCACCCTTGGCGAGTTGCTTCACTGGTCATATGCGAACCTCGCGATGGCACATTCGGCTATTACTGCGAAAGCCGAGAAGTACGGGCGCACACAGTTCATGATTCGTTCTCGCCTCTACAAAGGCCTGAATAATCAGACCATGAGCATTGGTCCTTTAGCTGACGATGAACGATTGAAGATGGTGCTGCCCCAGGCTTGCTGCTACTGCGGGAGCCGAGACTACTTGTCCGTTGACCACCTCATTCCAACAAAGCGAGGTGGGGCAAACACCGGAGACAACCTCGTCTGGGCCTGCCGATCATGCAATAGCTCAAAGTGCGCCCGTGACGCGCTCGTATGGCTAGTGGAGAAAAACCAGTTCCCACCTATATTGCTTCTTCGCCGATACCTGAAACTCGCGATTGAAATGAGCCGAGAAGGAAATCTCATGGATACACCGTTTGCCGAAGCACCGGAACTTCCATTCTCATTATCTGCAATTCCGCAGGCATTCCCACAGCCCAGCCAATTACGGTTGTGGGTAGTGGAAATAGCCCAACCCGGCGTTCCAGGCGACCTTGCGCATAAAGCCGCGCAAGTCGCCTGAACTCTACGTTACTCGCCACAACTCAAGCCTTCAAAAACTCAGCCTTCCCCCCCAGCCACCGCAAAACATGCCGCTGCGCCAGCTCCGCATGTTGGTCGAGCATCACCGGCGCCACCTCCCGCGCCCAGGCCAGCCAGTCGGCATCCAACGCCAGATCCGCAAAGCGCAGCATCGGCGCGCCCGACTGCCGCGCCCCCAAAAACTCGCCCGGCCCGCGAATTTCCAGGTCGCGCCGGGCAATTTCAAAGCCGTCATTGGTCTCAACCATCGCTTTGAGGCGCGCCCGTGCCGTTTCACCCAGACGCGGCGCGTCGCCGGTTGAGTACAGCAGCACGCAGGCCGAAGCTGCCGCGCCGCGCCCGACCCGGCCGCGCAACTGGTGCAGCTGGCTCAAGCCGAAGCGCTCGGCATGCTCAATCACCATCAGCGAGGCATTGGGCACATCCACGCCCACCTCAATCACGGTGGTGCTCACCAGCACCCCCATTTGCCCGCTGGTAAACAGGCTCATCACAGCCCTTTTCTCGGCCACCGGCATCCGCGAATGCAGCAGGCCGACCATCACTTCGGGCAAGGCGGCACTCAAGGCCTCATGCGTCTGGGTGGCGTTGACGAGGTCGATGGATTCGCTTTCTTCAATCAGCGGGCAGACCCAGTAAATCTGCCGTCCTTCGTCAATTTGCCCGCGTATGCGATCAATCACTTCGTCACGCCGCGCTTCGTTCACCACCTTGGTGACGATGGGCGTTCGCCCGGGCGGCAACTCGTCGATGGTGGAGACATCGAGGTCGGCGTAATAACTCATGGCCAGGGTGCGCGGAATCGGCGTGGCGGTCATCATCAGGAGGTGCGGCTCCTGGCCGCTTTCCTGACCCTCCCCGGTCATCTTGCTACGCAAGGCCAGTCGCTGGGCCACGCCAAAGCGGTGCTGCTCATCAATGATGGCGAGCGCCAGATTATTGAATTTCACCTTGTCCTGAATCACCGCGTGCGTGCCGATGACCAGCCCCGCCTGGCCGCTTTCAATCAGTGCCAGCATCTCGCGCCGCTCCCTGGCCTTCTGGCTGCCGGTGAGCCAGGCGGTCGTGATGCCCAGAGGCTCCAGCCAGCTGATCAGTTTGCGAAAGTGCTGCTCGGCCAGAATTTCGGTGGGCGCCATCAAGGCGCACTGCCAGCCCGCGTCAATGCAGCGCGCTGCCGCCAGCGCCGCCACCACGGTCTTGCCAGCGCCGACATCCCCCTGCAGCAGGCGGTGCATGGGAATGCGTTTTTTCAGGTCGGCTTCAATTTCCGCGCAGACGCGCTGCTGCGCTGCCGTCAGCCGGAACGGCAGGCGGGCCAAGAGTTGCTCCTGCAAGGTGCAATGGACGCCGTGCATCGCCGGGCCGCTTAGCGCGGGCGCGCGCATGGCCGCACGCACGCGCCGGGCCTGCAGTTGCGACAGCTGCTGGGCCAGCAACTCCTCGGCCTTGAGGCGCTGCCAGGCCGGATGGCTGCGGTCTTCCAGCGTGGTCAGCACCACGTCGGGCGTCGGGTGGTGCAAAAACTGTAGCGCATCATGAAGGCTGCATAAGGGCTGCAGCCTGTTTTTGCTTAAGAATTGACCAGGGATGGTCTCGCTGAGGTCGGCGCGACTCAGGCCACCCAGCACCGCCTTGCGCAAATACACCTGGGGCAAACCGGCTACGGTGGGGTAGACCGGCGTCAGCGCACCGGGCAATTCGCCACCCGCCAGTTGGAAGCTGGGATGGACCATTTCACGCCCCATAAAGCCGCCCCTCAGTTCGCCGCGCACCCGCACCTGGGCGCCCACGCTCAGGGTTTTCTGGTGCGAAGGGTAAAAATTGAAGAAGCGCAGCACACAGGTGTCGCTGCCGTCGTCCAGCGTCACCCGCAACTGGCGGCGCGGCCTGAGCGTGATTTCGCTGTGCGTCACCTGCCCTTCAATCTGCACCATCTCGCCATCGCGCGCATCGCCGAGCCGCACGATACGGGTTTCGTCCTCGTAGCGCAGCGGCAAATGCAGGGCCAGGTCAATGTCGCGCACCAGCCCGAGCTTGTGCAGGGCTTTTTGCGGGCCGGACAGCGCCGTGGCTGGCAGTTTGGCAGGCGTCGGGGTCATGCACCGATTTTGCCTGTTCATTCAAGCTTGCCCCTAACGGGCAGATACAGTGCCCAAGCCAGGGGCGAACGGCCTTGTTCGCACGCCAGCGATACAATGACAGCGACTTGGCCCTTGCCCTGTTTGCCCAGCAACCCGCACTATTAGCGTGTCGCGCGCGCCGCGTGGACGCCATTCATGTGGAAAGCCCGCATCGTCAGGGCCCCCCAAAGCCCCATCGCCCATGCGCCTGTGCGGCAGTACCCACGGGGCCATCACCTGCAAGCGCAATCCGCAGTGGAAGCTCAGCCTGCAGACCCATAAACTGTTACAGATTGCCTGATTGAAACGGAAGATGAAATCCACACCATGTTGACGATTACCCGCAAGCTGGAATTCGATGCCGGCCATCGCATCCCGGACCACAACAGCCAGTGCCGCAACCTGCACGGACACCGCTATACCCTGCTCATCACGCTGCTCGGCGCGGTGATTGAAAAAGAGGGTCAATCGGATAACGGCATGATCATGGATTTTTCCGACATCAAGACGCTGGCCAAAACCCATTTGGTCGATCTCTGGGATCATGCTTTTCTGGTCTACCGCAACGATGCCGTGGTCCGGCAATTCCTGGACAGCCTGCCGGATCACAAAACCGTCGTGCTGGACCGCATACCCACGGTCGAAAATCTGGCCAGCGCCGCCTTCGACATTCTGAAAAATGTCTATCAGGACAGATATGGCACCGGCTTGTCCCTGAGCAAAATCACCCTGTATGAAACGCCCAATTGCTGGGCGGAGGTGGATGCCAACGGCAACCGGCACGGATGACTTTTTTTTCGTGCGTCAGGCGCTAGCGGGCTAGCGGGACCCTCTTTTTTGGGCTGCGACAATCACAGCCTTTTACTCTACTCTTGGTACGGGTTTGTCCAACCCTCAAGCACTATGCCCACCTCTTTGCCTGGCGCCACGCGCACTTTTTCCTTAAGCGACTTCGACTTCGTGTTGCCCGAAGCGCTCATCGCCCAGCATCCCACCCCCGAGCGCAGCGGCTCGCGGCTGCTGGACGGCACTGGCGCTACACCGACTGATCGCATTTTTCGCGACCTGCCGTCCCTGCTGCGGCGCGGCGACCTGCTTGTGTTCAATGACACCAAAGTGGTCAAGGCGCGGCTCTTCGGCCAGAAATCCAGCGGCGGCAAGCTGGAGCTGCTGATTGAGCGGGTGCTCTCACCGCATGCCGACTCAGGCCATGAAGTCGCCGCGCACATGAAAGTGAGCAAAAAGCCCTTGCCCGGCGCGGTGCTGCAGATGGATGGCGGTTTCACCGCGACGCTGCTCGGCCGCTGGCCCGAAGCACATGGGCCGCTCTATCGCTTCAGGCTCAGCAGCGACCCGTATGCGTTGATGGCCCGGTTTGGCCATGTGCCCTTGCCGCCGTACATCACCCACAGCGATTCACTCGAGGACGAGCAGCGCTACCAGACGGTGTTTGCCAAAAATCCGGGCGCCGTGGCCGCGCCGACTGCCGCGCTGCATTTTGACGAGGCCGTGCTGGCGCAGCTGGAGGCACGCGGCGTGCAGCGCGCCAGCGTCACCCTGCATGTGGGGGCGGGCACGTTTCAGCCGGTCAAAACCGACAAGCTGGCCGAGCACACCATGCACTTCGAGCGCTTTGAAGTTCCGCTCGCCACGCAACAAGCCATTGCAGCCTGCAAGGCGCGCGGCGGCCGCGTGGTGGCCGTCGGCACTACGACCGTGCGGGCGCTCGAATCCGCCGCCAGGTTCGGCTCCGAGTGCAATGACACCAACATTTTCATCACGCCGGGCTATGAATTTGCCGTGGTGGATCTGCTGCTGACCAACTTTCACCTGCCCAAAAGCACCCTGATGATGCTGGTCAGCGCGTTTTCAGGCTACGAACACATCATGGCGCTGTACCGGCACGCCATAGCGCAACGCTACCGCTTTTTCAGCTATGGCGACGCCATGCTGCTGCAACGCGCCAGCCCTGAGACAATCACGCCATGCTGAATTTTGAAGTCCTGAAAACCGACCTGGCCGAAGGCGCCTACCTCGGTTCCTTCGCCCGTCGTGGCCGCATGACGCTGAACCATGGTGTCGTGGAAACACCCATTTTCATGCCGGTGGGCACCTATGGCACCGTCAAGGGCGTGATGCCGCAATCGCTGATTGAGATGGGCGCGCAGATCATTCTGGGCAACACCTTTCACCTGTGGATGCGCCCGGGGCTGGACGTCATAGCGCAGTTTGGCGGCCTGCACAGGTTTGAGAGCTGGCACAAGCCGATACTCACCGACAGCGGCGGCTTTCAGGTCTGGTCGCTCGGCGGCACCGACGGCAAGGGGCGCAAGATCTCCGAGGAAGGCGTGAAGTTTGCATCGCCCGTGAACGGCGACAAGCTTTTTCTGACGCCCGAAATTTCGATGCAGATCCAGACCCTTCTCAACAGCGACATCGTGATGCAGTTTGACGAGTGCACGCCTTACGACACGCAGGGCCACATCACCACGGAAGGTGAAGCGCGCAGCTCGATGGAACTGAGCCGGCGCTGGGCCAGCCGCTGCGTGTCCGAGTTTGAAACGCTGGAAAACCCCAACGCCTTGTTTGGCATTGTGCAGGGCGGCATGTTTGAAAATCTGCGGCAAGAGTCGCTCGACGCGCTGGCTGAGCTGGACTTGCCCGGCTACGCCATTGGCGGCGTCAGCGTGGGCGAGCCCAAGGAAGAAATGCAGCGCATCATGGCGCACACGCCGCACCGCTTGCCCGCGCACAAGCCGCGCTACCTGATGGGCGTGGGAACGCCCGAAGACCTGGTGGAAGGCGTTGCCGCTGGCGTCGACATGTTTGACTGCGTCATGCCGACCCGCAACGCGCGCAACAGCCACCTGTTCACGCGCTTTGGCGACCTGAAAATCCGCAACGCGCGCTACAAGACCGATGAGCAACCGCTGGATGCCACCTGCCGCTGCTACGCCTGCAAAAATTTTTCACGCGCCTATCTGCATCACCTCGACCGCTGCGGTGAAATGCTCGGCCCCATGCTGAACAGCATCCACAACTTGCACTATTACCTGTTCCTCATGCAGGAAGTCCGCGACGCCCTTGACGCGGGCCGCTTTGGCGAATTTGCCGCGCAGTTCCGCACCGACCGGCTGCGCGGGGTCTGAGCCATGAACATCAACCGGCAACGATGGATTGACCGCTGGCTGGGCATCCTGCCGTGCGCGGCGGTGTCAGGCGTGAATGCGCTCATCACAATGCAGCTCCGGATTCTGCACTGATTTTCCAAAGACTCCGCCTTCGGCTTCCAGGCAGCTGCTGCGCCCAGGAAACGACTGCCACGACCTTGAGGGGCCATGCTCAAGGCGCGCTGATCAGAAACCGCGGTTCCAGCAAATTGGCATCGTCAAAATGCCGCCGCCCGACAAATGCGGTGGGCTGGCGCCCCCACTGGCGCATGGCGCCGGGTCGGTCAATGCCCATGGGCCAGAAGATCAGCCTCTCGGCGCGCTCGGTGCCTGGCACGATGCCGCTGGGCAGGAACGCGCTGCGCGTGCCGCCCGTGGCGGTGGGCAGGACGCGCAAGGCATTGTCATCCATGACGGTGTAAGGCATGGCCG
>MERZ01000067.1:8977-17653 GCA_001770785.1 Burkholderiales bacterium RIFCSPHIGHO2_12_FULL_61_11
GCGCTGGCCGGCGCTGAGCGCAGGCAGGGTCGCTGGCACAAAGGCCCATTCCATGCCGGCTTGCGGCGCGGGGCGCGGTGTCACGCGGGGCGTGGGGAAAAACATGTGGTAGCAGCCACAGGAATGGATAGAGTCGTAGAGCAGCGGCTCGCCGTTGGACCCCAGCGTCACGCGCAACACCACGCTATCGAGCTGGCCGCTGAGCCAATCCACCGCGGTCGTTGGTGGCCGTTCAGGAAACCACACGCTGTAAACCAGCTGCAGCAGGGTCTGACCCTGGTAGCGCGTGTAGGCCAGGCGCTGGTAAACCACCGCTTGGGCGTGGTCCACTTCAGGGGCAGCTTCGCTGCCGTTCGCTTGCGCCGTGGCTCGGCTCTTATCATCGGCCCAATGGAGCGCGCCAAACCGGTCATACGCGCCTGTGGTCTCAATTTCAAGGAGCGGGGCATGGGCCTGAAGCAGCAGCGCCTGGTCTTGCTGGCTGAGTAGCGGTATTCCCAGCGCATCTTTTTTGATCCGCGAATGCAGCGCCGCCATGCGCTCAGCGGCCACTGGCGTGCTGGCCGGCACATAGTTCAGCAGCTGCAGGTCTTGGGGCAATGCAGCGCCGCTTTGCGCAAACTTCTGCGCCGCCGATTTTTGCCAGCCTTCAACACCCTTAAAAAATAGGATGCGCGTCAAGGGGTAAAGGCCCACGGCGCGCTTCCAGCGGGCGTAGTCGTCGGGCACCTCGGCACGCTGCATCAGTTGCCCGCGAGCGGCCGCGGAAGCCAGAACTGCGCTGGCAAGCACGGTTGCGCAACGCTGCGTTTGCGACCAGACTGCGGCCTTGCTCGCGATTCCGGCAATCGGTAAAAACCGGGGCGGCAAATTGCTTAATTCGGCCTCGCGCGCCTGCTGGTCCAGTTGCGCAAGCCGCTCCAGCCAGGCGCCGAAAGCCTCTCCCTCACCTGCCAACTCGCCACGAAACGAGGCCAGGAATCGATCCACCCGCAGGTTTGCAAAGCCCGGCACGCGGTAAGCGCTGCCGTCGCGAACACCTGCGCTGTCGGTGGCCGCATCAAGCTGCGCAAACCAGTCTGCGCAGGCCTTCGCATCGGCGGTCGGCCAGAGCACCTCGGGTGGCACGGATGGCGTGAACGTCGCGCAGCCCACCATCAGCCAGGCCGTGATGAACGCGCCGAGCCGTCTCGCGGCGTGGAAAAAGTGACTCATACAAACTCCCTACTCGGCCTTGCCCAGCGCGCGCCGGGCCTCCCTGCGTTCAATTTCCCGGACCATGCCGGCAAACTGCTCCGCGATGTTGCTGCGAATCAGCGGGATGGCAATCACCAAGGGCACCGGAATGACCGGTTCAACCACGCCCGACCAGCTGAGTAAGAACCCGGCGTCATTGCCATCGATTTTTTCGAGCTGGTAGCCGCCATCGAGCTGCTCGAGGTTGCCCGTGAGCAGGCGTACGCCAACGGCATTTGGCGGCTGCTCCGTGGACTCGACCACGACCTCGATGCGGTAGGTAAAAAACCAAAAGTGCGCTTTTCCTGAGAGCTCGACGGTGATCTTGTTGCCGCGCCGATCCAGCACGCGGCTCTTGCTGATGTCTGGCACGAACTCGGCCAGGCGATCGTAGTCGGTCAGGGTTTCCCAGATCAAATCATGCGGCGCTTTGACGGTGGCCTGAGCGTGCACTTGCACGGCATCGCCCTGTCGCCGGGCTTGCACCAGCACCGGTTCCGCGGCGTGCGCAACAAGGGCTGCGCACGATAGCACCGACAGCAGCGCGAGCGTCTGCTGAAGTCGCCAGGGCAGCACATGGGCCATGGAGTGCTTTCGTTCAAGTTTGAGCAGGCCAACGCACGGTGCGCAGTATTTTCCAATTCAAGTATGAGTCTAAAGCGAAGCTGATTAAGCCTCAATCGTCATACAGGCTAACCGGGTTGAAATTGGCAGTGTAAACGGCTGTGAATTTGCCTTCTTGAATTCATTTTTACAGGGCTCCTGCCAGGGTCGTGCACCTGATGCGCAACAGCCCGGACCACACCTGTTGGAAAGATCGCAAGCCGCTGGCAGCGGCCATCAAACCGATCTACACCGCCCCCAGTGCCGAGGCGGCATTGGCCGAGCTCGATGCGTTTGCGAGTGGCGCGTGGGGGCAAGAAATCCCCCAACGTGGTGGGCATATGGCGCAGGGCCTGGGACAAGGTGATTCCCTCCAAGGAATTTTCTCGACTTCTACCCCAGCACCTCCACCGTCAAGTGTCCTTCATCATCCGGGGCGTCGGCCTGGATTCATGACAGTTAGGCCTGAGCGCCTGTCGCGCTGCTTTTTGGCAGCCGGTCGCGCAGCAGCTGCTCCTCGGCCAAGGCCAGCGCCTCGGGCTTGCCCGACAGCACCAGTGTGTCGCCGCCTTGGAGCCGCGTTTCGTTATTCACGTCAACCGTCTTGCCGTTGCCACGCCGCAGGCTGACCATGCGCACGCCAGTTTCAGGCAGGACCAGCTCGCCCAGCGCCCTGCCGGCGCACTTGATTCCCAAAGGCAGCGTCACGGTCGACAGGCGCTCTTGCTCCAGCTCGTCCAGGGTGTTGTCATCGGCACCGCGGAAATAGCCACGCAGCAGCTGATAGCGGGCATCGCGCTGGTCCTGCACCAGGCGGATCACGCGGCGCATGGGAACGCCCACCAGCGCCAGCGCATGACTGGCCAGCATCAAGCTGCCTTCAATGGCCTCGGGGACGACTTCGGTGGCGCCCGCAGCGCGCAGCTTTTCCAGGTCAAGGTCGTCCACGGTGCGCACAATCACCGGCACCGTGGGGGCATGGGCGCGTGTGCTGGCCAGCACCTTGAGGGCGCTGGCAGTATCCAGATAAGTCACCACCACGGCACTGGCGCGGGACAGGCCCGCCGCGATCAGTGCCTGCAGGCGAACGGCGTCGCCAAACACCACCGAGTTGCCCGCCGCAGTGGCTTGGTGCACCCGGTCCGGGTCCAGGTCCAGCGCGATGTAGGGGATGCCTTCGCGATCCAGCATCCGGCCCAGGTTCTGGCCACAGCGGCCATAACCACAAATGATGACGTGTTTGTTGATGCTCATGGACTTTTTTGCAATCGTCGTCATCTGCAGCGACTGCTGCAGCCATTCGCTGGAAACCAGTTTCATCACGAGGCGGTTGCTGTGCATGATGAGGAAAGGCGTGGCCAGCATCGACAACACCATGCTGGCCAGGATCGGATTGAGCAGGCCTGGCGGAACGAGCTGGTTCTGCTGCGCCAGCGACAGCAGCACAAAGCCGAATTCGCCCGCTTGCGCCAGGTACAAACCGGTGCGCAAGGAGACACCGGCGGTCGCACCCAACGCTCGCGTCAGGAGCGTGACCAGGCCCAGCTTGAAAAAAACGGGTAGCGTCGACAGCAGCAGCACCAGCGGCCAGTGCAGCGCCACCTCGCGCCAGTCCAGCATCATGCCGATGCTGATGAAGAACAGACCCAGCAAGACATCGTGAAAGGGCCGGATGTCGGTTTCCACCTGGTGTTTGAATTTGGTCTCTGAAATCAGCATGCCGGCAATAAAGGCGCCCAGCGCCAGACTCAGCCCGGCCCACTCGGTCAGCCAGGCCAGTGCCAGCGTGACCAGCAGCAGGTTCAGCACAAACAGCTCCTCGCTTTTTCGCCGTGCCACCAGGGTGAGCCACCAGCGCATGACGCGCTGGCCGCCGGTGAGCAGCAGGCCGATCAGCACGGTGGCTTTCAGCCCGGCAAGCGCCATGGCGATGAACAGTTTTTCGGGTGGCGAACCCAGCGCGGGAATCAGCACCAGCAGCGGCACCACCGCCAAGTCCTGAAACAGCAGCACGCCCATCACGCGCTGGCCGTGTTCCGAAGCCAGCTCCAGCCGCTCGGACAACAGTTTGACCACGATGGCGGTGCTGCTCATGGCCATCGCGCCGGACAGCGCCAGCGTGGTTTGCCATCCCATCGTCCACAAGGCGGGTGCCATGCTCGCAAGAAACAGTGAGCCCACGGTAGCCAGCATGATGGTGAGCGCGACCTGGAGCAGTCCCAGGCCAAAGACATGGCGGTGCATCGAGCGCAGCTTGGGCAGGTTGAACTCCAGCCCGATGACAAACATCAAGAACACCACGCCGAACTCGCCCAGATGGCGCACACCCTCAGCGTCTTTCGATAATGCCAGCGCATGGGGGCCAATCACCACGCCCACGGCCAGGTAGCCGAGCATGGGCGGCAATTTGAGCGAGCGGCATGCGACCACGCCCAGCACTGCGGCCAGCAGGTAAAGCAGGGTCAGTTCAAGCGGCGTCATGCGTCGATGGTAGCCGAGGAACTCGCCCTGGACCGGTGTGCCCTGGCGCACCCCGATAGAATGCTGCCATGAGCTTTGACGCCGCGAACTTTGATGCCTGGCAGGCACTGGCCCTTGCCAGAAAAACCCTTGAGATAGAAGCTGCCGCCGTGCTTGGCCTGGCCGGTCGCGTGGGCAGCGAATTGGCTGAGGCGGTCCTGCTGATGCTGCAGTGCCGTGGCCGCGTGGTTGTCATGGGCATGGGCAAAAGTGGCCACATCGGACGCAAGATCGCCGCCACGCTGGCCTCCACCGGAACGCCGGCCATGTTTGTCCATCCGGCCGAGGCCAGCCATGGCGATCTGGGCATGATCACGGCGCTGGACGTCGTGCTGGCCATCTCCAACAGCGGCGAGAGTGAGGAGCTCACGGCAATTCTTCCGATGCTGAGCCGCCTGGGTGTGCCGCTCATTGCCATCACCGGTGGCGATCAATCCGCGTTGGCCAAACATGCCCGAGTGACGCTGAACAGTGGCGTTACCCGGGAAGCCTGCCCATTGAATCTGGCGCCTACGGCCAGTACCACGGCGCAACTCGCACTCGGCGATGCCCTGGCCGTGGCGCTGCTCGATGCACGCGGTTTCAAGGAAGAAGATTTTGCCCGCTCGCACCCGGGCGGCGCGCTGGGACGCAAGCTGCTGACCCATGTGGTTGACGTGATGCGCATCGGGGACGCCATCCCGCAGGTGCGGCCGGAAACTCCTTTTACCGAACTCATGCGCGAGATGAGTGCCAAGGGCTTGGGGGCTTCGGCGGTGGTCGACGACAGCCAGCACCTGCTGGGCATCTTCACCGATGGTGACTTGCGTCGCCTGGTGGAAAAAGGTGTGGACTTGCGCAGCAGCAAGGCGGGCGACGTGATGCATGCTCATCCGCGCACCGTGCAGGCGGATTCCCTGGCCGTAGAGGCCGTGGCGCTGATGGAGCAGTACAGCATTACCAGCGTGCTGGTGGTGGACGATGCCGGCGTGCTGTGCGGCGCGCTTAACACCAACGATTTGATGCGGGCCAAGGTGATCTGAGTGGCCTCGACGCTTGCTACTTCGAGGGCCGCGCTACCCCCCGACAGGGCTGGCCCGGGCCTGGAGCGCTCTGCGCTTCGTTCACTCGTGCCGACGTTGAATTTCGAACCTGAACTGCTGCTTAAGGCGCAAGGAATACGCGTGGCGTTTTTCGACGTGGACGGCGTGTTGACCGACGGCGGCCTGTACCTGTCTGAAGGCGGTGAGACGCTCAAGCGTTTCAATATACTCGATGGCCATGGCCTGAAGCTGCTGCAGAAGGTCGGCATCACGCCGGCGGTCATTACGGGGCGCGACAGCCCCGTGCTGCGCGCGCGGCTGCAAGCGCTGGGTATCACGCACGCGCACTTCGGCACCGAAGACAAACGCCGTGCCGCCGAAATCACCTTGCAGGCGCTCGGACTCGACTGGACTGCTGCGGCAGCCATGGGCGATGACTGGCCTGATTTGCCGGTGCTGCGCCGCGCCGCACTGAGTTGCGCGCCGGCCAATGCGCACCTGGAGGTCAGGGCGCAAGCCGACCACGTTACGCAGGCATGCGGCGGACATGGTGCTGCTCGTGAACTGTGCGACCTGTTGCTGGTCGCCAGTGGCCGCTACGCCGGTCTGTTGCAGGAGTCCTCCAGTTGATGGTCGTTCTGGCCGATGGTGGCGCTGCGCTGGGGCCGCTGAAGCGCATTTGGCGCACCATCGCACGCGTGTGGGATAGCACGGCCATGTACATGCCACTGCTATTGATGGGCGCGCTGGCCCTGGGCACCTACTGGCTGGTGCGCAACACGCCGATCTTCAGCACGCCCGAGGTTGCCAAAGAGGTCGGCCACGAGGCAGACTATTTCATGCGGAATTTCACAGTGAAAACGTTCGACGAAACCGGCATGCTGAAAAGCGAAATTTATGGGGCTGAGGGGCGGCATTTTCCCGACACCGACATTCTGGAGATCGACCAGGTGCGGATTCGCAGCATCAAGCCCGAAGGGCAGATCACTACCGCAACAGCCAAGCGCGCCTATGCCAACAGCGATGGCTCGGAAGTCCAATTGGTCGGCGATGCACTGGTGCTGCGCCAGGCCAGCCAGGACGCTGCCGGCAAGCAAACGCCGCGCCTGGAATTTCGCGGCGAATTCCTGCATGTGTTTTTCAATGAGGAGCGCGTCAAGTCCCACAAGCCCGTTGTGCTGATCCGTGGGGCGGACCAGTTCACTGGCGACACCTTCGACTATGACAACCTCGACCAGGTGGCCAATCTCAAAGGCCGCGTTCGGGGAGTACTGATGCCAAAATCGGCGACCCAGGCAGCTCCCGCCCGTTAGCGACCGGTAGCGGTTTTCCCATCTGCCATGGCCCCTCAGCGGGGGGACAACCCGAGGTACTCATCACTGGCCGTCCAGTGGCTGAGGTGATAATTTTCTCGGGCTCTGATTTGAGTCCGCCAAGGGGTACAACGCAAAAAGGCTTCAAAACCGAAGTCTTGAAGCCTTTCTTAAGCTTTCTCCAGTCAATGACTGAAGAGGGCTGTGCGCGCTGACCAGTAAGCCAGCGAACGGGTTTTGCAGGGCTTAGTAGCCGCCGCGTCCACCACCGCTGCCGCCGGAACGGCCACCACCAGCACCGCCGCCGTACGGGCTGCGGAAACCGCCGTCAGTGCCGCCGCCACCGGAACGGCCACCACCACCACCAGCGCCACCACCGTAGCCGCCACCACCAGCGCCACCACCGTAGCCGCCACCACCACTGCCGCCGCCGAAGCCGCCGCTACGTGGAGGACGTGCCTCCATCGGACGGGCTTCGTTGACGACTACGCTACGGCCGCCCAAAGGCTGGCCGTTCATGCCGTTGATAGCGGCTTGAGCTTCTGCATCGCTGGCCATTTCGACAAAGCCAAAGCCTTTGGAGCGACCCGTGTCGCGTTCCATCATGACTTTAGCGCTGGTGACAGAGCCGAATTGACCAAAAGATTGTTGCAGATCTTCGTCACGCACCGAGTAAGGCAGGTTGCCGACGTATAGTTTGTTGCCCATGAAGGGACTCCTCTAAAACACAAAAACAAAAGCGATGGGGTCCCGAAAGCACAACAAATCTTAAACGTACCGCTGTAGCGCGCGAAACTGACCGATCACCTAACTTGTGCGAATGTTGACATTCACACCCGCATATTATGCGTCAGTTATGCAAAAGACAAGCAGCAATTGCGATGAACCAGGCTATGTCAGCGCCGCATGTGCAGGGAATTTGGCCGCCTCGCGGGCTCTGCACGGCAGGCACGATGAGGCGGAACCAGAGGAGTCGCCCCTCAGATCCGCTAGCCACTGCCGGGTTGCCGGGGAAAAAGGAGATAAGGATCCATGACATCACAAGCGCAATCAAGAGCAGAATTTCAGGGTTAACTGAAGATAAATCTACTGTTTAATTGGTCTTAAGCAAAAGTTAGCGCATACATACCGTTTCGTCGCAGCCCGTCAAATCACAAGTTTGATGGGCTGCGGCGGTGCTGGGAAAAAGGATGCGCCAAACATACTCGGTATTCGTGAAACATCTCCATCCTGCCCATGGCGCCGAATGAAATCTGTAGGTTTTTTGCAGCAGGTGTGGTGAATATTTACATAATTTTGCAGATTCAGGTTGCCACTTTTTCTCCGGCTTTGAATGAACCTGTGGTCTGTGGAGGCCTCTGGCTCATGGCAACCCGGCTGTCCGGTCCAGGGTTTTGTTTCACTCCTGGCAGAATGAGGCGAGCCACTATGAAAAAGGCTGCCGCTGCCCTCGCAGCGGCGCACAAGTGCCGTGCGAACGGGCTTGATTGCGGGCGCGCATCTGTTACAAACCATGAAGAAAGAACCTTCATGTACACCCCTCATCTCAATTTGATTCAGCGCGGTTTGCACCTCTGGTGCCTGTTGACCCGGGCGCTCGACGCCCTGCAGCCCGCCGCCGCCTTGCTGGCTCGGCTGTATATGGCGCAGGTTTTTTTCCTGCCCGGCTTGAGCAAGCTGCGCGATTGGGACGCCACTGTTGCCCTGTTTGCCGACGACTACAAGGTGCCCCTGCTGTCACCGCCCTTGGCCGCAGCCTTGGGCACCATGGGAGAACTGGTGTTGCCGGTGATGTTGGTGCTGGGCTTGGGTGGACGCTTTTCGGCGCTGGGGCTGTTTGTGATCAATGCGGTGGGCGTCGTTGCCTTGGCCGGGATGACACCGCTTGCGCTGCAGCAGCATGTGCTTTGGGCCTCGCTGCTGGCCGGGCTGGCCATTTACGGCTTGGGCCCATGGTCGCTGGACCGCTGGATGGCACCGCG
>MERZ01000068.1:0-72 GCA_001770785.1 Burkholderiales bacterium RIFCSPHIGHO2_12_FULL_61_11
GACATCACCGAGCGCGAGTTCAACCCAGAGCAGTCCTTCCAGTACCGCGAAGGCGGCGCAGGCCAGCATGCC
>MERZ01000068.1:86-228 GCA_001770785.1 Burkholderiales bacterium RIFCSPHIGHO2_12_FULL_61_11
GGCGGTCGACGCCCCACATGGCAACCAGGCGACCGCCCGACTCAAGCACCGCATGGGCCGTGGCGCTCCACTGGTCGCGATTGACCGCTCCTTGCCAGATCGGCAAGGGCGTCGAAAGACGTCGCAGATTGAGCCCCAGCGT
>MERZ01000068.1:303-9189 GCA_001770785.1 Burkholderiales bacterium RIFCSPHIGHO2_12_FULL_61_11
GAATGTACAAACCCAGCATCAGACCCAGCCCCAGGTGCACAAACACCGGAAGCAGCGCGGGCGAGTGCGCCAGCGGCTTGAGGTTGGTTTCCCCGAACACCATCGGCAGCACGCGACTGAACACCGAGGCAAACGCCACCCCCAGCGCAATCAGCAGGAACGGCGTGGCCCAGGGCTGCTCGCGCATCGCCGTCGTGACAATCAGGAACTCGCTGGCGAACACCCCGAACGGCGGCATGCCCAAAATGGCCAGCGAACCGAGCATCAGCCCCCAGGCTACCGTGGGGCTCACCTTGATGAGCCCGCGAATATTTTCCATGATCTGGGTACCCGCCTTCTGCGTGGCGTGGCCGACGGCAAAGAAGATCGCCGACTTGATCAGCGAGTGCACGGTCATGTGCAGCAGGCCGGCAAAAGTGGCAATCGGCCCCCCCAGTCCGAACGCGAAGGTGATCAAGCCCATGTGCTCGATCGACGAGTAGGCGAACATGCGCTTGACGTCCTTCTGCCGGATCATGAGGAACACCGCAGCCACCACCGACAACAGCCCGAAGCCCATCATCAGGCGGCCCGCCAGATTGTTTTGCAATGCGCCGTCGGTCAGCACCTTGCAGCGCAGGATGGCGTAGAGCGCCACATTGAGCAGCAAGCCGGAGAGCACGGCCGACACTGGCGTTGGGCCCTCGGCATGGGCGTCCGGCAACCAGTTGTGCACCGGGACCAGGCCGACCTTGGTGCCGTAGCCGATGAACAGGAAGGCGAATGCCAGCGTGATGATATTCGGGTTGAGTTGCGCCTTCACTGCGTTAAGGTTGGTCCACAACAAGGCTCCCCCTTCGGGGCCGATGACTTTTTCTGCCGCCATGTAGAGCAGCACCGTGCCGAAGAGCGCCTGCGCAATGCCCACGCCGCACAGGATGAAGTATTTCCATGCCGCTTCGAGGCTGGCGGGGGTGCGGTAAACACTGACCAGTAACACGGTGGTGAGCGTGGCGGCCTCCATCGCTACCCATACGATACCCATGTTGTTGGTTGTCAACGCAAGCAGCATCGTGAAGCTGAACATCTGGTACATGCTGTGGTACAGGCGAAGCCGTGGCGGCGTCATCTTGCCGTGGTCGCGCTCGATCCGCATGTAAGGCCGCGAGAAGAGGGCGGTCGTCAGGCCCACGAAAGCAGTCAACGTGACCAGGAAGACATTGAGCGAATCGATGTAAAACTCTTGGTCCCAAACCAGCAGCGAGCCGTCTTCTATGATCTGCGCGGTGAGGAAACAGGCCGCGACGAAGGTGCCCAAGCTGAAAGCGAGGTTGACGTCGCGCGCACTATCCCGATGGCCGACGAGCGCCAGCACCAATCCGCCGAGCAACGGAATCGCGAGTAGAAAAGCCAGCGGGTACAAATTTATTCTTCCTTCAGCTTTTCAAGGTTGCGGATGTCCAGGCTGTCGAACTGCTCGCGGATCTGGAACATGAACACACCCAGGATGAGCACGCCAATCAGCACGTCCAGGGCAATACCGAGTTCGACCACCATCGGCATGCCGTAGGTGGCCGAGGTGGCGGCAAAGAACAGACCGTTTTCCATCGCCAGAAAGCCAATCACCTGCGGCACCGCCTTGGCACGCGTGATCATCATCAGGAACGACAGCAGCACGCAGGCCAGCGCGATGCCCAGCGTGCCGCTGGCCACGGCCGTTGACAGCTCAGCGATTGGTTTTGCAAGGTTGAAGGAGAAAATAACGACCACGATGCCTATCAGCATGGTGGTCGGGATGTTGATCAAGGTCTCGACGTCCCAGTGGATGTCCAGACGGTCGATGACCTTGTGCAGCAGGTAGGGAATCACCAGAACCTTGAGGACAAAGGTCAGGGCGGCGGACAGGTAAAGGTGGTGCTGGTTCGTCACATAGCCGACCACGACGGTGGCCAGCACCAGCGTGGCGCCCTGCATCGTGAACAGGTGGATCAACGTGACGATGCGCCGCTGTGAGTTCATCGCGAACGCCAGCATCAGCAGCATTGCGCCGAGCAGGTTGACAAACTGTGTAAGCAATATGCTCATATCAAGGAACCAGCAACAAGTGGACCAACAGGCCAATGACGGCCAGCAAGAAGGCGGTACCCAGGAACTCCGGCACGCGGAAGATGCGCATCTTGACGCTGACCGTTTCCAGTACCGCGAGCAGGAAGCCACCGATGGCCAGCTTGAAAACCAATACCGGCAACGCCAGCAACATGTCCAGCGGGGCTTGGGCCTGGGCCACACCCCAAGGGAAAAACAGCGCCAAGCCGATGCACGAGTAGGCAAACAGCTTCAGGCTGATGGCCCACTCGATCAGCGCCAGGTGGCGACCCGAATATTCCAGAATCAAGGCTTCGTG
The DNA here is from genome assembly GCA_001770785.1 of Burkholderiales bacterium RIFCSPHIGHO2_12_FULL_61_11. GTDB lineage: Bacteria > Pseudomonadota > Gammaproteobacteria > Burkholderiales > Burkholderiaceae_C > Polaromonas. The sequence goes on from MERZ01000068.1 coordinate 2,687, forward strand.
GATCATTGTCAATTCGAGATGGGTGGCCGGATTGTCCACCGGCACGCGGGCATTTTCCGCCAGCGACACCATCGTGAAGGCGACGCCGGCGAGGGCAAGGCCAGGGTAGATGGCGAACTCGCGATGTCCCAGCGTGTCGACAATCGTCGTGAGCGAAGTCGAATTGGAGATCAGCGACGCCGAAAACAACACCATCAGAAGCGCCGGCTCGGCGAGGAAGCCGACCAGCATCTCGCGCCGTGCGCCCATGGTGCCAAAGGCCGTGCCAATATCCATCGCGGCCAGCGATATGAACACGCGGGCCAGGGCAAACAGGCCGACCAGCGCAATGGCATCGGCAGCCGTCGCCAACGGCAGGTCGGTGGACAGGGTGGGGATGATCCCGGTCGCCAGGGTCATGCAGCCGAACATCACGTAGGGCGCGGCGCGAAACAGTGTCGACGCGTTGTCTGCGATCACTGATTCCTTGTTGAATAGTTTGTGCAATAGTCGGTAAGGCAGCCAGATGCTGGGCGCCGATTTATTTTGCAGCCAGGCACGCCATAGGTTGACCCAACCCGTCAGGAGTGGCGCCAGCGCGATGGCGATGATGATCTCGAGCAACTGCGAAAGTAACCCTGAAAAGCTCATTGGCGCACCTCGTTGGATGAGTCCATCGTCCGGTCTCCCATGGAGATGTTGGCTGGCACGGGGCGGCAGATGGTTACGCTCATCGCATCACCACCAGCAGTGTGACCACCAGGGTCACGAAGCTATAAAGCAGATACACCGAGATGCGACCTTGCTGCAGCAGGCCGAACAAGCGCCCCAGAACGGCCGCCAGCTTGGTAATCGGCTCATACACCCAGCGCCAGAAGTGATCCTCGACCTTGACGCGGTATTGGGGTTTTTCGTCGAATGCGCTTGGCAGTTCGCGCTGCATCAGAAAGAACGGCTCAAAAATCTGGCGTATCGGCTGGCCGAAGCCCTCGGCGGTGTCCTGCATGCGCGCCGAGCCCCACGGAAAACCGCAAGCCCAGGGCAGGCTGCGGCGCAGGCGGCCATGGTAAAACTTGCGCACCAACAGGTAAGCCAAGGCAAAGCTCGCCAAGATGCCGAGCAGGAATATCACCGGACCATAGCTCGCTTGCGCCAGGCTGGTGGGTGCCAGCAGCCAGCCGCTGGCACCCACCCTTGCGCCCAGGCCCGATGCGACGAGTTGCTGCGTTACCGGGTCGATCAACTGGATGAACTGCGTCGGCAGCAGTCCGAGCGCCACGCAACCGAGCGCCAGCCACACCATGCCGGCACGCTCAAGGCCACCCGCATCATGTGCGTGGGCGAGCTTTTCCTCGCGCGGCTGGCCTAAAAAGATCACACCGAAAAACTTGACCATTGTGTAGCCAGCCAACGCCGCCACCAGCGCGATGAGCGCTGCCACCACCGGAATCAGCATCGTCAACACCGGCACCGGCAGGCCCGGCGTGAACAGGAAGCTTTGCAGCAGCAGCCACTCAGAGACGAATCCGCCAAGCGGCGGCAAGCCGGCGGCGGCCAGCACGCCGAGCAACATGAGCCAGCCGACCCAGGGCATGGTGCGGATCAGGCCACCGAGCTTTCCCAGACTTCTTTCGGCGGTCGCGTGCAGCACACTGCCGGTGCCAAGAAAAAGCAGGCTCTTGAAGCAAGAATGACTCGCAACGTGATAGAGCGTTGCCGTCAACGCCAGTGCAGCCATCGGTTTCATGTCGTAGGCAGAAAAGATCAATGTCAGCCCCATTCCGACGAAGAGCATTCCCATGTTCTCTATCGACGAATAGGCCAGCAGTCGCTTCATGTCCGTCTGCACCGACGCGAAAACCACGCCAAACAGGGCCGTGGCCAGACCGATGGCCAGCAACACGCCGCCCCACCACCACAGGCGCATGTGAAGCAGATCGAAGGACACGCGCAACAGGCCATAGATGGCGGAGTTGAGCATGACACCGCTCATCAAGGCAGACACTGGCGATGGTGCCGCAGGGTGCGCTTCGGGCAGCCACACGTGCAGCGGCAAGACGCCTGCCTTGGCGCCGAAACCGAGCACCGCGAGCAGGAAACCAATCGAGGACCAGAAGGGCGTCAAGACTTGGGCGCGCATGTTCGCGAAGGTGTAGTCACCGGTATTGGCCTGCAGCACACCAAAGCACAGGAGGACGGCAATCGCACCGATGTGGGCCATGACAATGTAAAGAAAGCCGGCGCGGCGCACTTCAGGGATGCGATGATTTGCAGTGACCAGAAAGAACGACGACAGCGCCATCGTTTCCCACATCACCATGAACGAATAGGCATCGTCAGCCAGCAGGACGCCCACCATGCTGGCCAGGAATACGTGGTACTCCAGGCACAGCAGGCCTGGCGGCGTTCCCTCGCCCTTACGGAAGTAGCCAGCTGCAAAAATGGAGATGCCCGCGGAGGCAGCGCCAAGCACCATCAGGAAGTAGGCCGACAAGCTGTCCAGTCTGAAATGAAACGGTAATCCTGGCAGCCCGATAGGCATGATCGCCACCTCGGGTGCATTGAGTGTCGCGTCGAGTGCAACACCGAATATCGCCAGGCTGAACAGCCCGCCGATCGGAAATAGCACCCGTGACACCAGCGCGAAGCGATGCAGGACCAACACCCCAGCGGCACTCACAACAAGCCAGCCGGCCACAATCACCAGCATCCAGTCGAGATGGAGCCACTGCGCGAGAGGCGGGAGGTGACCCATGAAGTCAGGGCCGCCTGAGTACGCGAGCCGGTTTCGGAATATGGCGGTCTTGGGCGCAAACGCGCATTAGACTGAAAGTCTGAAGCGCGACCTTGACATCGACACCAGACCCAAATACCAAATCCAACAAGCAAATCATTAATTTACAAGAACCTTATGTGTGAATGTTGGAACTTTACTGCGAGCGCATTTTACATTGGCTCAAAACGGTTTCCATGCGCCCTAAAGGATTTCGACGCGCAACAGGTCTGAAATCAGAAAAACCGCCGACCCTGCAAGATCTGCGATGCCGTGGGATTGTTTTGCTTTGGCGCCCGCCGATGTCAACCGAAAGCGTGGTCTCTTTTCCCTTGAGTTGACATTCCACGATGTATATTATGTTAATTAATTGAAAATGGTCATTGGCCAAACAGGGCCTCAGCCCTGAATGGCCAGGATCAAGGCCGCGTCGTCAATGAAGGCGGAATCGCGCGAGCCTCAAAATGCGTTTGGCATATCATGCAGCGAGCTGCTGCTGGCATTGCCACCAAACGTTGGAGATCGATTGGCTGGCCGCAGTCGATGCAGGTGCCGAAAGATCCGTCGTTCAGACGGCCCAGCGCTGCACGTACATCGGCGAGTTCATTGCTATCGCGCTGCACCTCGGCGTCTTGCATCGTTGTTCGCTCACGCTTGCTTGCCTGATCTTCAAGATCATTGACTTCACCCATATCCGCGCTTGTCATAGCATCGACTGGGTTTTGCCTCGATCCGATCTCGGCGAACAATTCAGTTTGCCGGGCGAGCAACCAGGCTGTCAGGGAATCCAACGTATTTTTGTCAAGCATGTTCATAACTCCAAGAATCTTCTTTTCACGAAACGGCGAATTGATCTTAATCAATAGCTTCAGTTTTGGCTCGCCTGTCATGCACTGTGTTGGGCCGGCCGCTTTTCAGCAAGGCAAAAACTCAGGACTGTGACAGCCAGCGCGCGTGCAGCAGCGCCACGTCCACGGGTTCGTCGGTGATGACTTCCAACGCGACGGCGCGTTCGTCTTGTTCCAAAGGTTCATGACTTGCCAGTTGGCGCTCCAGCACGTTCACATTCGCCTCGGAAGCGTCGTTGCCGGTGGCGCTGCGGGCCGCCACCCGTTGGCGCAGCTGCGCCTCACTCGCGCGGCAATGCAAAATCGTAAACGGCATGCGCAGCTCGGCGGCCAGCGCCCGGAAAGCACGGCGATCGGCGCGCCGCTGGAAAGCTGCATCGACGATCACCGGGTAGCCCGCCTGCAGCGCCGTTCGCGCGCATTCCTTCAGCCGGTCGAAAGTACGCCGGGTCGCCTCTGGCGTGTAGGCATCCACGGCCTGCTCGGCCGACCGTTGCAGTGCGTCGAGGCCGAACAGCCGCTTGCGCTCGACATCGGAGCGCAGGCGGATGGCGCCGGCAGCCTCCAGCAGCTGCCGTGCCACGGTCGATTTTCCGGACCCGGACAGGCCGTGGGTGATCAACAGGCGCGCCAGACCGCTGGAAGTTTGCACCAGCCGCTGCGCACATGACAGGTAGTCGGGACCACCGGCCCCTGGAGCGCTGCTGGTGACTCGCGAGCGCACGCGGGCCACCAGCGACCGCACCAGGGCCCGGTACACCTCGTAAAAGCGCAGCACCCGCACCCCGGGGTAGTCGCCGCCGCGCTGCAGGTAGCTATCGAGAAATCGAAACGCCAAGTCGCTGCGCCCATGCGCTTTGAGGTCCATGGTCAGAAAAGCCACATCGCTCATCACGTCGATCCAGCGCAGGGCGGGATCGAATTCGAGGCAGTCGAAGGCCATGGCCTCATCACCGATCAGCACTGTGTTGGCCAGGTGAAGATCACCATGGCCCTCACGCACAGCGCCGCTTCGCTGCCTTGCCAGCCAGGTGTCCCTCAGCGCGGGCACCTGTGTATCAACCCAAGCCTGCAGTGCCATAACCGGCGGGGTGTCGCCGTCCGCTCGCAACTGTTCCAGCACTTTGCGCACCGGCTCATGCGCCTGCGCCTCGACAGCGGGGGGTGAAGCAGCCAGCGCGGCCGGAGCGTCGCGGTGAAAGTCGGCCAGCCGCTGCGCCAGGCGATCAAGATGCTCCGGCAGCAGGCCCCCTCCTCCGGCTGCCAGCCGTTCACTCAGCAATGCCCCTTGGGGGAAACGCTGCATGCACACAGCGTAGTCAATCGGCAGGCAGGCTTCGTGCATGGCACCGATGCGTGGTGCCTGCGCCGAGTCGCATACCGGCACCACTCCCAGGTAAAGCTCTGGTGCCAGGCGCCGATTGAGGCGCACCTCCTCTTCACAGAAATGCTTGCGCAATGCCAGTGTGCTGAAGTCGACGAACGGCAGGCGGACCGGCTTTTTCAGCTTGTACGCCAGACGCTCGGTGAGCAACACCCAGGAGATGTGCGTCTCCTGGAGTTCCACCGGCTGGCCTGTGTCGGCCAGCAGGCGCTCGCGCAGCGCCTGGATCAGCGTGGAGTCTACCTGTGCACTGGGTGAGGTTTCCAAGTCCATTTGGCCAGTCTACGCCCACCCCTCCTGGGCGACTTGACCTGTCGCAATTCATGGTCTGGCGGCGCAAACCGCGCCGCCAATTGATCTAGCGCAACGTCGACGCCGTTTCGGCGCCTACAGTGAATAACCCCAAGGTTCCATCGGAAAAATACCGTGAGTAAAGTTCTGGCGATCATGCAACTGCTGTGCAGCCAGCAAGGCTGGCCAATGGCAGAGCTTGGCGAGGTTGCAGCCCGGCTGCAGGGCTTTGGCACTCCGGTGAAGACGGCGCAAGACACGCAGGCTGTGCTCCGACCGTCCATCTGGTCACCACAAGCGGTCTGACACGTCGCAAGTTCAGGCAAGAATTCCATGCCGATCGTCAACGCCGATGTGGCGGCCGTCTTCGACGAGATCGCCGACTTGCTCGAAGTTCAGGGCGCCAATGCTTTCCGCGTGCGCGCCTACCGAAATGCAGCGCGCCTGCTCAGCGAACTGGGTCGCAGCGTGAAAACCATGCTGGAACAGGGCGAAGACATCGACGCGCTGCCAGGCATCGGCCCTGACCTGGCCGGCAAGATCGCCGAAGTCGTCGCTACCGGGACCTGCGCGCAACTCGAAAGCCTGCGCAAGGAGCTGCCGCCTGCCGTCACAGAGTTGCTGAAAATTCAGGGGCTGGGGCCAAAACGTGTGCGCGCTCTGCACCATGAGCTGGGTGTCCAGACGCTTGAGGAGCTGCACCGCGCTGCCGAGCAGGGACGCATCAGCGAACTGCACGGCTTCGGACCAAAGACGCAGCAACAAATTCTTGAGGCGACAGCCTCTCGCCTTCAGCAGGCCCATCGCTTCAAGCTGGCCGTAGCCGCCCAGGTAGCCCAAGCGCTGCTTTCCGTGCTTGCGGCGATGCCAGGGGTGCTGCAGGCGGTAGCCGCGGGCAGCCTGCGGCGACAGCGCGAGACCGTAGGCGATCTTGACCTGCTGGTGACCATCCAGCGGGACAGTCCAGTGATGGATCGATTCACGACCAGCACCGATGTGCGCCGGGTGCTCTCAAAGGGCAGTACCCGGGCCAGTATTGTGCTCAGGAGCGGCCTGCAGGTCGACTTGCGCGCCGTGGCTGCGGCGAGCTTCGGCGCGGCATGGCTCTATTTCACCGGAGCGAAGGCGCACAACATCGCGCTGCGCAAGCTGGCGCAGGACGCAGGACTCAAGCTGAACGAATATGGCCTTTACCGGGGCGACCAGCAAATCGCGGGCGAAACGGAAG
>MERZ01000069.1 GCA_001770785.1 Burkholderiales bacterium RIFCSPHIGHO2_12_FULL_61_11
GTCCATCGTCGAAAAAAGCGGGTTCATGGATTGCCACACTACGTTCGCAATGACAGACGGTTCATGGAGAGGCCGCAGGCCGTGGCGATCCATCGTCGGGGAAACGCGCAGCCATGGATTGCCGCTACGCTCGCAATGACGAAAGTGAATGAGGGGCATCTTTGTAATTTCCCGCTCCCTAAATGGCTCAAAATTTGATGCCTGTTCAGAACCTGCAATGCAACAGGCATCAAAACGCTTTCTTGAATCACCCGGCAAATTGCCGTATGATTAAAAGTCAAAGGAGTTCACCATGCCAGCCGCCGCCCCAACCGCCACAACCGCCCGCCTTGAAGCCCGGATTAGCATTGACTTGCACGCCACCCTCAAGCGTGCCGCCGAGCTTCAGGGCCGAACCATGACTGATTTTGTCGTGAGCGCGGTGCAGGAGGCGGCGCAGCGGGCCATTGAGCAGTCCGAAATCATCCGTTTTTCGTTGGCTGACCAAGAGTGCTTTGCGAATGCGCTGTTGGCCCCACCCGAGCCGACGCCGGCACTGCAACGTGCCTTTGCCCGTCGCCAAAAACTCCTGAAACCCGAATGAGCGGCCCCCGGTTCAGGGTCGTTCAACTACAAAGTTCACATGACCGCGCGCCATTCAAGAGCGGCTCTGAACCACTTGACCACTACTTTAGCCAGCAGGTTTCGCAAGACATTCGCCGGCGCGTCACCGCTTGCTATGTGGCGCTCACCCTTGATGCGCGCATTGCCGGGTTTTACACGCTGGCATCAGCCGGCCTGCTGCTCACGGAATTGCCCGCGAGCGTGGCGAACAAACTTCCCCGTTACCCGTCTGTGCCCACTGTGCGCATGGGTCGGCTGGCGGTAGCGCTGGAGTTCAAAGGCCAGGGCTTGGGCGGTGCCTTGCTGGCCGACGCGCTGGACCGTGCCATTCGCTCAGACCTTGCGGCTTATGCCTTGGTTGTTGATGCCAAAGATGAGGCTGCGGTGGCTTTCTACCGGCACCATGGACTGATTGCCTTGCCGAGCCAACCGCAGACCTTGTTTTTGCCACTGGCCAGCGCGCGCAGTCCCGGTGCTGGCCTCGAAAAATAGCAAATTCAATCAGGGAGAAAATCTTCATGGTCACCGACACCACGGAAAAAGGGCTTGAAACCCTGATCATGCGGCACATGACCGGCACGGATGGCCTTGCCGTCGCCTCCGGTATCGCCGCCGAGCCGCAAGCGCCCTTGGGCGGCACCGGCTACCTCGCAGGCAGCCCCAGGGACTTTGACCGCGCCCATGCGCTGGATGCATACCAGCTCTTCGTTTTTTTGCGTGCCACCCAACCCGAGGCGTTCAACAAGCTGGCCATGGTGGATGCCCATGATCCCAGAGACATCAACCGCCTGAAGTTCCTGACGCGCCTGTCATCCGAGATTGGCAAGCGCGGCGTGATTGACGTGCTGCGCTTGGGGCTGGAGCACCACCCGGCCGGGCACTTCGACCTGTTTTACGGCACGCCGTCCGACGGCAATGCCAAGGCGCAGGCGTTGCACGCACAAAACCGTTTTGTTGTCACGCGCCAGTTCGCCTACAGCCTCGATGCAGCCCGTCGCGCGCTGGACCTGGGCCTGTTCATCAATGGCCTGCCGATTGCCACCTTTGAACTGAAAAACAGTCTGACCAAGCAGACGGTGGAAGACGCGGTGGAGCAATACAAGCGCGACCGCGACCCGCGTGAAAAACTGTTTGAGTTTGGCCGCTGCGTGGTGCACTTTGCAGCGGACGACAGCGAGGTGCGTATGTGTACCCAGCTTGCGGGCAAAGCATCATGGTTTTTGCCGCTCAACAAAGGCTTCAACGACGGCGCTGGCAATCCGCCCAATCCGCTTGGCCTGAAAACCGATTACTTGTGGCGTGAGCTGCTGACCCCCGCCGGGCTGACCGATATTCTGGAAAACTACGCCCAGATTGTCGAAATCAAAAATGCCAGGAGCGGCAAGAAAAAGCGCAGCCAGGTGTTTCCGCGTTACCACCAGTTGGGTGTGGTGCGCCAGGCACTGCATGATGTTCGCGAGCACGGCGTGGGCAAGCGCTACCTGGTTCAGCATTCGGCGGGCAGCGGCAAGTCGAACTCCATCGCCTGGCTGGCGCACCAGCTCATTGGCGTCAAGCACGATGGCAAAGAGGTGTTCGACTCGGTGATTGTGGTGACCGACCGGCGCATTCTGGACGACCAGATTCAGAAGACCATCAAACAGTTCATGCAGGTGGGTGCCACGGTGGGTGCCGTCACCGGGGCCGCCAACTCCAAAACCGAGCAGTTGCGGCAATTCATTGCCGATGGCAAGAAGATCATCATCACGACGATCCAGACCTTTCCCTTCGTCCTTCAGGTCATTGGGGACGAGCACCGCGGGCGCCATTTCGCCATCCTCATCGACGAGGCGCATTCCAGCCAGAGCGGCAAAACGGCCGGCTCCATGAGCGCAACGCTGGGCGATTCCGCACAGGGCGATGACGCGGACACTGACGCGGAAGACGTGGTGAACGAAGCCATTGAGAAGCGCATGGCGGCGCGCAAGATGATGACGAACGCGAGCTACTTTGCCTTCACCGCCACGCCCAAGAACAAGACGCTGGAGATGTTTGGCACGCCACTGCCTGCGGACGCTGAAGGCAAGGTCAGGCACCAGCCATTTCACAGCTACACCATGAAGCAGGCGATAGAAGAACGCTTCATCCTTGACGTACTCAAGACCTACACGCCGGTTGTCAGCTACTTCGGCCTGGTCAAGAAAGTTGAGGACGACCCCTTGTTCGACAAGAAGAAAGCCAGGAAGAAATTGCGCCGTTATGTGGAGAGCCACGACCACGCCATCGAACTCAAGGCCGAGATCATGGTGGACCACTTCCACGAGCAGGTGCTGGCTGCTGGCAAGATCGGCGGGCAGGCGCGGGCGATGGTGGTGTGCAGCGGCATCGAGCGGGCGGTGCAATATTTCCAGGCCTTCAAGACCTATCTGGTGGCGCGCAAGAGCCCGTACCAGGCCATCGTGGCGTTCTCGGGTGAGCATGAATATGGCGGAGTCAAGGTGAGCGAGTCGTCGCTGAACGGCTTTGCCAGCCGCGACATTGCAGACAAAATTCAGGACGATCCGTATCGCTTTTTGATTTGCGCCGACAAGTTTCAAACCGGCTATGACGAGCCCCTGTTGCACACGATGTATGTGGACAAGACGCTCTCGGGCATCAAGGCAGTGCAGACGCTGTCGCGTCTGAACCGTGCGCACCCGCAAAAGCGCGACTGCTTTGTGCTCGATTTCCAGAATGACGCCGAAGGCATCAAGCTGGCGTTTCAGGATTACTACCGCACCACGCTGCTGAGCGAAGAAACCGACCCCAACAAGCTCAACGACTTGAAAAAGGACCTGGATGGCGCGCAGGTGTATTCACCGGAGCAGGTGGACCAGTTTGTGGCCTTGTTCCTGGCCGGAGCTGAACGGGATCAGCTCGACCCGATTCTGGATGTCTGCAAAACTGTCTATAAAGAGAAGCTGGACGAGGATCAACAGGTGGAATTCAAGGGCAAGGCGAAGGCGTTTTGCCGCACCTACGACTTTTTGGCCTCGATCACGGCTACGAGCAATGCGGGTTGGGAAAAGCTGTCGATCCTGCTGAATCTGTTGGTTGCCAAGTTACCTGCGCCCGAGGAAAAAGACCTGGCCAAAGGCATCATTGATGCCATCGATATGGATACCTATCGGGCTGACAAGCAGGCGACCATGAAGATTGCATTGGCGGATGCAAATGCAGAGATTGACCCTGTTCCCGATGACGGTGGCGGGCACCGCCCTCAATCTGATCTGGACCGACTGAGCAACATTCTCAAAACCTTCAACGACAACTTTGGCACGCTGTTCACCGACTCTGACCGCGTTGTAAAAAAAATCCGGGACGACATCGTGCCCAAGGTTGCAGCCGACGCCGCCTACCGGAACGCCAAGGAGAACACGCCCCACACCGCCCGCATGGCACACGACCAGGCGCTGGGCAAGGTCATGCAGATTTTGCTGAGAGACGACACGCAGGTTTACAAGCAGTTTGTGGAGAATGAATCGTTCCGGCGGGCTGTGGGGGATATGGTTTACACATTGACAAGCCAGCCACCGCGGCCGGGCGTTCAATAGGTCGCGCAGAGCGACGTAAAACTCTGTGAATCTCTAATGCGCTCAACTGCTTGATTGCCTACTGCTGGAGTGCCATCGGAAAATCAAGCGTTTTGACGACATGAAACGTTTGATTGAAATTCTGCGGGCGGAGAAATGCGGCAACACTGCTATCGACCACGCTGCCCTGCTGGCGCGGTTGCGGCTGCCGGAGCTGGAACCGGCCTGGTTGAAAAGCAACTGGCTCGTGTCAAGGGCAAGAGTCGGCATATGCCATGTTGAATGGTCAATTCGGCATTGGCGCACACAGCCCATTAGCTACGGCAGCGAATTACGCTCTTGCGGCGTTGGCTGGATGGCCCGAGCTAGCGGTTGGCTGATGCATGCACGATCGGGCGGAAGCCACCCGCAAAGGTCCGAACGACGGACTCAGGCGTCAGAACCCGTACCAGTGTTGACGGAGAGGGTTGCAACTGAAGGTCTGAATAGCCGTTAAAGGACCAACGCTTGAGCCCTTGGTGCCAGACAAGAAAAGCCTCATCGTTGATATCAACAACAGTACCCAACGGCAGACTGGAGAGCGGCGCTTCAAAGGTGACTTTCGTTCCATTCCGATCGATGCGCTCGCGATGAAACACCTTATCGATCTCGTTGATTGATGGATTCGTCATCGAAAATAATTCGCCATTGACCGCAAGCCAACTGGTCTTGAACTCGTTATATCTTTCCCTTCTACAGGTCGCGCAGGGTCGGTGTCCGGCTGAGAAGGCAGTTGCATCGTCAAGGAAAAACAACTCGGAGTAGGTGGTTCGACCGAATATCTCGCGCTTACGCCCTTGAAACTCAAGCGCACAGGTAACCCATGGCATACGTTGCCAATCGCGAACAATCTGTCGCTCCTCGTTGTGAAGCATTCCGCGATTGCCAAGTAGGGAGCCGCGTGCATTGACGGCAAGCAGGCGTCCCCACGGATCAACGCGATTCTGAAGTGTCATCGCTAATTCCCCAAAAAAAAGTCGCATTAACGCCGAGGATTGGGCCTCTCGCACCGAAAGGTCTAACGTGAAGGCCTGATACGAGCATCTCCGGCACTCCCTTCAAGCATGAGGGGGGAATTTTCAATTGGTGCGTGACCAAATGATGCGTTATTTCGCGCATGAATTCTTTCGTCAACCCTGGTGATGAATACGAGCGCCAGGAGGAGGAGAACTATCTTGATTAGTTGCCACAGCATTGGATCTCCCTACTTCCGCAGACAAATTTTCGGAGACAGCGTTGGGCGCTTTTCGGTTAGGTAGCGCGCCCAAGCTGACGGCCCAATCCTTCCAGGTCTGTCTGGCTGAGGTCAAACCATTCGCCTTCCAAACGTTTGTGTGCAAATTGCCGATGAAACCGGATCTCCGCTTCAGAGTAGTTTTCAAACCACCCTGTCATGACGACTTCGATCGGGAAGGGCAATTTCACCCCGAACAACCTGGTTCGATCACGTAGATTCTTCGATTTTCCGATCTTATAACCGTACCGGGACTTGATCACATAAACATGCCCAGAACCGGATTGAGGTGACGCCCCCGTCGGCCCGGAACTTATATCTCTTTGAGAAGAAGTTTCCCTACCGTTATGCTCTCCGAAGGCTTCAGGGAAAAATTCTACGCAACGCGAATCAAGCGCGTATCGTTTGGCCACTGCCGCGTCAAAGTTGAAGTAATCTTGCCCCCAAAAACGCTGGCCCTGCGGGCTGGGATGCAGGTCGAAGTGTGCGTGGCGCCAATCCAATTCGACGGTGCGCCCCGTTTTGCTCACACGTCCCACTGCGCGCACTTCGCCCAGTTGATATTCTGGGTTGTACCTGGCGGCCAAGACGAAGTTACCCACTTTGACTTTCGATGCAAGCTCAATGGCCTGCTCAGGCAGGCGTCTATCGCTAACCCAAACGTCAAGCTCGGATGTTGAAAGGTAGTTCAGTCGGTAGAAGTTGCTTTTTGCCATGGCTGTGCTCGATTGAAAAATGAGTGTTTAAAAGACTTTGTACGGGGAAATAAAGGCGCTATTGACCGCGAAAAATCCGATCAAGGCGACGGCTACTTTCTTGTTGTGCTCTTTCTCGTTTCGAAATTGGATTCTCGGCGAGCCACCCTGCTGTGCGTCGCAAATTGCGCTCGATTGGGTTCATGCCATCTTCGCCCTGATCAACAAGTAGTTTCTTCAGGTACTCAAGCGCATTGCAATGCGAAGTCTTAGAGACCCAAATGACATCGGCCAGCATCTCCAGGCATTCGATGTCCAGGGGCAGGAGATAGGCTCCACCTTCTTCCCCGGGTTGGTACAAGGTCGGAACGAGCCGCTTGCCATCCGGATGAGGATAGGCTAGCAGCCAGAAGTGATACTGAAGAGCGACATCGTCGTCGCCTTGGCTCGTCTGCCCATATGGTACTTTTCGTTCAGCATCCCACCCGTCTTTGGGCACGGCAAAGGGATTGCTAAAAGCTTGCTGCATCTCGTTGACCTGCTTGTCAACAGCATGCGCATAGTCGGCCCTGTTCTCGCATGGATCTGGCAGATTACAAAGCAGCATTTGCCCTAGCGGCGCGTGAGGCACATAGAAAAACTCGTCATCCTGCAATGCACCCGTTTCAGAGCCGTCAAGATACCAACCCTGATACTCGCTGCGCCTGCCGTAGTAACGATTTCTGCGGAGAAAGGCCTGACTCGGGTCAGCCGCAATGGCGTAGGCCTGGCGATAGGCCTCTCGGTCGGTTTCAATCGAGTTATCTGGGGTCAGCTCCTGCGGCGTGTCTAGCGGCCAGCACGATTTTTCTCCCGCCTCGACACCCTTGCACTTAAGCTCCGCGGTTTGGCGATAGGTTGCAAACAAGTTGAATTCTGCGTCGACCTTGTCCACAATTTTTTGGAGACTAATCTGAATTAGTTCCATTTCATTCCACTCCCCGCAAGTCCTGCTGAGAGGGTGCAAAGACGTGTTGCGCAGAATAGGGTCTGCTATCAAGCTCGCGCTTTCCTTCAGCTCTGATGCAAGTGCCTCAATGAATTGGACATACTTGTCAGCACCCCCCGTGCCAGAATGACCTGCTACACCTACCCCTGTTAGTTTAGAGAGCAAAGAGGTAGGTATGAAGATCAACAATCAACCCAAGGCACAGATGCATTCAGCCAGAGATTCTGTCGATACAGGCGCATTGCAAGGAGCCCGAAGGGCGACTGAAGATGCGCCTGTATCGACGCGGCCATTGTCGCCCAGCATCGACTCTGAAGTCGTGGCAGTTGCCAAACGTCGACGCTTTACCAATGCCGACAAGCGCCGCATTGTGCTTGCCGCCGCCGCGTGCACTAAGCCCGGTGAAATCGGCGCACTGATGCGCCGCGAAGGCGCGTACTCGTCGTCGCTGGCCACATGGCGACGCCAATATGCGGCAGGTGAGCTGACTGGCACGGACTCTAAAAGGCGTGGTCCCAAAGCTGACCCTGCTCGTGAAGAACTCAAGCAATTGGCGCTGGTGACACGTGAGCGCGACAAACTGCGGGTGCAACTCAGCAATGCGCAGCTGGTCATCGAGGTCCAAAAAAAAGTTGCCGCGTTGTTGGAGCAACTCGAGCCGTCCCGCAAGTTCGCGAGTCCTTGATGTCTGGCGCGCATGAACTGACATCAACGCTTGGCAGTGCTGGAGCATGCCGCGCCATGGGGCTGTGGCGCGGCGCCCCCGGCCGACACAAGGCACGCGCACACCGTACCGCCTTTGTGGGGCCGCCGTCGGCGCCAAGGCCAGCGCGCCCACGCTCGCCGCTGGCCTTGAGTGAAGCGGAGCAGACGTTGGTGTTGCAAGCACTGTGCAGCGAGCGCTTTGCTGACACCGCTCCAGCGGCAGTACACGCCACACTGCTGGATGAAGGCAGTTACCTGGGTTCGGTGCGCACCATGTACCGGTTGCTGGCTGCCAACGCCAGCAGCGCCGAGCGCCGTCGCCAACGCAGCCACCCCGCCTATGCCAAGCCCGAGTTGCTTGCCCTCGCGCCCAACCAGGTCTGGTCGTGGGACATCACCAAGCTCAAGGGGCCGGCCAAATGGACTTGCTTTCACCTCTACGTCATCCTGGATATTTTTAGCCGCTACGTCGTAGGCTGGCTGATTGCGCCTCGCGAGAGCGCTGAGCTGGCCCAGCAACTCATTGCCGATACCGTGGCTCGTCACGATGTGATGCCGGGTGCGCTCACGCTGCACGCAGATCGCGGCACTTCCATGCGCTCCAAGCCGGTCGCCAGTTTGTTGGTTGACCTGGACGTGGCCAAGAGCCACAGCCGCCCCTACACCTCGGATGACAACCCCTATTCGGAGTCGCAGTTCAAGACCATGAAATACCGCCCCGACTTCCCGGAGCGCTTTGGCAGCATCGAAGACGCGCGAAGCCATTGCCAAACATTCTTTGCTTGGTACAACGCCCAGCACTGCCATTCAGGCATTGGCCACATGACACCCCACAGCGTGCACTATGGGCAAGCGCAGGCCATGCGAGAAGTTCGACAAGCGACGCTGAATGCGGCATTTAGCGCAACGCCCAACCGATTCAAGGGCATCCGCCCTTGCCTAAAACCCATGCCCACTGCGGCTTGGATCAACCCACCGCTTGAGCAAAGGAAAACGACTGAAACAACACAACCCTGCACAGTAAATTTATGAAGCAAGGTGT
>MERZ01000070.1:0-4362 GCA_001770785.1 Burkholderiales bacterium RIFCSPHIGHO2_12_FULL_61_11
TCGCCTTGTTGCACGTGGCCGGGCTGGGGGTCAGGATCACGCTCGCCCGCAGGTTGGGTTCTTTCACGTTAAGTCGCCGGCTGTGTGGTTGGGAGAAAATTTTTATGACGATGGTGTCCAACCTGGAATTGATTCGCCGGGTGCCTCTTTTTTCCATGCTGATGGCCAGCCAAGCACCGACGTCCGTGGCGGTGAGATCATTCTGGCCACGTCCTGACACTGGGTCGGCTGCAGTTTGCACGGTGCCTTGCCGAGGACGGTTCGATGGCCTGTGCGGATCGCGGGTTCATTGAAACCCGCGGCAACAACTCTCTTTTGGTAAAAGATATCCATCATTCCCTGGGTTGATTTCACGTCCGATTGGCTGCTGGTGCCCACCCGGCCGCCCGGTCCCTACCCAACTGCGGTAAGCTCACAGGAAGGCCATGACTTACTCACTTGACACTCTGAACTCCAGAAATTCCCCCGCTCCGGGCGCGCCCGGCGGCATCAAACGCTTCACCCACGAAGTCAGCCTCATTCTGGGTCTGCTCGGCCTGATTTTCTGGCTGGCGGCACTGCTGAGCTATTCGCCGCAGGATGCTGCCTGGTCGACCTCAGGCAGCGCGGAGGTGGCGGGCGCTGTGCAAGTTGCGGCCCGAAACTGGGGTGGGCGTGTCGGTGCCTGGGTTGCCGACGCCAGTTATTTTCTGCTGGGTTTTTCTGCCTGGTGGGCGCTGGTTGCCGGGAGTCATGCCTGGTTGTTATCGCTGGCGCGCGGCCTCCGTGGGGAACCTCCTGGTTCTGAAAAATTCCGGCAAGCCGAGCGCGTCAGGTTCTGGCTGGGTTTATCGCTGTTGCTGCTCGCCAGTGCTGCGCTGGAATGGTCGCGCCTTTACCGTTTTGAATTCAGGCTACCGGGTCATGCGGGCGGGGTGCTCGGTTATCTGGTGGGGATCCTGGGGGTCAAATGGCTGGGTTTTGCGGGCTCGGGCCTGGTCTTTATCGCCTTGGGCGTTATCGCCGTTTCCAGCGTATTCAGTTTCTCGTGGGCCCGCGTGGCTTTGGCGCTTGGCGCGTGGATTGATAGCTTCATCGAGTCGCGTCGTGAAAAACGCGAGATCGCTGAAGACCTGGCGCTGGGAAAGCTGGCGGCCCGCGAGCGTGAGGAAACACTGACGGGCGAGCGCATCGAGATTGAAGAGCATCACCCGGTGCCGGTCCTGATCGAGCCCGCGCTGGTCGATATTCCGAAAAGCGAGCGAGTGGCAAAAGAGCGACAAAAGCCGCTGTTCACCGAGCTGCCAGACTCCAAACTGCCGCAAGTGAACTTGCTCGACGGCGCGCTACTACGGCAGGAAAGCGTGGCGCCCGAAACCCTGGAAATGACGTCGCGGCTGATCGAGAAAAAGCTCAGGGATTTTGGCGTGGAGGTGCGGGTGGTGGCCGCGGCACCCGGCCCGGTCATTACCCGCTATGAAATCGAGCCCGCCACGGGCGTCAAGGGTTCGCAGGTGGTCAACCTGGCCAAGGACCTGGCCCGTGCCCTGAGCCTGGTATCCATCCGCGTGATCGAGACCATTCCTGGTAAAAACTACATGGCGCTGGAACTGCCCAACGCCAAACGGCAGTCGATCAGGCTCAGTGAAATTCTGGGCTCACAGGTCTATAACGAAGCCAAATCCATGCTCACGCTGGGTCTGGGCAAGGACATCGCCGGCAATGCCGTGGTGGCCGATCTGGCAAGAATGCCGCACTGCCTGGTGGCTGGCACCACCGGCTCGGGCAAGTCGGTGGGCATCAACGCGATGATTCTGAGCCTGCTGTACAAGGCCGATGCGCGCGATGTACGCCTGCTTCTGATCGACCCCAAGATGCTGGAAATGAGTGCCTATGAAGGCATCCCGCATCTGCTGTGCCCGGTGGTGACCGACATGCGGCAAGCCGCTTACGGCCTGACCTGGTGCGTTGCCGAAATGGAAAAGCGCTACAAGCTGATGAGCAAGCTGGGCGTTCGCAATCTGGCGGGCTACAACGTCAAGATCGATGACGCCAAGGCGCGCGGCGAATTCCTCTACAACCCTTTCAGCCTGACACCCGAGCAGCCCGAACCGCTGGAGCGCCTGCCTTATATCGTGGTGGTGATTGACGAGCTGGCTGACCTGATGATGGTAGTGGGCAAGAAGATTGAAGAGCTGATTGCCCGCCTGGCGCAAAAAGCCCGGGCTGCCGGCATTCACCTGGTGCTGGCAACGCAACGCCCCAGTGTCGATGTGATCACCGGGCTGATCAAGGCCAACATTCCGACGCGCCTGTCATTCCAGGTCAGCAGCAAAATCGACAGCCGGACCATCCTCGATCAGATGGGTGCCGAGGCCTTGCTGGGCATGGGCGACATGCTCTACATGCCCAGCGGCACCGGTTTCCCGATCCGCGTGCATGGCGCCTTTGTCAGCGACGACGAAGTGCATCGTGTGGTGGCCTACCTCAAGCAGCAAGGCGAGCCCAACTACATCGAGGGTGTCCTCGAAGGAGGCACGGTCGATGGCGAGGGCGGCGACCTGGCGGGCGAAGCCGACGGCGAAAAAGACCCGATGTACGACCAGGCTGTTGAAGTGGTGCTGAAGAACCGCAGGGCCAGCATCTCGCTGGTGCAACGCCACCTCAAGATTGGCTACAACCGCGCCGCGCGCCTGGTGGAAGACATGGAAAATGCCGGCCTGGTCAGCGCCATGAGCGGCAGCGGCCAGCGCGAAATTTTGGTGCCCGCACGGGCGGAGTGAATTTCATGAAGAAATTGTTTGCTACTATTTTAATAGCTTGTTATGCCCTGTCTGCAAGGGCGGATGGTCTGGAAAGCTTGGAGAATTTCGTGAAAACGGTGAGCAGCGGCCGCGCCGAGTTCACCCAGGTGGTCACTGCGCCGGCCAAGGAAGGCCAGAGCGCGCGCAGCAAGACATCGAGCGGCACGTTCGCGTTTGCCCGGCCCAACCGCTTCAGCTTCATCTACAAAAAGCCCTTCGAGCAAAGCATCGTGGCCGACGGTCAGACGCTGTGGCTGTATGACGTTGACCTGAACCAGGTGACCGCGCGCAAGCAGTCGAGTGCGCTGGGCTCGACGCCCGCGGCCCTGATTGCCGCCGCACCCGACTTGCGCGCCCTGCAGGCTGAGTTCACGCTGGCAGCCGCGCCCGACCAGGACGGCCTGCAATGGGTGGTGGCTACGCCCAAGGCCAAAGACGGCCAGTTGCAGGCCGTGCGCGTGGGCTTTCGCGTGGGCCAATCGAGCGACAGGCCGGCCGGGAAATCGACCGAACTGGCTGCGCTGGAAATTCTTGACAGCTTTGGTCAGCGTTCGGTGCTGAGCTTCAGCAAGCTGGAGGTCAACCCCAAGCTGCCGCCTGACACCTTCCAGTTCAAGCCGCCCGAGGGTGCGGATGTGATCAGGCAGTAAACAACAAGGCCCCTGCCGTTCAATTCTCCAATGCAGGCTTTTTGCATGCAGTCGCGGACGCAGGGACTGCATCCACTATTGGCTTATTTTCCTGGCTTCTTCGACCTGGTATTCGAAGTAACGCTGGAAACTGAAAACGATACTGGACATCAAGGCAATGGTGCCAAACAGCAAGGCAAATACCACGGCGCCTATGGTGAGCCAGTTGGTGCGACCGGCTAGCGCTTCGGGCGCGCCAGGATTGTGTTGTGCATTCCATTTTTCAGGCGGCATCAAGCCGTAATAAATGGCGGTCAATGCGGTGCCGGCCAGTGTAAAACCCAGCAGCGGAATCAGCACCCAGGCCAGCTGATCGTCCTGCCCGTAAAGCCGCACGCGCTCAATTCCCCACCAGCCCAGTGCCGCGACGATGGGGTGCATCCATGCCCACAGGTCGCCCAAACCAAAAAGGTACATCCGGTGTAGCCCCAGTTGGCCGCCGATGAAGGCCAGCCAGGCAGCAAGCGTTTTGTTTTTGGTGGTGGGTGCGTTCATGCAGGGGATTATGGGGCGGGTGGATCGAGCGGTGGCTGCGTGTCGCCCAGGCCGAGCGTTTTTTGCATGATGACGATGTCGCGCCAGGCACCGAATTTCCAGCCGCAGGAGGCGATGGTGCCGACCTGCGTGAAACCCAGCGCCCGATGAACACCGACAGAGCCGGCGTTGGCTGAATCGCCGATGATGGCCATCACCTTGCGAATGCCCACGGCCTCGCAGCGCGCCAGCAGTTCGGCCAGCAGGGCACGGCCAAGGCCCTGGCGATGCAGTTCTGGTGCCAGGTAAATGGAGTCCTCCACTGAATAACGGTAAGCCGGACGCGGCTTGAACCAGTTGCCGTAGGCAAAACCGGCAACTTTCCCATCCTGCTCGGCGACCAGGAAGGGCAGACC
>MERZ01000070.1:4374-13119 GCA_001770785.1 Burkholderiales bacterium RIFCSPHIGHO2_12_FULL_61_11
TGGATTTCCCAGGCAAACGTACTGTTCCAATCAGCGGGTTATACTCGCAGGCTTTGCAGCATTTCGCTGGCCGGGTGCCATGTCGTGTGTCTCAAGCGCTGCGGAAATATTTGGGGTATCTGCTTTTCCGGCAGGCCCCACCACCCGAAGGATAAATCATGGTC
Organism: Burkholderiales bacterium RIFCSPHIGHO2_12_FULL_61_11; assembly: GCA_001770785.1. Classification (GTDB taxonomy): domain Bacteria; phylum Pseudomonadota; class Gammaproteobacteria; order Burkholderiales; family Burkholderiaceae_C; genus Polaromonas. The sequence goes on from MERZ01000070.1 coordinate 4,539, forward strand.
GTCATTCGACTTTCACGCGGCGGTTCCAAGCATCGTCCATTTTTCAATATTGTTGTGGCTGACAAACGCGTTCGCCGCGACGGCCGTTTCATCGAACGCATCGGTTTTTACAACCCGATTGCCAAAGGTGGCGAGGAAGGCCTGCGCATTGCGCAAGACCGTTTGGCCCACTGGATCGGTGTTGGCGCCCAGGCGTCCCCCACGGTTGAGCGTCTGGTCAAGCAGGGCGCCGCCAAGGCCGCCTGATTCCAGAGGTTTTGATGCTGCCCGGCCTTCAGCCGTCCACGGGCTTGACCCCGTCAAGCCTTCCAGACGATGCCATTGAAGTCGGGCGCATTCTGGATGCATGGGGTGTGAAAGGCTGGGTGAAAATCCTGTCGCATAGCACCGATCCGGAAGCACTTTTCTCGGACAAATCCTGGTTTTTACAGGCACCAGACGCCAAATTCCGACCGGGCTTCACGGCCTTTTCCGGCACGGTTTCGCTCAGTGTGGACGAGGCCAAAACCCATTCCGGTTCAATGGTCGCCAAATTCAGCGGCGTCGATGACCGCAATGCCGCCGAGGCCTTGCGGGGCTGCCGAATTTTCTTGCCGCGCAGCAGTTTTCCGGCTGCTTCCAAGGACGAGTATTACTGGGTCGACCTGATTGGCTTGAATGTGGTCAATCGTGAAGGCGTGGCCTTGGGGATCGTGCGCGATCTGATGGCCACAGGCCCGCACTCGGTGCTGTGTGTTGAATACACCTTCCGCCAGGAAGATGGCACGAGCCGCACGGCCGAACGCATGATCCCTTTCGTTTCGGCCTATGTGGATGCGGTGGATATTGCCAACAAATGCATCACTGTTGACTGGCAACCCGACTATTGATCTCCCAAGCCGGGCGACTTGCCCTGAGGCGCTCCGCGCGCGCAAAATAGCTTGTCCATGCGCTTTGATGTCATCACCCTGTTTCCCGAGCTTTTCGCGCCGTTTCTCGTCTGCGGCGTCACTCGTCGCGCCTACGAAGCGGGTCTTGTAGAGGTCAGGCTCTGGAACCCGCGCGACTTCGCCAGCGGCAACTACCGCCGCGTGGACGACCGTCCGTTTGGAGGGGGCCCCGGCATGGTGCTGATGGCCGAACCGCTTACGCTGTGCCTGGAAAGCGTGTGGGCCGAGCGTGCGGTCAGCGGTGCCGCGGCGGTGCCCACCGTCCTTTTTTCACCCGTGGGCCAGGTGTTGAATCATGCCGACGTGGAGCGCTGGTCAGCCAGCAGCGGCGCGGTGCTGATTTGTGGCCGCTACGAGGGCTTGGACCAGCGTTTCATTGACACCTTTGTCGACCACCAGATCAGTCTTGGTGATTTTGTGCTGTCGGGCGGAGAGATTGCCGCCATGGCGCTGCTGGACGCCGTGGCACGGCTGCAGCCCGGGGTTTTGAACGACGAAGGCAGCCACCAGATGGACAGTTTCAATCTGGCGCTCGATGGGCTGCTCGATTGCCCTCATTACACCCGGCCGGAAGCCTGGCGCGATCAGTTGGTGCCGCAAGCCTTGATGTCTGGCAACCACGCCCACATCGAGCGCTGGCGTCGCGAGCAGCGGCTGGCCTTGAGTCAGCGCCAGCGCCCCGAATTGATTCAGCAAGCGCGGCTAGCCGGCCATTTGAGCGCCAGCGACGAGGCCTTTCTGGCTGATTTGATCGAAAATCCAGAGCGAGACGCGTAATGGCTATAATCGAAGACTTTTCGATCCTCTGGCGGCCACTGCAACCATGCGATTTCTCCTCAGGTGAATCCATGGATTTGCGGTCTTTAGCGTAGCGCGTGAATGAACGAAAAAGCTAGCTGGAAAAATTATGAATCTGATTGAAACCCTTGAGCAGGAAGAAATTTCCCGCCTCAACAAAACCATTCCTGTTTACGCGCCTGGCGACACCGTCATCGTGAGCGTGAACGTGGTTGAAGGTACCCGCAAGCGCATGCAGGCTTTTGAAGGTGTCGTGATTGCCAAGCGCAACCGCGGCCTCAATTCAAGCTTCATCGTCCGCAAAATCTCCAATGGTGAAGGCGTTGAGCGTACCTTTCAGCTCTACAGCCCACTGATCGCGAAAATCGAAGTGAAACGTCGCGGTGACGTGCGTCGTGCCAAGCTGTACTATTTGCGCAGCCGCAGCGGCAAGTCGGCGCGTATCAAGGAAAAGCTGGGTGCCAAGAAAGCGGCATAAAAGCAGTTGACACCCTCGAAAAGCCGCCCCATAGAACCTTCGGGCGGCTTTTTTCATGCCTGCCACGCTGTATCCCGTATGACCTTCAAGAAACCATTACCGCAATTTAATCCTCGCAGCATCCCGGTGCTGGGGATCGATGACCATCTTGCCGAGGTAGCGCCCGAGCGCCTGACGCCGCAGTCTCTGCGGGAGCGTTTCAGGCATCCGCCGGTCTGGACGCCCGAGCACAGTGGGGAACGAAAATATTCCGACCGCAAGCCGGCTCTTGCAGCAGTGTTGCTGCCCCTGGTGATGCGCGACGAGCTCACCTTGCTGCTGACCGTGCGGGCGCTCAACCTGTCGACCCATTCAGGTCATATCGCCTTGCCCGGCGGTCGCACCGACGCGACTGATCAGGATGCGATTGCCACGGCGCTGCGCGAGGCGCATGAGGAAATCGGCTTGCCGCGCGGTCACGTTGAGGTGCTGGGCACCTTGCCGACCTACGTCACGGGATCGGCCTTCATCATCACGCCGGTGGTCGCACTGGTGAAACCGGGGTTCGTGCTGCAGCCCAACCCGGGGGAGGTCGCGGATATTTTTGAAGTGCCACTTGGGTATTTGATGAACCCCGCCCATCACCGCCGTCACGAGACGGCGTTCGATGGCGTGCTACGCCAGTGGCTCTCCATGCCTTACACCCATCCCATGGCAGAGACTGACACTGGCGAATCGAGGGAGCGCTACATCTGGGGCGCGACCGCCGGGATGCTGCGCAACTTCTATCGTTTCCTGAGCGCCTAGGAAGATTCCGGTCCCTGACAAGGCCGGCGTGCGGGGTGCCAGACACCGTTATGATTTGCCATGAGCTTTTTTGCCGTTTTGTTTGCACTCATCCTCGAACAGGCCCGACCATTGGCCCGCGGCAATTGGGTTCATGCCGTTTTTCGGGGGTGGGCGCGCTGGGCCAGTCGCAGCCTTGATGCCGGTAAGCCGCACCACGGATGGCTTGCCTGGACGGTTGCGGTGCTGGTCCCTGCGCTGGTGACGCTGCTGGTTCACTGGCTGCTCTGGCAGGTGAGTGCGTTGCTGGCCTTTGCATGGAGCGTCGCCATTTTGTATGTCACGCTGGGTTTCCGGCAGTTCAGCCATTACTTCACTGATATACGCGACGCGCTGGACGACGGTGACGAAACCACGGCACGCGAGCTGCTGGCGCAATGGCGCCAGGTGGATGCGAGCGAATTGCCGCGCAGCGAAATTGTGCGCCATGTGATTGAATATTCGGTGATCGCTGCCCATCGCCATGTGTTTGGTGTGTTGGGCTGGTTTGCGGTGCTCGCTGCGCTGGGTCTGGGACCCGCCGGGGCTGTGCTTTACCGAATGAGCGAATTTGTCTCGCGCTACTGGATCCATAAAAGCAAATCCCCCGGAGACGGCGCCAGCCCGTCCTTGCAACGGGCTGCGACCCAAGCCTGGGGCGTCATCGACTATGTTCCGGCCCGTGTCACCTCGCTGGGATTTGCGGTCGTCGGGAGTTTTGAGGATGCGATTGACGCCTGGCGCCACTACACGCAGCGCTTCTCGGCCAACACGTCCGCGGGCAATGCACCCGGCACCATTGAAAACCGCAACGACGGCATCATTATTGCCGCCACGTCGGGTGCGTTGAATGTGCGGCTGGGCGGTGAAGCGCTCAAGGCCGCATTTGTCCCCGATGCATCGCCGGGGTTTGAGACGGACGGACTGGAGCCTGAGGGTCAGGACCGCATCGCCACCGAGTCCACGCCTGGGCGGGAGCCTGAAGTGGCGCATCTGCGCAGCGTCGTCGGGTTGGTATGGCGTTCCGTGGTGCTCTGGATGCTGCTGCTGGCGTTGCTGACCCTGGCGCGCTTGTTGGGTTAAGCGCTCATTTCTGGCGTCTGCCTGCTGTGCCTCGCGGCATGCGTTGCGCCATTTCTCAGTACCGCTTTTGTGACAGCTCAGCGAACAGTTCGCTATACAAACGATAGCGGATAGCGCTTATTCCGTTTGAGCTGGAGGCTGATTTAACCTCTGAAATCACGCCGCAGCCGGGCTCGTGCAGGTGCGTGCAGTTGTAGAACTTGCAATGCTGTGCATGGGCCTTGATGTCGGGCATGTAGTGGGCAAGCTGCATCGGCTCAATGTGGTTCAGGCCAAACTCCTGAAAGCCTGGCGAGTCGATCAGCGCAGTGGTCCTGGCGTCCTCCCCATCGGTATCCACCCAGTACAGCGTTGTGCTGGTGGTGGTGTGCTTGCCAGAGTTCAGGGCCTGGGAGATTTCAGCCGTCAGCACCTTTGCCTGGGGCACCAGTAGATTCGTCAGGCTGCTTTTTCCTGCCCCCGAAGGGCCAAGCACCAGCGTCTTCTTGCCACGCAGAACGTCCAGCAGTTCAGCGCGTTGCGCCTCGTTGGTACTCGCCGGTTCGGTTTTTGGCTTGACGGCAAGCGGCAGCATCTTGTAGCCCATGGCCCGGTAGGGTGCCAGCTTGGCCCAGGCACGCGCGAACGGCTCGGTCAGGTCGCTCTTATTCAGCGCAATGATGGGGGTAATGCGCTCCGCTTCAGCGGCAATCAGGGCCCGCGTCAGCTGGCTTTCAGAAAACTCGGGCTCCGCGGCGATGAGGATAAGGACCTGGTCCAGATTGGCGGCAAACGACTTGGTGCGCATCTCGTCCTGCCGGTAAAACAGGTTGCCGCGCGCTTCTATTTTTTCCAGGGTGCCTTCATCCTGCGAAGGCAGCCACTGCACGCGGTCGCCGACCACGGCCTGGTTTTTCTTGCCACGCGGGTGGCAGATCACGCGTTGGCCGGATAGCGTTTCAACCAGCACATGGCGGCCAAAACTGGCCACCACCAAACCGGGCTGGTTGCCCGACAGGGGCGCGGCGCCGGAGCGCAGCTGTGGTGCCGGCTTGCTCAAGCCAGCAAGGCGTCAACCTTGGACGCGCAGAGAAAATCATTGACTGAAATACCGTTTACATCGTGGGTGTTGAAGCGAATCGTGCATTGGCTGAAACTTACCGCCAGATCCGGGTGATGGTTTTCAACATTGGCAATGAAAGCCACCGCGTTGGCAAAACCCATGGTTTCGTGGAAGTTTTTGAAGGCGAAGGTTTTTTCCAGCGCGCCGTCGATCAGGCGCCAGCCCAGTGCCTGCTCGCCGTTGAGCTTGCTCAGCTGCATCACCACTTCGGTGGCGCTCAGGGCCCGACGGTCTTGCTGAATGGAGCGGCTCATGGCGCTACGCTTGGGGGGTCGAAGGAGTCATGCGCCCCAGACGCTCGGAGGCGGGCGGGTGCGAGTAGTAAAACTTCACAAACACCGGGTCGGGTGTGAGTGTGCTGGCGTTGTCCTGGTAGAGCTTGAGCAGTGCGCTCTGCAAATCCTTGCCATTCGTTTGCGCAACGGCATAGGCGTCGGCCTCGAATTCATGCTTGCGTGAGAACTGGGTCAATAGCGGCGAGATAAAAAAGCCGAACACCGGCACCACCAGCAGGAACAGCAGCAAGGCCAGCGCGTCGTTGGCTGCGCCCAAGTTGGGACGTACCCCAAGCCCGGTGTAAAACCAGGCTTGCGATGACAGCCAGCCGAGCAGTGCAAAACCGACCAGGCTCATGGCAAACATCGAAATGATGCGTTTGATGATGTGTTTGTGCTTGAAGTGGCCCAGCTCATGCGCCAGCACGGCATCGACCTCGTCGGGGCTGAGCTGCTCGAGCAGCGTGTCGTAAAACACCACGCGCTTGGTCGCGCCAAATCCGGTGAAATAGGCGTTGGCGTGGGCCGAACGCTTGCTGCCGTCCATCACAAACAGGCCTTTGGCCATAAAGCCGCAGCGTTGCATCAGGGCCGTCACCCGCGCTTTCAGGGCCTCATCTTCCAGCGGCTTGAATTTATTGAACAGTGGCGCAATCACGGTGGGGAAAAGGAGCAGAACCAGCAGGTTAAAACCCATCCAGGTGCCCCATGCCCAGAGCCACCACAAACTGCCTGCGCTGCCCATCAGCCACAAAATCAGCGCCACGATCGGCAGGCCGACGACAACGCCGACCAGCGCGGACTTTGCAAGGTCGGCCAGCCAGAGCCGAAACGTCATCTTGTTGAAGCCGAAGCGTTCCTCAATTTTGAAGGTGCTGTATAGGGTGAAGGGCAGGTCCAGCAGGCCGCTGATGACGCCAAAAGCCGCCAGCAAGGCCAGTTGGGGCACCAGAGGGCCGTAAGCGGCGAGGCCCGAATGAATGAGCGCCTGATTCAGCGAGTCAATGCCTCCGAGCAGCGTCCAGCCCAGCAGCAGGGCGGCGGCAAAAACTGTTTCCAGCATGCCAAAGCGCATCTTCGCCATGGTGTAGTCGGCGGCTTTCTGGTGCGCCTTGAGCGAGATGCTGGCTGCAAATGCTGCAGGTACGCTGCTGCGGTGGCTCGCCACATGGCGTATTTGCCGCGAAGCCAGGTAGAACTTCGTGAGCAATTCCAGCACGAGGACGGCTGAAAACAGCAGGGTAAAGACAAATGAATAGTCGAACATCGCTAGGAGTTTAGGGCATAGGCGAGAATCACACGATGCCTGAAATTGAATCCACTCTTAAAAAATCAGACCAGAACCTTATCTGGCTGGACTGCGAAATGACCGGCCTGGACCCGGAAAAGGAACGCCTGATCGAAATCGCCGTGGTTGTCACCGGCCCGCAACTCACGCCGCGCATTGAGGGCCCGGTGCTCGTGATCCACCAGTCCGACGAATTGCTGGGGCAGATGGATAACTGGAACAAGGGCACGCACGGCCGCAGCGGGCTGATCGACAAGATCAAGGCCAGCACCTTGACTGAAGATGAAGCCGAAAAGCAGTTATTGGCCTTCCTTGCGAAGTACCTCCCCAAAGGCACTTCGCCGATGTGCGGCAACTCCATCAGCCAGGACCGGCGCTTTCTGGTCAAGTACATGCCCAGGCTCGAAGCGTTTTTTCACTACCGCAATGTGGATGTCAGCACCTTCAAGGAGTTGGCCAAGCGCTGGCGGCCCGAGGTTTACAGTGGTTTTAAAAAACGCCAAATGCATACCGCCCTGGCGGATGTGAATGAATCCATTGACGAGCTGGAATACTATCGGGAACACTTTTTGAAGTGATTTGCAGGATTTTATGTAAATCAGGCTTCTAGCCCAATAGGAACGGATTAGCTCCTGCAATAATAGCAATGAGCCCCGTAACGGCGCGATTCATGATCGCGCTTTAACCTTTGGAAAACCAGGACACTGGTAAAAACCCCCGAACCGTGTCATAATCGCCGACTTGCAGCTCACAGGGTGCGCTGCATTTGTACATCTACCTCACACTTTTGGACTCTACTGACAGAGTCACCGCTTCAGGCATTCTTGCTGCCTGAACAGCATATTCGTTTGATGGTTGATGTTTTATTAACCATGAACGAAGCCTTCCGCATCGCGGGAGGTGGAGTTTCCTGCTCTTCGCCAAAAGCGTTGCGAGCAGGGGATTAGTGAGAAAAAAACATGACTGACTCTTTTGATGCTCGTGGCGACTTTTTGCCCGAAGCTATTACCGATACTTTTACCGACAACATTTCCGAGATCGAAACCAACGTGATTCCGGACTTTTCCGACGCGCCTGTTGAGGCAGAAACCTCGCTGGAAGCCATTGCGCCCGAGCCCAACGGCTTCGTGAAGCTGGGCCTGGCCAAGGAACTGCTGCAAGCTGTGGCCGACCTGGGTTTTGCCCAGCCAACCGCCGTGCAACTGGCCACCATCCCCAAAGCCATGCAGGCGATGGATGCTGATGCCAAAGCGGACAAATTCACCGACTTACTGGTTTCCAGCCAGACCGGTAGCGGCAAAACCGCCGCCTTCTTGCTGCCCGTGCTGCACACGCTGCTGATGCAGCAAGTTGACGCCGAGCGCAATGAACGCGCTGAATTTGAGCGCCTGAGCGCCGAAGCCATCGCCCGGGGCGAAGCACCGCTGAAAAAGCCCAAGCGCAAAGACCCGACCAACGCCCGCAATTTCAAGGCCGCCACACCCGGCGCGCTGATTTTGTGTCCGACCCGCGAGCTGGCCCAGCAAGTCTGCGCTGATGCGATCGATCTGGTGCGCCATTGCCGTGGCCTGCGCATTGCCAATGTGGTTGGCGGAATTCCTTACCAGCTGCAAATTGCCAAGCTGCAAAATGCTGACCTGGTGGTGGCCACGCCCGGCCGTCTGCTCGACTTGCAGCGCAGCATGCAGATCAAGCTCGACAAGGTGCAGTTCCTGGTGGTTGACGAAGCTGACCGCATGCTGGACCTCGGCTTTGCCGATGACCTGACCGAAGTCAACCAGCTGACCATTGAGCGCAAGCAGACCATGATGTTCAGCGCCACCT
>MERZ01000070.1:13138-15158 GCA_001770785.1 Burkholderiales bacterium RIFCSPHIGHO2_12_FULL_61_11
TCCCTGCTGTGGGCCGACAACATGACGCACAAGCGCAAGCTGCTGGACCACTGGCTGCGCGACACCACCATCAACCAGGCCCTGGTGTTTGCCTGCACGCAGGTGGAGTGTGATGGCCTGGCCAACGATCTGGTGCAGGAAGGCTTTAGCGCCGTGGCGCTGCATGGCGCTTTGAGCCAGGGGCTGCGCAACCGCCGCCTGATGGCTTTCCGTGACGGCCGCGTGCAGGTTCTGGTGGCCACCGATGTGGCCGCCCGCGGCCTGGATGTGCCGACCATCACCCACGTCATCAACTACGGCCTGCCGATGAAAGCTGAAGACTATGTGCACCGCATCGGCCGTACCGGCCGTGCCGGCCGACAAGGTCAGGCGATCACGATTGCCGAATTCCGCGACCGCCGCAAGATTCAGGATATCGAGCACTACACGCAGCAAAACCTCAAGCCCAGCGTGATTGTTGGCCTGGAGCCGCAGCAGCGTTTTGCACCGACCTCCGAGCGTCCACGCGGCAATGGTTTTGGCAATGGTCCTGAGCGTGGCGGCCGCAGCTTTGGCGGTGGCGGCTACGCCGGCAGAAAACCTGCGGGTGGTGGTTTCGGTGGCGGCTTCGGCGGCAACCGCGATGACCGTGGCGGCTCCTTCCAGGGTCGGCCAGCGCCTCAGGGCAATGCTTATGCGGATCGCACCAGCTTCAACGACCGCGGCCCACGTCGTCAGGATGACCGTGGTTTCGGCAACAGCAACGCCGGCTTTGCCAGGCCAGCGGGCAAGGTGTTTGTGCCACGCGACGCCGCAAAAAAGGCTGGCAAGTTTTCCAAGCCCGTGCGTGACTGATGGGCTGATCATTCTTGATCAGCCCCAGCGCTAAAAGGTCGCTGTAAACCGCAAGGTTTGCAGCGACCTTTTTCGTGGAACGGGCAAGAAGGCTTATTCGATCTTGATGCCAGTTTCCTTGACGACTTTGCCCCAGCGCTCCATCTCCTGCACCATGTACTCCGACATGGCCTCGGGGCTGGAAGGTGAGACTTCGACGCCCGCGTTAAATAAGGCTTTCTTCGTTTCCGGTGAATCCATCGCCATGCGGATTTCAGCGTTCAGCTTGTTGACGATGTCACGGGGCGTTCCTGCCGGAGCCAGCAGGGCCAGCCAGACCGACGCTTCATAGCCCGGTACACCGGCTTCCTGCATGGTGGGAACGTCAGGCAACTGCGGGATGCGTTTGGCCGTCGTCACGGCCAGCGCCTTCAGTCGGCCCTGCGGCACCTGCGCCAGCGCATTGGGGACACCCGCAAAACTACTCTCCACGACACCGGCCACCAGATCGGCGGCCGCACCGCCACTACCCTTGTAAGGCACATGCGTGAGCTTGGCTCCCGTCATGGAAACAAAGAGCCCGCCCATCAGGTGCTGCGAACTGCCGTTGCCCGATGAGGCATAGTGAATGGTATCGGGCGCGGCCTTGGCCAGTGCAATGAATTCCTTCACATTGTGCGCGGGCACCTTGGGGTTGACCAGCAGCACATAGGCTGAGTCGACCAGTTTTGAGACGGCCGTAAAGCTCTTGATCGGATCGTAAGGCATGCTTTTGTAGATCCAGGGGCTGATCACATGCGTGGTGGAAACCATGACCAGCGTATAACCGTCTGGCGCTGACTTGGCCACAAAATCAGTGCCGATGATGGAGCCCGCACCGGCCTTGTTTTCAATCACAAATTGCTGCCCCATGGCGGTAGAGAGCTTTTGTCCCAGGATGCGCGCTACCACGTCGGTGAAGCCGCCTGGCGCAAACGGAACAATCAGCTTGATCGGTTTGCTTGGATAAGTCTGGGCAAACCCTGTTGACAGCGTTACCGCAAGCAGCGGCCCCAGCAATAGTGACCTGGCAATAATTTTCATGGTGTTACCCCTTGTAAGCTGGTTCTGGCATGGTGAAGAAACTGTGCAATATCTGGTAGACCATCAGGTAGTTCTTTTGCTGGAAGCTGGCGTGCGAGATGCCGGCCATCACGCTGAACTGCTT
>MERZ01000070.1:15172-16611 GCA_001770785.1 Burkholderiales bacterium RIFCSPHIGHO2_12_FULL_61_11
GCAGCTTGAAGAAATTGATCAGGTCGTCCAGGCCTGCAATGCCGTCGTACTCACCGCGCAAGATGATGGAGGGAACCAGGATTTTTTGAGGATCCAGCAGCGGCAGTTTTGAGCACATGTCGACATAGGTTCCCGTGGGCATCGAGTCATCCAGTGTCAGGATGGCATCGGCAAACGCGTTGACCGTGTTCTCGTCGGCGGCGCCAGGATGGTCGCGCTGGAAAATGCTGTGGACGAACGCGCGGTCGATAGGGCGGCGGTTCTTGGTCAGAAACTCCGGCAGTTTTTTCTTGCGCTGATCCAGTGTGGGGCTGCCTTCACCGGTCCATACAAAGGCATCAAGTGCCAGTTTGGCCACGCGTTCGGGATGTCGCTCGGTGAATAGTGCCGCCTTCAACGCGCCCGAAGAAATGCCGTACATCAGCAGCGATTTGGCACCCGTTTTTTTCAGGATGTACTCGCTGCCTGCAGCCAGGTCATCGGCACCGTTGCTGATGTCGTAGTTGATGTCCCGATGTTTGTCGGAGCGGCCATAGCCTTCATTGTCCATGGTCCAGGTGTCAAAGCCGTGCTCCGCAAACCAGTCCATCGCGGACGAATAAGGGCGGCCGGGCACATGCAGGTCAAACGTGGGCTGCGAGGCCATGGACGAGCCATGCACGAAAAAGACGGTACCCGCATGCGGTACTTTGGGAGAGGCCTTTTTCTCCCAGAGAAAAAGTCTGATATCGCCTTTGTGGGTCCAGTGCTCCACACCGCCCGTCCACTTCACATCACTCATCAAAGTCTCCTTTTGGTGGCACCCCGGGCACCTCTTAGTCACGCCCGACTGGGCTATGGCACAACCTTCTGGGCTTCCCAGACGGCTCAAGGAGTTTCACCCAAATGCTACCAATAATCAATCAATAAGGAAAAGATAGCGGGTTGTTTCGGGAAAACACCTAGCGTGTCTTATGAATGAATCACTGAATGTGGCAAACCAATTCGACCCAAATAGGGGAAACAGAAAGCAAACTCAAGCAAATGGGTATCATGGTGCAGGCTTCACTCCGGCTCTTTTCTCATGAACTTTATGGACAGCTCTGACGCTTTGGAAGAAACCATCCTCGATAATCTGAGGTCGCGCAAATGGCGTGCCGGTCACCGGATTCCGACCGAGCGTGATTTCAGCGCCGAGAGTGGCCTGAGCCGGTCCGCCGTGCGGCGTGTGCTGGCGGGTCTGAAAGAGCGGGGGCTGATCACGCAGACCGTCGGCAGCGGCACGTATGTGAGTGAACGCATTGCCGAGGTGCTGGGCAGCATGCCCGATGCCGGTACGGCGAGCGCTATCAGTCCGGCCGAGCTGATGAGTGCGCGCGTGGTGCTGGAGCCGGCCATCATCGACATGGTGATCGGCAACGCGAATTCCGCCGATTTCGTGCGCATGGAAGAGTGCTGCA
>MERZ01000071.1:0-271 GCA_001770785.1 Burkholderiales bacterium RIFCSPHIGHO2_12_FULL_61_11
CTGAAGAACCCGGAGAACTTCAAGCTGGTGTTCGAGCTGGCCCGCGTCCTTGGTGGCGAGGTCGGCGCCACGCGGCCCTGCGTGCAGGCCGGCTGGGTGGAGGCGGACCGGCAGGTGGGGCAGACCGGCAAGACCGTGCGGCCCAAGCTCTACATTGCCGCCGGCATTTCCGGCGCTGTCCAGCACCGTGTGGGCTGTGAGAGTTCGGACGTGATCGTGGCGATCAATACCGATGCCAACGCGCCGATCTTCGACTTCGCGCACTACGGCA
>MERZ01000071.1:330-1251 GCA_001770785.1 Burkholderiales bacterium RIFCSPHIGHO2_12_FULL_61_11
GCGCTGCGCAGCCGCCAAGTGGCCTGACCCGCTTACAGGAGACCTGAGATGAAAAAACCAAACCAATTCGACGCCATTGTTGTCGGTGCCGGTCCGGCCGGTAACGCCTGCGCCTACACCCTGGCCAAGGCCGGTCTCAAGGTGCTGCAGATCGAGCGCGGAGAATACCCCGGCAGCAAGAACGTGCAGGGCGCCATTCTGTATTCCAAGGCGCTGGAGGAAATCATTCCCGATTTCCGCGACGATGCACCGCTGGAGCGCCACATCATCGAGCAGCGCATGTGGCTGCTCGACGAGAACTCCTTCGTCGGCACCCACGTTCGCAGTGAAGACTACAACCAGCCGCCTTACAACCGCTACACCATCATTCGCGCCCAGTTCGACAAATGGTTCAGCTCCAAGGTGCGCGAAGCCGGCGCCCTGCTGATTTGCGAGACCACCGTCAAGCACCTGATCATGGACGGTGATCAGGTGGTGGGTGTGCAGTGCGACCGCGAGGCCGGCGATGTCTACGCCGACGTGGTGGTGCTGGCCGATGGCGTCAATTCCACGCTGGCGCGCAAGGCTGGATTCCTTCCGGAGATTCCCGCCGGCAATGTGGCGCTGGCGGTCAAGGAGATTCTCTTCATGCCCGAGGAAACCATTCGCCAGCGCTTCAACGTGGGGGAGGAATCCGGTGTCGTGATGGAGTTGGTGGGGCGCATCACCGACGGCATGGTGGGCACCGGCTTTTTGTACACCAATAAGGAATCGCTGACCATCGGCGTCGGCTGCATGCTGAGCGATTTCGCGAAGAACCCGAACCGCACCAGTCCCTACGCGCTGCTGGAACAGATGAAGCGCCATCCCTCCATTGCACCCTTGATCGAGGGCGGCGAGATGAAGGAATACTGTGCCCACCTGATTCCCGAAGGCGGCTTT
>MERZ01000071.1:1313-2069 GCA_001770785.1 Burkholderiales bacterium RIFCSPHIGHO2_12_FULL_61_11
CAACTCGGCGCACCGCGAGGGCTCGAACCTGGCGATGACCACCGGGCGCCTGGCGGCCGAAACCGTCATAGCGGCCAAGGCCGCCGGCCGCGGCTACCGTGCGGATTCGCTGTACGCCTACAAGAACGCGCTCGATGCCAGCTTCGTGATGAAGGACCTGCACAAGTACCGCGACTTGCCGGGCGTCTTGCACAAGAGTCCTCAGTTCTTCACCGCCTACCCTGACATGGTCGCCAAAGCAGCACGCACCATGATCACGGTGGACGGCGTGGACAAGAAGACCAAGGAACGGGAAATATTCGCGAACCTGCGCAAGACCCGCAAGCTCACCGGCCTGGTGGGCGATGCCTACAAACTCTGGAAGGCCATCCGATGAATGCCATCACCGTCAATGTTGAAGAAAAACTGTTCCAGAACCGTTACCGGGTCGATGCCGAGCGGCCGCACATCAAGATCAAGGACGCCGACGTCTGCACCAACGTCTGCGTCGTCAAGAGCTGCACCTTTGTCTGTCCGGCGTCCTGCTACAAAACCGAGGGCAACGGCAGCGTGACCCTGATCACCGACGGCTGCCTGGAATGCGGCAGTTGCCGCATCATCTGCTCTGAGCACACGAACGTGGATTGGGAGTATCCGCGCGGTGGGCACGGTATTTTGTTCAAGTTTGGGTGAAAGAAGAGACTTGATGGCCAAGTCGGAGGCTGCTCGGCTCCTATGGCATCCACCAAAGCCGACAAGCATGGACTGCTCTTGGCA
>MERZ01000072.1:0-3892 GCA_001770785.1 Burkholderiales bacterium RIFCSPHIGHO2_12_FULL_61_11
TTCGGTTGCAGGGGCTGCTCGCCTTCGGTTGCAGGGGCTGCTCGCCGGGAGACAGGCTGATCGTAGGGTGCATGTTTCTCGATAGTGATTGTCAACGGAGCGTTGGGAATGAAAAAATCAGGAAATTGTCCGAGTCGAAGCCAGAGCCCGCATAAACGCTTCGCAGCGCGCCAACTGCTCCAGGCTGACAAATTCATCCGGCTGGTGCGCCTGCTCAATGCTGCCGGGGCCGCACACCACGCTGGGGATGCCTGCGTTCTTGAACAAACCCGCTTCCGTGCCAAAGGCGACCAGCGTGGTGCGGTCTGCGGCCGCCAGGCGCTGCGCCAGCCGGGTCACGGCATCGTTGGCCGACCCCAGAAAAGCGGGCACTTCGCAAAGCGTTTCAAAACTGAAACCGGATTCTGGTGCTATTTTTTTCATAGCCGGTTGAACCCGTTCGGCAAAGGCTAGCACTTCTTTTTGCATCGAACTGACGTCGGCGGTGGGCAGGTTGCGAAATTCGTAGCGAAACTCGGCATCGCGCGGCACCACGTTGTCGGCAATGCCGCCATGAAACTGGCCGACGCTGGCGGTGCTGAAAGGCACGTCAAAGCCCTCATAGCGGGGCTCGCTGGCCTCAAAGCCTTCGGCCATGTCGCGTAATTTGCAAATCAGGCGCGCCGCCATTTCAATGGCATTGACCGACTGCGGCGTGAGCGAGGAATGCGCCTCCCTGCCGCGAACGCAGCATTTGTAGCGGTACACGCCCTTGTGCGCCGTGGCCGGCAGCATGCCGGTAGGCTCGCCGACAATGCAGGCCAGCGGTGCAATACCGGCGTCTTTCAGGTCGGCAATCAGCCCCTTCACGCCCATGCAGCCGACTTCCTCGTCATAGCTCAGCGCCAGGTGCACGGCAAAGGGCGCGGCGCTGTTCAAGAAATCCCCGGCATGGGCCAGCGCCATGCCGATGAAGCCTTTCATGTCGCAACTGCCGCGGCCATAGAGCTTGCCGTCTCTTACGGTGGCCGACAGCGGCTCCAGCGTCCAGTCCTGCCCGTCCCAAGGCACGGTGTCGGTATGGCCCGACAAAATGATGCCGGCCGGCTTGCCTTCGCCCAGGGTGGCAAACAGGTTGGCCTTGGTTTTGTCGGCGTTGCGCGTGATGCGGCTGGCCACGCCGAGCTTTTTCAGCTCGTCCTGCACAAACTGGATCAGTTCCAGGTTGGAGCGGTGGCTCACGGTGTTCATCCGCACCAGCGTCTGGATCAGTTGCAGGGCGTGCGGTGAGACCGGTGCGGTGGAAGACGGCCAAGGGTGAAGTGGTGAAACCATGGCCATATTTTGGGCCAATTCCAAAAGGCCTGAAGGCGCGCGGTTAGTTTCCAGGGTTATGCTCGAATGTCGCCTCCAGAGCGGATGTTTTTCCATCCTCATTGATTGATGTCCTTCTTTTCCACTTCCCTGTTTGCCTTGATCCGGCTCATGCGGCCGCATCAGTGGCTTAAAAACACCTTCGTGTTTGCCGGCCTGGTGTTCAGTCAGGCCTGGCACGACGGGCCGCTGTGGTTGCGCGTTTTTCATGCCTTTGCCGCTTTCTGCTGCATTTCCAGCATGGTTTACATCGTCAATGACTGGCACGACCGCGCCAGCGACGCGATGCACCCCGCCAAACGCCACCGGCCTTTGGCGAGCCGTTCGGTTTCGGTTCCCGCAGCCTTGCTGCTGGCCGCTGGCCTGCTGGGGGCGGGTGTGTTGCTGGCTGCCGGTAACCGCTCGCTGCTGGTGTTGCTGGGGGTGTATGTGGCGCTCAATCTGGCCTATTCGTGGCGGCTCAAGCGGGTGCCAGTGGTCGACGTGTCCATTATTGCCACGGGCTTCATGCTCAGGCTGCTGGCGGGCACGCTGGCCGTCGGCATTGCGCCCTCGCGCTGGCTGCTGCTCACCGGAATCTTCGTGACGCTGTTTCTCGGGTTTTGCAAGCGCAAGGCTGAGAGCTTTCAGGATGAGGCCAGCCAGCGCGCCGTGCTCGCACACTATCCGGCTGCGCTGCTCGACACCTTCATGGCCGCGACCATGGGCGCCACGTTGACCACCTACAGCCTGTTTACCGCCAGCGCCGAGGCGCAACTGCAGCATGGCGAGAGCCTGCTTTACACCGTTCCCATCGTCATTTTCGGCATGCTGCGCTACACCTACCAGGTGCACCGTGGCCGCGGTGAAGACGTGGTGCGCGAGCTGCTGCGCGACCCGTGGATTCTGGCCTGCGGCGTGCTCTGGCTGGCGATCTTTTTGAGCCCCAGGCTGTGAGCCGCAAGTCCGGGCCACAGGCCGAGGCGACGCCCAAGCCGCCCGTCCAACTGCCGATCAAGCAACTGCTGCTGGTGCTGGGCTTGGTGGCCACCGGCTACGCAGCGGCCTTGCTGGTCTGGGGCGACAGCCCAAAGACTTTGCTGGCCCGATTGGCATCATGGAGCGGCCTGCAGGCAGCCGCCCTGTGCCTGCTCAATTACCTGCTGCGCGGCCTGCGCTGGCGGCTGTGGATGGCGCACTACGGGCGGCATTTCGGGCTGCTGCAAGGCCTGCGCCTTTATCTGGCGGGCTATGCGTTTACCCCCACGCCGGGCAATGTGGGGGAGGCAGTACGGGGCTTGCTGCTCGCGCGCAGCCCCCTGAGCGCCCGGCAAAGCCTGGCGATTTTTGGCGCTGAGCGGCTGGCCGACTTGTTCTGCCTGCTGCTGCTGAGCCTGCCGGCCGTGGGCTGGCTGCTGGGGCAGGGCAGGATGCAGGCCGCGCCGGCCTGGCTGACCGGGCTGGCGGCGGGGCTGCTGGCGGCGGCGCTGGTGCTGGGCGCGCTGCTCCAGCGATTTGCCTGGCTGCAAGAGGCTTGGCGCTGCCTGGCCGTGCGCCCGCTGGTCTGGCTTGGCTTGACACTGGCCGCCTGGGCCGCGCAAGGCCTTGCCGTGTGGCTGATTTGCCGGGAGCTGAACGTCAATTTGGAACTGCTGACGGCGACAGGCTTTTATGCGCTGGCCATGGTGGCTGGCGCGCTGTCTGCCTTGCCTGCTGGCTTGGGCGGCACCGAGGCCGTGCTGACCGGCTTGCTGGTGGCGCACAGTGCCACGCCCGGCCAAGCGCTCGCGATCACCGTGCTGACTCGCTTGCTCACGCTGTGGCTGGCGGTCGCCATCGGGCTGATGGCCTTGCTTTATAGTTCGGCCATTCGCAAGGAAATCAGTTTGCGCTAGCGTTTGCCGTGCAGCGTTCCTGCTGCCGTCATCGTCTGCCTTTCAGCCCGCCATGCCCCAGCATCCCGTTTCCACCCTAGCCTCTGCAAATTCCTCCGCAGATTTCCCCGCCAGGTTGAGCCGCTGGCTGCTGGCCGCCGGGTTGTTCTCGTTGTTGCTGCGGTTCTGGCTTGCCGTGAGCGTTCCCATCAGCGGTGACGAAGCGTTTTTCTACTGGTGGGGCGTTTACCCTGACTGGGGTTACTCCGACCATCCGCCCATGGTCGGCTGGCTGATGGCCCTGATGCGCACGACGCTGGGCGACAGCCTCTGGTCGATTCGTCTGCCGGTGGTGCTGCTGCCGCTAGGGCTGGGCGCGGCGCTGTGGTGGGCGCTCAAGCCGCTTGACCGGGTGCGCGCGGCCTGGGCCGTGCTGCTCTACTGGCTGGCGCCGCTGAACTGGCTCGGCGTATTGATCACCACCGACACGCCGCTGATTTTCTGGTCGGCGCTGTCGGCGGCCGCCTTGCTGCGCGCCGAGCGCCGAGCGCAGCTTGACCGTGCCGTTTACGGCCTGTATGCGCTGTCGGGGCTGTTTCTGGGCGGCGCGTTTTTGTCCAAGTATCTCTCGGTGGTGCTGGGGCTGACCTACCTCGCTTATTTTTTGCTGTATCGCCGCGAGCGGC
>MERZ01000072.1:3919-5231 GCA_001770785.1 Burkholderiales bacterium RIFCSPHIGHO2_12_FULL_61_11
CGGTCATCAACATCGCCTACAACCTCTCGCATGGCTGGTCCAACATCATGTTCAACGTTTACAACCGCCACGAGGCCGCGGCGTTTGAGTGGCGCAAGCCGCTGCTCTATCTGGGCATGGTGGCTTACCTGGTCACGCCCGCTGCGCTGTGGCTGGCCGTGAAGCACCGCAAAGCCCTGCTGGAAACCGCCAAAACCCAGCGCTTGCTGGCCTGCCTGGTGGGGGTTCCGCTGCTGTTTTTTGCGCTGCTTTCGGCCAAAAAGGTAATTGGCCTGCACTGGGTGCTGTCGTTTTATCCCTTCGGCTTTGCCTATCTGGCATTTGCCCTGCCTGCTGACCGGCTCCAGGCCTGCGCCAGGGGACTGGCGGTATTTGCCGGCCTGCATGTCGTGGTGGTCGCCAGCCTTTACTTTGGCACGCTGGACGACTGGAAAAGCACCAAGATTTATCCGAAAATCATCCGCAGCTACAAGTCCGCTGAAATTCTTCAGCAGGTTCAAAGCCCTGGCGTGGTCTTGATGGCCGATTCGTACACTTCCGCGTCAATTTACGGCTTTGAGCGGCGTCAGTACATGCCGGTGTTTGGCGTCGGCAAGTTTCACGCGCGGCAAGACGACATGCTGGTCGATTTTTCCCGGTACCAGGGAAAAACCGTTCGCATCATTCTTTCGGATAGTCCCAGGCTGGAAGAATTTCAACCCTATTTTGAGACTGTGGCCGTGCTCAGCGTCATGCAAAACGGCGTGCCGTTTTATGCCGTGCATGGCACGGGCTTCAAGTACGAGGCCTATCGCCAAGGCGTGCTCGGCACCATTTTCAAGCGCTTCTACAACATCCCTTCCTGGCTGCCCATGACGGGTTGCCCGTTCTGTGAACGCTACTGCGGGCAAGTGCGATGCCCGCGCTAACGCCAGCCGTTGAAGTGGCGGCCTTTGACTTTGACGGCACGCTGACCCGGCGTGACACTTTCACGCCGTTTTTGCTGCGCGGCCTGGGTTGGCCGCGGTTTTTGTGGGCGGTGCTGAAGAGTTCGCCCTGGCTGGCGGGCTACGCCATGCGCCTGGTCCGTAACGACGCTGCCAAAGCGCGGCTGATGCGGGCCGCGCTCAGCGGTCGAAGCCTTGCCGAGATGGAAGAATGGACCACGCGCTGGCTGGCCCAGGATTTCCCCGGACAGTTGCAGGCGTGGGCGCTGGCGCGGCTGGCCTGGCACCAGCAGGCGGGGCATTGCTGCGTCATCATCAGCGCCTCGCCCGATCTCTACCTGCCGCGCGTGGCCAGGCAACTGGGTTTTGACGGCCTGATTTGCACC
>MERZ01000072.1:5261-12599 GCA_001770785.1 Burkholderiales bacterium RIFCSPHIGHO2_12_FULL_61_11
GGCCGCATGCGCACGCCCAACTGTTATGGCGAGCAAAAAGTGCTGCGCCTCAAGGCCTGGCTGACGCAGCGCTTTGGCGCTGATTCGCTCAGTACCCTCACGCTCCATGCCTATGGCGACACGACCGGCGACCAGCCCATGCTGCGCCTGGCCCAGCACGCCTGGTACCGGGGCCAGCCGTGGAAATCGTGAAGGCGAAGCACTGAATCCTGAGGAAGCAGCCGGGGCGAACTCATCGCAAGCGCCTACCGCCGCCGTGGACAATGCCGCACTGTCTGCAAACTGCCAGAAGTCCACCTATAAATCAAGCTGTCTGGCTCAAACAACCGGGGCCACCTTTCAGGAGTGCATCATGACAAAGATCGTCGGCATAGCAGGCAGTCTGCGCACCGCGTCGTTCAATGCCGCCTTGCTGCGCACGGCCGCCACCCTGATGCCGCAGGGCACCCGCCTGGAGATTGCGAGCATCAAAGGCATCCCGCTGTATGACGGTGATGTCGAAGACGCCGAAGGTATTCCGCCCACGGTGACCGCGCTGAAGGACCGGATCGCGGCCGCTGACGGGCTGCTGCTGGTCACCCCGGAGTACAACAATTCGATGCCGGGGGTGTTCAAGAATGCACTCGACTGGCTGTCGCGGCCACCGGCCGACAGCGCGCGCGTCTTTGCCAATCGCCGGGTGGCGCTCATTGGCGCATCGCCCGGCGGCTTCGGCACCATCCTGGCCCAGAATGCCTGGTTGCCGGTGCTGCGAACGCTGGGGATGCAGCCCTGGTTCAACGACCGCCTGATGGTGGCCCGTGCCGGCAGTGTCTTCAACGAACAAGGTGACCTGGCGGACGAGAAAATCAGGGCCCAACTGCAGCAATTCCTGCAGGGGTTTTGTCGATTTTGTGAAGTCGTCAAGCGATGACAACCGCAGGGAGGAAAACTACGTCACCGCGCGCAGTCTAACGACCTCGCGCCCCCGACAGTGGGCGCTCTGTTGATTTGAAGCGAGCGATACGCGTAAGCTGCAATCGCATATCGTCGATCGATTTTGCATCAAACCTCGCGGCCAGTGTCGATCCCAACCCCAGCCGCCCGCCTCAAGCCCTCATCCAGCGACAGCGGCGGCGCCCAGCCAAGCAGGCTGCGCGCCTTGGTAATATCCACCTGCAAATTTCCGCACAGGCGCCGCGCCACATCCGGCTTGCCCAGCATGGCCGCCACTAGCTTGAGCCAGCTGGCCGGCACCGGAATCAAACGCGCCGGGCGGCCCATGGCGCGCGCCATGCGGCGCAATAGTTCGGTGGTGGAAACGTCTTCGCCATCGGAGACCAGAAAAGTCTGATTGGCCGCAGCGGGATGGGTAAGGCAAGTCACCATCAAATCGACCAGGTTATCCAAAGCCACCAGACTGCGCTGGTTATGAATCGCGCCCAGCGGCAAGGGCACGCCTCGTTCGAGCCAGCGCATCATGGCTGCAAAGTTGGCTTTCACCCCGGGGCCATAGACCAAGGGCGGTCGGATGATGACCACTTCCATGCCTGTTTGCGCGGCCAGATCACGCAAGCCTTGTTCGGCCTCCATCTTGGAAACGCCATAGGCGTCCAGTGGCGCGGGCGCATCGTCTGCCGTGAATGGCTGCCCCAGCGGGGTTGCCTCGCCATTTACCTTGACGGAACTCACGAACAGAAAACGTTTCACCCCGGCGACGGCGGCTTGGCGGGCCAGGCTCAGAGTGCCCTCCACGTTGACCGCACGAAACGCAGTCAACGGATCGGCTGCGGTGTCGTGCATGATGTGCACGCGGGCGGCGAGGTGGACTACGGTAGTGATGCCCACAAGCGCCTTCTGCCAACCAGCCGAATCCGCTCGGGTGGCAAGGCGCACTGGCTGGTCATCCAGGCGTTTGACGAGCGCCTGGCCAACAAAACCTGTGCCTCCGGTAACTAGCAAACTCAAGCCCGCTCCTTGTAACAATTTCACGCCGACGTCCGAAAAAACTCCCAGGCCTTGAAGGGATAACGCAGCAACATTTTGAGCCAGTTGGTGGGTATGGCGTTTGCCCGGCAAGCGCGCATCATCTCGCGGTTAAGCTGCAAGGTGGCCCGCCAGCCACTGGTGCTGATACCGCCCATCTGCATGCGCACAAGCACCTCTGGCAAATGGCGGTGGCGCAGGTCTGCATGCTGGAAAACCCTGGCAACAAACTCAAAATCGCCAGCAATACGGTAGTCTGTGCGAAATGCGCCAAAGCGCTCAAACAAGGCCCTGCGCACAAACAGCGCCGGGTGCGCGGGCATCCACCCCCAGCCCAGCCTGTCCGCCGTAAACCGGCCCGAGTTGTAGCGACGGGCAACAGTATCCTGCTGACCGGGCCGGAAAAACTCCACATCGCCGTACAAGGCATCAAGTTGCTCGGCTTGCATCACCTTCGCCACACGTGCCAACACATCGGCATCTTTGTAATAATCATCTGCGTTCAGGAAGGCCACCACGTCACCCGTGGCCAGTCGAATACCTTTGTTCATTGCATCGTAAATTCCCTCATCAGACTCCGAGATCAGACGAACGGGATGCTCTCTCCATGCACGGATAATTTCTAGTGTCCCATCGGTAGAGCCGCCATCAACGATCAGGTGTTCTAAATCCTTGTAGCGCTGCAACGCAACTGATTCCAATGTGTCTTTAATGGTAAGGGCACTGTTGTAGCAAACGGTGACAACACTGATTTTCATGCTCATGGTCTGCGGGTTGAGGCTGGCATAGTGGTCGCTGTGTGATGGCCAAGTGCTAATTTGCATAAGCGGCCAGTAAGGGCTAACAGCAGCGCCAAACGCCAGCGTAACATGCGTGACCAGCCTTGACGCCGGGACGGGCTCACGTTGTCTCCATGGCGTCTATATTGCATCAATGGGACTGAGATGTAATGCACTCTGCCGAGGATGCTACCGAGCGCCCCAAGCCACATGTCGTGCATCGGCACCGAGCGCGGGATCGGTAGCGCAGTAAAGAGCAGTTCGCGACGCAACGCCATAGCACAGCCGAGGTACCGATTGCGCACCAAGGTGCTCAATATGTCGCCGCGAAAGCCGCCACGCGTAGCCATGAACGAGGGTGCGGTCACGCTACCACTTGCGTCGATTAGCTGAGCGTCGGATACGACGACCAATGTTCGCGGGTCGCGCTCGAACGCGGTGACAAAGGCCGCGCGTTTGCCTGGCAGCCATACGTCGTCCTGGTCGCACAGGAAGACGATTTCTTTACTCGACAGCAAGAGGCCACGCTCAAACGTGGCAAGAACTCCAACGTTAGTCAAGTTACGGACGATGCGTACCACCGGAGATTTCAAGAAACCAAGCAATTCAAGTGTTCCGTCTTTGGAACCATCGTCAACAATGATCAGCTCATCATCTGGCATTAACTCGGCAAGCACTGAGCGAAGTTGCTCGGCTAAGTATTGTTTGCCGTTGTATGTCGCCATTACAACCGACACGGAGAAATTACTAATTAGCTTCATTTGTCGCGAAGAATATTAAAAATTCCATTCACGCAGACACGAACTAGTGCAGGCCTCCGCGTGAACAACATCAATTTGAGCGTTCTGGCAACATGCCAGATCAAATGCACGGCCAATGAGTATTGCGGTCCACTCCGCAGGTATATGAGTTCGGCGGCCAAGATGGCGCGATACCGGTCAATTGAAATGGTCTGCATCGATTGGACCGACAGTGAATGCTCCACCCGAGCCGATGACACGACAATACTTTCGCCGCGGCGCTGGAACTCACGAAACAACCAATGATCGAGGTAGTCTAGAACGAAAGCGGCGGGAATCGGCAATAACGCAGTCAGTGAATCAGTCCGCACAAGTGACGCCGACGCAATTGCTGTCAACGTGGTGTTCTTGCGGGTCAGAGCCCACGCTCCTTGCTTGGCATGGCCTCGTCCATAAGCCGTTATGGATGCCGGCGAAATCTGGTTGAAACCATCAAAAGCACTAGGCACTACAGCACAAACCGTCGTATTTTCCGGAGCAACAGACAGCGCTCGTTCCGCATCCAGGAAAAAATCCTGAGGAAGATCGGTATCGTGATCGAGGAAAAGTATCCATGGATACCCTTTTGCCCTTGCAATTTTCAGCGCATACAAATAAGCCGCCCGGGTTCCGCCATTGGAGATATCGTGAAACGAGTCTATCCGTTCGTGCGCATCAAAATCCAGCGGCTGCGCCACAGGGCTGTTGTCATAGATCAGACAGTGAGCCAAGCTTAGGCGAGTAGATACCGATATAGGCGCGGCAAGCCACTGCATGAGGCGCGATGCACACGGTACATCCTTAAAAGAACGGTTATATAGCACGACAACTGCCAAAACACCACCAGAAGTGGCCCCGGTTGTTTGAACAACTTTCCCCGATTCATAAGTGGACTCTGGGCGGGTTGCCAAAGGTGCAGAGTTGTCCACGGCGTCGGTGGTCGCTTGCGACGAGGCAACCGACGCGGTGGGCAACTCGGGGCGCACCAGAGATTTCATTTTATGCAGCCTCAGCCAGTTTTGGCAGCAATTGCAGATAGGCTTGCTCGGGCGTAAGACGCTCCAGACTTGAATGCGGCCTGCTCGTGTTGTACCAGCCGAAGTATTCAGCAATGTCAGCGCGCGCGGCGCTCACGCTGTCATACGCTTTGAGGTACACCCGCTCATATTTCACGCTACGCCAGACGCGCTCCACGAACACGTTGTCTCGCCAGGCGCCGCGCCCGTCCATGGACAACTTGCAGCCCTTGACCAACACAACGTTTGTGAACTCCTCAGCCGTGAACTGGCTACCCTGATCGGTGTTGACGATCTCGGGCGTGCCGTACCTTGCAAATGCCTCTTCCATGATCTCCCTGGCGTGGCAGGCCTCCAGCTTGATCGCCACCTTGTGCGTCAACACCCGGCGTCTGGCCACGTCCACCACGGCGGTGAGATAGACGAAACCGTGTGCCATGGGGATGTACGTGGTGTCCCGCGCCCAGACCTGGTTGGCGCGGATGATGGGCAGCTTGCGCAGCAGGTAGGGGTAAATCTTGTTTCCGGGTGCAGCCTTGCTGGCGCCGGGTTGGGATGCCAGCGCCTCGATGCCCATGCGAAGCATGAGCGTTCTGATGTGACGCCGCCCAGCGTGGATGCCATCACGCTCCAGGTGCATCTCATCAATCTTGCGCATGAGCGCCAGATCGGCATCGCTGACGGGTCGGGGCAGGTAGTACACCGTGCCCCGGCTCATACCCAGCAGCTTGTCCTGGCGCGTGATGGGAAGATCATGCTTACGGTCGATCATGGTTTTGCGCTCAGCAATCCCGCCTTAATGAGCGCGCGTTTTAAAAAATCATTCTCCAGCGTCAACTGGCCAATCTTGGCGTGCAGCGGCACCAAGTCGACGGGATCATCGTGCTCGGCACCACCACCAGCAAAGACGTTGACAGCGTTTTCAAGCAGCTGTCGTTTCCAGTCGGTGATATTAGGGTGGAAGCAAATAATTATCGATGAGATAGAACTCATAAGCGATTGGTTTTTTTTTGAAATACTTTTTTCCAGAGCAACAACAATGCAATCAAATCAAAGAAAACCCGAGTAGTCCAAGCAACAGCAGCCCCCATCAAACCGGCATATTTAAGACAGAAAAATAGCAGTGGAACGTAAAATAACAATTCAAATATATGCAACTTGGCCGTCGTGCGCGAATCGCCTGATGCTTGGATGGCTGCGAACGGCACATATGCGATACCATTGAGCAGTAGCCCTACCGCCATGACTGTGGCAATGAGCCATGCGTGTTCGGCAAAGTCATTGCCAAGCCAGAGTGTCAGTCCCAACTTGGAGCCTAACGCAAGAAGCAGGCAAATCGGAGCTAGAACCGCGGTAATGATCTTGAGGCACTTTCGATACAAGCGCTTAGCTTCTACGACATCAGTGGTCATGAGGAAAACAAGCCTGGGAAACAGCGCGGAGGTCAACGCGCCAGGCACTACTAGCACACGGATTAGCACTTCAAACGGCACGGTGTAGTAGGCCACCAGGCTGGCACCCAGCACGCCTGAGATAATGAATCGGTCTGCGGTGACCATTAGCGGGCCGATGATGTTGGATACGGTCATCCAGATGCCGAATGAAAGCAGGTTGCGCATGTTTTCATTGTTGAACCGAGCCGATGCCCAGCCAGCAGGCAGTTTTCGGTGGACCAGCCACATGTGCGCGAGCAGCACGATGGCGCGCGCCGCGATCAGACTGGTCACCATCCAGGCCAACGAGTTGCCGATAAACATGACGCTGAGCGCTGGTAGTCCAAAGTTTGCTGCTCCGAGGCCAATACGCAGCAGATTAACGACCTTGAAGTCTTCGTACGCTTCGAGGATGCCACGTAGGCCGGTCGTTACGGTGGTCAGCGGGATACCTAGGGCGGCGATAAGCAGTGCATGACCGGTGCTGAGTTGTAGCGAGACGCTGACGTTGAGCCAATTTAGGGCCAGATGGCGAGATGATGCCGCGAGAATAAGCCCCCCAACCACGCCCATGGCGGCAGTAAACCACAACCCCGTCTTAATCAAACTTGGAAATTGCGCATGGTGACCAGTTGAACGGGCTGCCGCGACTTGCTGCGTTAGCGCGCGACCCAGGCCAAAGTCGAAGAGGCTAAAATAACCAACTAAGGCCCAAACGAGGGTAAGAACTCCGAATGCTTCGACTCCGGTCTTCCTGATCAGGTAGGGGATGGTGACGGCCCCAAGCAAGAGAGGCAGAACCGTACCTGCTAGATTCCACAGCGTATTACGCCTTAGGGACATTCAGATATCCGCTGATTTCCAGGCACGGCAGCACCGCGCCTTTTCAGGCGCTCGTAGCAACATATGCTTTACAGACAAGCTTAATTAAATCATTGCCAGCCGGCGTAGCCAGCGGATGCGTGTCAAGTTGGTGCGCCATGATGACGTCCTGACGATTGATAACAGTGCCCCGCCTTTGAATTCGGAAAGACTCTGCAGCCGTTTCGATACCGTTGTCCGCCAATGACTGCACTGCAAAACCAGATTCAACCAGCAGTTGCACTAAATGGGGCTCGGAAGGAATTGAAAGATGCCTCGGCGCCTCAAGGCCACGCCAATCTGCCCCGAAATAACGCCGTAAAACGCTGAGTGCGTTTGGCAAGGTCAGCAGCAGCACACCTCCTGGCTTGATTGCAGCTTTCAGTTTTAGCAGCAAATCGCGAGGATCGTGCACATGTTCAAGTACGTGAGAACACATGATGCAGTCAAACTGCTGTTCGTACTCAGTCAATCGCTCGTAGCCGCCTTCCAATATGTTTAAACC
>MERZ01000073.1:0-2179 GCA_001770785.1 Burkholderiales bacterium RIFCSPHIGHO2_12_FULL_61_11
ATATTGGTCGGCGCTAGCCATTACATGCCCCCGAGGATTGCGTCGGCTTGCGAGAAAATGTCATCGTCAGACCCGAACGACGGACTTACATCCTCGAACGACGATGTATCTATCGGGCCGTTTCCGTAGTTCGCGCGGACCGAATTGACCTTGGCCTTTTGCAGTTTCACGGCCTGCTCGTTCAGTCGCTTAATCTCTGACAGCCGCTGCGCTACCACGCCCCTGTCGGTAATGCTGGCAAACAGTTCGTTCCATGCGCGCTGCGCATCGCCATCTGTTTGAACGCCAGCGTTAAGACGCAGAGAGTCGTTGCGCATCTTTTCAAGCGACGATTTGAACGAAGAAAAGTTGCGGCTTTCCTCGGTAGAAAGCCCGGCGGCATTGCGACCGGCGTTTACAAGGTTCGATACAGGGCCAAAGTCGAGTTTACCGGCTGCGAGTTGGCTCTCGAATGCCGCGATATTTGCCTGAGTGCCGCTTGCCGTACCAATGGCTTCAAGTGCCTCGGTCTGTAACTTGAGCGCTGCGGGCGGCATGGGCTTATCGGATGCCCCGGCACCAGGTTTAGTAGCAAGCGCAGCATGACGGTCGCCGGACATAACATCGGTACGACGCCTCGACTCTTCGAGAGTCGCAGTCTTGTGCTGACGATCCCACGCCGTATTATCCTGAGCAATCTTCGCGGCAAGTTCAGCCTTTCTCGCTTCTAACTGATCCTTGATCGGCACGCCTTTCAATATAATGGCGTCAATAGCTCCCTTGTCATAAGCGGGCGGCATATTCTTGCTTGAGCCAGGCATGACCTGCTCAACCTGCTGCACAACCTGTGGGTAGTTCTCAGGTGTTGCTCCGCTCAAAAGCTGAGACGCGGCCGAAGTCTGTTTAAGCAACCCGTCGATTTTCGCAATGTCGGCCTTCGCCTTCGCTTCATCCTGAGCTGAATAGCCGGTCTGAGCCTGGCCGATAAGATCACCACGGCCAAGCTGCTTGAGGCCGGCAATAACCCCTTCGCGGTTCTGTGATCCGTCCGGGTTAGTGTTGTCGGAAAGAAGTTTGGCGAGCATGTTTTCCTGCTCGATCTCCTTCGACTTCTGGCCATAGGCAAGGTCTACCAGCCGGTTCTGGCTCTGCGCGTTCTTAATGCCCTCGAATTTTGCGTAACGGTCAAGCGGGCTATTAAGCTCCATTCCGCGCACTTGTAGCGGAATGCTTGCGTCAACGGGCATGTGGTTATCCTCTTCCGTTCCAGTAATCTGGGCGCTGTCTCGGATCAAGTGCGGCTGTCAGTTGGTTCGCTTGTTTTGGGCCGTAGCCTGCGCCGTAGCCTGCATAAGGGTCTGCCGGTTGCCCCATAGGCTTCTGCATAGCCTGCATAAGCATGTTCGGGTTCTGCGCGCGCCGGGCCTCCATCTGCGCGCGCCGGGCTTCCATCATCTGCCGACGCTGGGCCTCCATCTGCCGACGCCTGGCCTCAATCATCTGCCGACGCTGTTCGGCCTGCGGATCGCCCTGCGGAGTATCGCCCTGCGGAGTCGGGAATCTGTTGTCAGGCCCCGAATACTGGAACGGAGGGCGAATGTTCGCCACGTTGTAGTTCCCGCCAAGATGTCCGCTCAACCCGGTTTGATCTTCCCGGAAAGCCTCGCGGCCGCCGTTTTGCCCCATGTTTTGATAAGCCATAAATTACACCTTTTGCGTTTTCAGGTAGTCAAGATATTGCTGGTCTTGATAGTAATTCAGCCCCGTAGAAAGCGCGCCAGTCAGTGCGTTGCTTGTGCCAACGATGCCTGCCGCCTGCGCGTTGCCTGCCCCTATCTGATTCGACGCCACAGCGCTACCAGTCGCAAGCGCTCCGGCACTATTTACGCCGCTCGCGACCTGGCCAGCCCCAGCCAACGATGCCAAACGGTTGTAGTAATCGGCATCCGCCGTGTAGTCGCGCGTGTAGGCAGTTTGATCGGCTGTCAGCCAGCGGTTGTAATCGTTGATCTCGGCGTCGGTGAATCTCGCATAATCCTGATTCTCCTGCGCCATGTAGCGTGCGTAATCGGTAGTGTCGCCGTAGATATAGCGGTCATACGCCATTTTCTCTTCGGCCTTCTGTCGGTCATACGCCTGATTCTCTTCAGTCGTGTAGCGGGAATAGTCGCGCGCCTCTTCGTTTTGGTAACGATTGTAC
>MERZ01000073.1:2247-3164 GCA_001770785.1 Burkholderiales bacterium RIFCSPHIGHO2_12_FULL_61_11
GCTTGCGTAGGCGCTCGCCGCAAAATTCTGGTTGTACCGCGAGGCAGCCTTCAATGCGGCGCCTGACAGCAAACCTCCTCGCGCGGCTTGGCTAGCCTCTAACCCCTTCATGCCCTCGGCAAGCTGGAATTGGTACCCGGGATCAGCCTCGAAATTGAATTTCGTGTATCCTGGGTCTTGATTCCAATCATACGGTGCTGGGCCTGTTTTCGCCTGATATTCAGGCGGCGCCTCGTATGCGTTGGGCGCCTGATAATCCTGCTGCACGTATGGCGCAGCGGTAGGCGTGTACTCGGCAGCAGTGTATGGAGCTGATTCTTGAAAATTGTTGAAACTAGCCGCTGACGTGTTTTGCGTCTGCTGCGGTCTACCATAACTTGCGTCCGGGGGGTACGCGAGCGGCGGGCCAGAGATTAGAGGAACACCATTCACGTCAACGGGCTGATCCGTGACCGGCGGGGCGAACTGTTGTCCGTGCAATGCAGCGTTCGGCGACCACTGATCGGCGGGGAGCAAGTTAGAATTGGTACCAGTGATCTGCTCTGGCTGACTGTACTGCTCTGGCTGGCTGTACTGCGGCAGTCCTAGCAGGGCTGCCATCTGATTGCTGGCCTGATTGCCAAGCCACTGAGATTGCGCCTGGTCAGCCCTCGATTGTTCGTACATTCGCCATTGCGTGTCGTTGGCGTTATTTGATGCCGTTACCTGAGCATCGGAGGCTTCGTCTGCGGCATATGCGCCAGACAAAGCTGTGACAGTAGTAGCAGCAATTATTGCGCTCATTGTTTGCTCCCAAGCGTTAGAGCCTGTCTGTAGTCAATGGTGATTTCTTCGCCGCACATTCCGCCTTTACAGCCGGATATGCTGCGTATTGCAACAAGGTCAACATCGCCATTATCGGCTAATGTCATCTGTGC
>MERZ01000073.1:3232-3303 GCA_001770785.1 Burkholderiales bacterium RIFCSPHIGHO2_12_FULL_61_11
CGATAACGTCACCTGGAGCAATCGGTGCTGTGGCGAATATCCCCCTACCCTGAATTGGCGAATCCGCTACG
>MERZ01000073.1:3574-5169 GCA_001770785.1 Burkholderiales bacterium RIFCSPHIGHO2_12_FULL_61_11
CAACCTTCCTGCCTGGGCCGGATGTCATCATGAATGGTGCGCTTATCTCTTTCGCTATCCCGTCATCGCCAAGCAACGTCATACGCCCCTTTAGCATGACGTTCATGTGTGGTGTGTTGTGGTAATGACCAACGGCAAGGATTCCCGCAGGAAGGCTAACCTCTCGGATATATATTCCAGGGCCAAAACTGTGAACAACAGGGCAATCCGCTTGATCCATAGCAATAAGCGAAGGAAGGTAATCTTCTATGTTCGCCGCAATGGTTGACGGAATCATGATTACCCCGAAAATATATTGCCGGTATGCCCGCAAAATCCTGCGGACAGCGTGGGAATGCGAACGTTGTTGCGCGCCATGACAGACCGACTACTCGCAGCCATTTTCTCAATCCGCGCACTGATAGGCGTGTTGAACGTCGCAGAAAGTATTTCGGCGAGACTGAATCGAATTGGCATCAGGTACTCGCTAGGGAACGTCAGACTACTCGCTGTCGTTGAAAGAGTCGGGAACCTCGCCGCACTCACAACATGCACCGATCCGGTTGACGGCTGCGGGTACAGATACAGCGTGCCAGTCGTCACGGTCGGATTGTAGTAAGCAACCTCGGGCTGCCCAGCCAGCGTCTTTTGCGCAATGCCCTCGTATTCCTGAAACGTACCAAGCAGCCTGATAGGATAATCAATGTTACTGAGCCTATAGAAAAGCTGGTCGATCTTTTCCGGGCGGTCAAAGTTTGCAGTCCCGCCAGTTCCTACCGTGTAGCTCAATGCGCCGTTCGGGGAGAATGAATTCTCCACCATCGCATGAACGTACAGCTTCTGCACCTGCCAGACGGCAAGCATGTTTTTGAGCGTGGTAAATGCGTCGGCCTCGATGTCATCTGAAGGCGTTTCACCTTCTGCGATAACGCCGGCATCTTTCAACGCAAGGTTAATTACCTCACTGGCCGTTGCCATGCGTCACCTTTTTGCGCAAGGAAAGAACCGGCCTTTCCGGTTGGACATTCTCCGGCTCTTTCTTATCGCAGCGCACAGACCACCCGTTACTCTCGCAACGTTCAACCTCTGCCTTGGAATATGCGATATGCGTCCCGTGATCTGGGTGAGTCATGTAGATAACCATGGAATGCCTCGAAAGAATCGGGGGCATTGCTGCCCCCTATCCTGCTTACGACGTTGCGAACGGATCGGCCAGCGTACCGGCACCGACGCTGATGCCGGTAACAGCCCACTGCGTTGCACTGATCGCCGTCACACGATAGCGCCCGCCGACAAGACCGCCTTTGGTAGCGCCGTCTTCGGAGATCGCCACATGCGTCGTGCCGTTTGCGACAAAGAAGTCGCCAGCTTCCGCCACGGTCAGCGACAGAATGCCAATGCCGCCGACCAGGAACTGCGTTGCAGCAGCCGTGATGGTTTTGTAGGCGTTGCTTGTCACCGAAACCGTTGCCATGAAATCGAAATACATTCCGACAGCAGGGGTTGGCAACGTGTACACGACGCCGGCAGCGCTGTCAAACAGGCAAAGAGCGCCCGATTCTTCCGCAAGCAGCGTTCGGGTTGCGCCGACGCCGTCGATGACCTGTTGATGCAGA
>MERZ01000073.1:5242-9022 GCA_001770785.1 Burkholderiales bacterium RIFCSPHIGHO2_12_FULL_61_11
AATACCTCGTTATGTGTTTGGTTAGCCAGCAGCACCGATGATCCGGCAGCCCCATTGCGGGCGCAACGCCGCCATGCCGTACAGGATGTCAATACGCATGAGCAGCTCATCGTTGCGGATGTCGCTGGCCTGCCAGACGCGAAGAGACAACCCGTCCTGAGTGCGACGTACACACTTGTGCGCATCATCCATCAGCGGCAAGTCGCAAGTCACAAACTGATACGCCTCTTTGTGGTACATCAACTGCTGAACGTAGTTGGTTGATGCAGCACCAACAAACGTGATGGCTGCGGTCGTTACCGGTGTGCCTGACGCATTCTGCGTTGCGGTAGCAGCGTAGTTGATGGCAGGAGTGAAGCTCAGGCTGGTAGTGGTGCAATTTTCATCGCACACAAACTGCTTGAGCGTCGAGTATGCCGCCTTGGTTTCAGGGTGAACGTCATACACTCCCGCTACCGTGAACACCATTCCGGCTACCGGGGCAGCGGTCAGGCCGTTTACTGTCAGCGTGGTGATGCCTGACGTGAGCGTCCCGGCGTTGATCGCGCCAACAACGTCGGCCGAGTTTGGCAACGACCACATGCGATCATTCTCGTACCAGTCAGCCATCGCCGTGCGGCCGATCAGGCCCTCGCGGTATTGCTCCTTGATCTGCTGTGAATCCTGGAACAAACCCTTGAGGCCATTGACCATGCCGCCCATTGCTACTGAATCGCACTGGATTGAGCGATTGCCGTCCTTGGGAGCAAGGGCACGGTTCAGCTTGGCGCGAGCCTCGCCAACCGCTACAAGGTCGGTCAGGGCCGTGCCTGCGGTGCCGGCAACGTTGTAAGTCGCTTTTGTCGCGTAGGCGATAAAGTCGGACTCAATGCCTGACACAAGGACGCTCACTGCTGGCTCGATGTAACGCTTGCTGATTTCGTCGATAGACAGCGCCAACTCTGCCGAGTTGAACCGCATATCAACGTGATCCTGCGTTGCCAGCGTGATAGAACCAGTAGTTTCGGTTTGATCCTGCACGTCCATGACTCGCGAGCCGGTTGTGCGCAGGTACTGGTTGGGTTGACGGACACGCAAAACGGAGCCAATTTTGCCGCCCGTTTTAGCGTATGAATCATCGTACTGCCGGTCAACGGTTCCGATGAATTGGAGCTTTTCATGGGCAACGCGCAGTGCCTCGCGCGTTACCATGTCGATTGTGACAAGTGAATTTGCCATGTTTTTTTACCTTCGCTGCTTGATTTGAGATTGACGCCATTTCGCGTAATCCGCGTCCGACATGTTGGGGCTGTAGTCTTTGAACGAGCCTTTTCCGCCGGACAGCGGAGCGATTGGTGGCGGTGCTTTCGATACGGTTCCGGTCTGCTTCTGACTCAACTTGGTTTCAAGAAGAGTCATTTCGCGCGCCATTAGTTTTGGTGGCAGTTTCGCGATTCTCGCGGCCTCATCCAGATTGCTGCCAAGGTGGTGTAGGAGCTTTGCCCCTGCATCAGATATTGTTGCCAGTTCCAGGAAATCCCGGCCAACGCCAACCATCTGAAGATTGCCAACAGTCGCATCGAAATCCTTAAACTCCGACTTGCCTGTCGCATATACCTTGTTGCACGCATCGTTAAATAAGCGCTCATTTGTCAAGCGGTGCGCCTCGCGCTGAATGAGGGTTTGAATCTCATCAGCCTGATTTGGCTGTTCGCCTGCCTGAGAGCGTGCCATTTGATCGCGCAAGGCTTGCGCCTCTCGCTGCAACTCGTACTTTTCGCGGGTTACCTCGTTAATCCGTTTTTGGAACCATGGAACCTTTTTTGTGGTTTCCTCGGCCTCGGCAGTCTCGGTTTCCTGCGGTTCTGCTGTGGTCGATTCAGCAGTCTCTACGGGTTCGACCTCGTTCACCTGTTCCGCTTGCGCGGCCGCCGGAGTCGCGTTTGTTTCTTCAGTCATGGCATGGTTTCCCAAGTTTTTGCATCGCCGACCGGGCGAAGGCGGTTTGTTGATTCTCTTCAGTCATTAAAAAGACCCGCACATCGTCACTGCGGAATCTCAGTCTGCTGGATGTCGTGCATGTCAACTTTCTGGCAATGCCGCATAATCTCGATCTCTTTTGCAGCATCAATGTCCATCTGCTTGAGGCGTATTTTCACATCTGCCTCAAACCGCAGCTTTTCAATCTCGGGCAATTCATTAGTTGGCTGGCTCGCCTTAATCTGTAGCTCGCCCTGCGCTTTCATGCGCGCCGTCTCGGCATTCATTCGGTCGACTTCCAGCTTGCCGGCCTCAATCTGCCGACTCTGTTCAAGTTCGTTGTATTTCCCGCCAATCTCTTGCAGGGATTGCTCAAGCATCTGTATGTGCTGCTGCATCTGTTCGGACTGCTGCTGGGCCTGCTGCATCTGCTGCTGCACTTGCGGCGGAATCTGCGGCTGCTTCGCGTCCTCCTTCATGCCAGGAGGCAAAGTCTTTTCAAGCCGCTTGGCAAGTTCTTCCGCCATCGGGAAATCATACGACCGCATAACGATGTCGCCGGCAGCACCCATAATCTGCGGGTTTTTTGCGGCAAGGTCGGTCAGTATCGCGGCGCTTTCCTGCCGCTGCGTCTGATAGCTCGGGCCGGTGTCAATCACCACGTCGTATTTGCCAAGCAGCGGGTTGAATATCTTTTCGACATCTTCCGCAACAGTGTTTTCGGCATAAGGCGATTCGCTGCCCGGATCAAGCGTGGCTTTTTCGTCCTTACCATCAAGCCCAAGGATTCGCACAACGCGCTTCGTGTCGTATACCTTCGGTATCAGGTCGAGCAATACCAACGCCTCGTAGCGCAGCGCGCGGACGTGGTTGTCAGGGAAGTGGAAAGTGGCGTTCTCTCCCTGCGCTTTCAGCCGCTGAATGCCAACGCCGCTGACTGCCTCTGATCTAATCCCGAAGTTCGCGTTCTGTTGCCCGCTGGCGGCCCGCATTTGATCGGTGGACAGTTGGAGTAACTGAACCTGAGCCGTCGCCATGGTGGCACCAGGCTGCCTTTCCGGCCTGCTGATTCGCTCGCCAGATTCGTTGAACTCATTAAACGGCAGATAAGACAGGTCGTTAAGATTCGGGGCGTCCCAGTATTCCTCAAGCCCGCGAGTCGCCTCAACCGACGCCATGTACGGGATTTTATTCTGCAATGCGACGGTCTGAATCGTTTCGGAATAGCTAAAGTTCACCATCCGCGCGGTGTCTTTCAGATCGCGGACGATCCCCTTAACGACGATCTCGCCGTTGACGTTTACCTCTTTGCCTATCGCGGCAATGATCGGCAGGTACGAACCTGGCCAATCGCGCATGTCTATTGGTTCGTCGTGACCACCCAGCAATTTGCACCACTTCCACTTTTTGATCGTTGTGGGTCGCTCGCTAACGATCATCGGTTTGATGGCGGCTAGCTGTTCAGGCGGTATTTCGCTCTTTAACAGCGTAGCGCCTTCCTCGGTGCCGTTATTTATCAGATAGAGCGTGTCTTTCTCGTACTCGCAATAGAAATACTCGGCGCGTCGGATTGTTTCGTCGCTAGCCCAGCCCTCCGAATCCTCAGACCATGATGCCGGGTCAATATCTGGATGTTCCCGCTTGCACTGTTCTGTCGAAATATCCTCGAAAACAAAACCCCACTCAGCATCCGATTTGTCCGGCTCGGTCGCGGCCGGATCAATGTATACCGATTGTGGATTGGCGATGGCTTTAATGCGGATGTTCTGGTTAAACGATTTCTCGCTCTCGTACTCTGTAATGATCCGCCAGTATCCCTAC
>MERZ01000074.1 GCA_001770785.1 Burkholderiales bacterium RIFCSPHIGHO2_12_FULL_61_11
AGCGGATTTTGTGAACTCGGTCAAGCGGTCCGAGCGGGTTGGCTACGACCTGATCGAATTCCATGCCGGCCACGGCTATCTGATTCACCAGTTCCTGTCACCCCTGTCCAACCAGCGTACCGATGCCTATGGCGGCAGTGCGGAAAACCGAATGCGCTTCCCGCTCGAGGTCTTTGCCGCCATGCGCGCAGCCTGGCCGGCCGACAAGCCCATGGGCGCGCGCGTCTCCGCGGTGGATTGGGTCGAGGGCGGCCTGACGATCGAGCAGACCGTGCAGTTCGCCAGGGAGCTCAAGAAACTGGGCTGCGATTATGTCGATGTCTCATCGGGTGGACTCGATCCGCGCCAGCAGGTGGCGCAGGCGCCGGGCTACAACGCCCAGTTTGCAGCCCGGGTGAAGAAGGAGGCCGGCGTTGTCACGCGCACCGTGGGACTGATCGCCGATGCCAAACTGGCTGAGCAAATTGTTTCATCCGGCCAGGCCGACATGATCGCCATCGGCCGGGCCGCCATGTGGGACCCACGCTGGGCCTGGCATGCCGCCATTGAACTCGGCACCGAGGCGAACTATCCGCCCCGGGCAACGCCGTGCATTCCGTCATTGCGGCCGCAGATTTTCGGCAATATCAAGAAAGCCACTTAAAGATATCTGGCACACATCGCCTATGACGCACGTGATTTCGATTTCGACTTTGGAAGAAATTCAATTCAGGAGAAGATCATGAAATACAACCGTCCACATGCCACCGCAAACTGGGGCCCAATGGCCAGGGATTGGGAGCGTGGCATTGATTACCAGCGCCTGATTCGCGAGCGTTTCGAACGTGCTCAGGCCGCTGTCAAGGCCGCCTGCTTGGGCGGCGTGCTGTGCTTCAACGTTGACAACGTGCGCTACATCACGGGCACCCATATCGGTGAGTGGGTGCGCGACAAGTTCGACCGCTATGCGCTTTGCCCGCGCGACGGCGAACCTTACCTGTGGAATCCGGTGCGTCGCCCGCCAAGCGCTTCAGCAGTCCCTGGATCGCCGACCGTGTCGGCGCACCGGTCAGCAACATGCAGGGCGCGCTGCCGCCCTCGATGAATGTGCAAGATCAGTTCGCGCAACAGATCAAGAAAATGCTGGTGCATTACGGCATTGACAAGCAGCCGCTGGGCATCGACCTGCTGGAGCTGCCGATGCTGCGCGCGCTGGAGAAGGCGGGCATCGTTGGGCATCCGCTTCTTTAGCCAAACGTCTTTTGAGGTGTGTGCAAGTTTCCAGAGTGATCAAGACTGCAGAGGATGCAATGTTGAATCGAGCGCAATTGATACATGCAGCCGCTTTGCCTGCTGCGTGTCCGCCAAAACATCGGCGGACGGACGGGAGAGCGGTAATAAACCGCAAGACGGTGGGCACGGAACAGATCGAGCTCCACCTGGTGGATATTTTCCCCGGAGGCGAGGGCGAAGAGGATGTTCACCCGGACTGCGACCACGGGTTTTTCATCCTGCAGGGAAAAGGGGAAGCCACGGTAGAGGAAGAGCGCTTTCTTCTCGAGCCGAATGATTGTCTCTATATTCCTCGCGGCGCACGACATTCGGTTCGGCCTCTGGACGATCAGACGCTACGCATGATCGTTTTCATGGCTCCCCATCGACAAGCTTGACAATACATACCATGACAAAACCAAATATCGGCTGGATCGGTCTTGGAAAGATGGGCTTGCCCATGGCCGCCCATATTGTCGCAGCGGGTTATCCGGTTGCGGTGTTCAACCGGTCGCCGGAGAAGGCCAAACCGCTTGTCGAGCAAGGTGCGCGCTGCATTGAACGGGTGCAGGAGCTGGCAAGAGAAAGTGACATTGTCTTCTCCATGGTCGCGGACGACCATGCGCTTCTCGACATCGCAACAGGAGAAGCTGGTGCGCTCGAAGCCCTTCGACCAGGAACCGTGTTTGTTGATATGAGCACGGTATCGCCGAGCGCATCCGAACGCGTCGCCGTGGTTGCAAGAAGCAAGGGTATCCGCTACTTGCGCGCGCCTGTCTCCGGCAGCACCGCCATGGCGGTGGCAGCCGGTCTTACCGTCCTCGTGTCCGGACCGTCCGATGCTTACCAGGAGGTCGAGGCACTGTTCAGGGCGATCGGCAAGAAGATTTACTATCTGGGCGCCGAAGAGCAGGCCCGCTACATGAAGCTATCGATCAACATGATGCTGGGGATAACCGCGGCCATGATGAGCGAAGCCATGGTTCTCTCGGAGCGCGTCGGGGTGGACTGGCATCAGATGATCGAGGTCATCAACAACAGTGCCGTTGCTTCCCCCCTGGTCGGCTACAAGGCAAAGATGCTAAGCGAACGAGACTTCACTCCGATGTTCACGACATCGCAAATGGCCAAGGATTTTGACCTCGCGCTTGACGCGGCGCGATCCCTAAACGTGCCATTGCCGATAACTGCACTGACCAGGCAGTTTCTCGGTGCGATGGTCGCTTCCGGACGCGGTGAATCTGACTTTTTCTCCTATGTGACTCTGCTTGAAGAAATTGCCGGGATTGCCGGTTCCTCCACACCCAATATCAAAAAGGATTGATCATGCTACAACTTCAGGATCGTGCATTATTTCGAGAAGCTTGCTACGTCGGCGGCCAATGGGTCCGGGCCGATAACGGTACAACGCTGGATGTGAAGAACCCCGCAACAGGGGAAACGATCGGTGTTGTCCCGCGGATGTCAACTGCGGAGACACGTCGTGCGATCGAGGCCGCCAATTCTGCATGGCCGATGTGGCGGTCCAAGACTGGCAAAGAGCGCGCAGCATTGTTGCGGAAGTGGTACGAGTTGATCGTCGCTCACCAAGAGGATCTCGCCACGCTCATGACGAGCGAGCAGGGCAAGCCGTTGGCTGAAGCTCGCGGCGAAGTGCTGTATGGCGCGTCCTTCATCGAATGGTTTGCTGAGGAAGCAAAGCGAATTTACGGTGACACGATCCCCGAGACGCGGTCCGGTCAGCGTATTGTCGTGATCAAGCAACCGGTCGGGGTGGTGGCAGCGATTACACCGTGGAATTTCCCGAACGCGATGATCACCCGAAAGGTCGGTCCCGCTCTCGCTGCGGGCTGTACCATCGTCATCAAACCGGCGAGCTACACGCCGTACTCTGCGCTGGCCCTGGCAGAGCTTGCCGAGCGTGCAGGAATACCACCCGGCGTCATTAACGTCGTGACAGGGTCGGCATCCGCCATCGGAGGCGAGCTCAGTAGCAATCCGTTGATACGCAAGCTCTCTTTTACCGGGTCGACGGAAATCGGCAAGGAGCTGATGGCGCAGTGCGCCGGCACGATAAAAAAGATATCGCTCGAGCTCGGCGGGAACGCTCCATTCATCGTTTTCGACGATGCTGATCTTGATGCCGCCGTGGCAGGCGCAATAGCGTCGAAGTTCCGCAATACCGGCCAGACCTGCGTCTGCACGAACCGCATCCTGGTTCAAGACGGCGTGTACGACGAATTCGCCGAGCGCTTGGTGGTCGCGGTGTCACAGCTCAAGGTTGCTGACGGCTTCGAAGACGGCGCCCAACAAGGACCATTGATTGATCTGGGGGCGGTCGAAAAAGTGGAAGCACATATTTATGATGCAGTGTCAAAGGGTGCGCGCGTACTGCTCGGAGGCAAGCGGCATTCGCTAGGCCGTACATTCTTCCAGCCGACGGTACTGGCAGATGTCACGCGGGAAATGGATGTGGCAAGTGAGGAAACGTTTGGGCCGGTTGCGCCGCTGTTTCGCTTCAAGACTGAGCAGGACGCCATTCGCATGGCCAACGACACCGAATATGGACTTGCCTCGTATTTTTATTCCAGGGATATGGGTCGGGTATGGCGCGTTGCAGAAGCCCTGGAATACGGCATGGTAGGCATTAACGAAGGCCTGATCTCAAACGAAGTGGCGCCCTTTGGAGGAGTCAAACAATCGGGCCTCGGGCGCGAAGGTTCCAAGTACGGCATCGATGACTACCTCGAATTGAAGTATCTCTGCATGGGAAGCATCAACAACTGAGGTCAGCATGAAGAAAACAGCTGTCACCATTGTTACAGGGTTCCTGGGAAGCGGAAAGACGAATTCTGGTTGTGTCGCAATAGTGGAGTCAGGCCGAAAAGAGTTGC
Source organism: Burkholderiales bacterium RIFCSPHIGHO2_12_FULL_61_11 (assembly GCA_001770785.1). Lineage (GTDB taxonomy): Bacteria > Pseudomonadota > Gammaproteobacteria > Burkholderiales > Burkholderiaceae_C > Polaromonas. The sequence continues at coordinate 4,146 of MERZ01000074.1, forward strand.
GTCGCTGACCTGGTGATCAAACAGCGAGGCTGTAGAACTGCTGTGCTGGGGACATGGTTTGTCAGGCAGGGCAGTCCATCTGCCCCTTGCGAATCATGTGCATGGTTTCGATCCCGGCAATGATGATTCGAGCATTCTAAAAGGACTTGAATCCGAGCATCGGTCTGGTGATTCGTTTGATGGCCCGGTGATCTTTCTCGACGATGTTGTTGAGGAACTTGTTTTGACGCATCAGGATATCGACGCAGGCGTCAGCCTTGACACTTTCAATGGCCGCTGTGTCTGCTCCACTCTTGTCCATCCGCCAGCTCAGCCCAACTGATCTTTTACGTCGCCGAAAGACTGCGGCCATCACTGGCAACATCTTGATCGCCCAGCGATGCACGGTGGAGTGGTCAACGAAAACACCGCGCGCCTGCATCATTTCCTCAACTTGTCACAGGCTCAACGGGTAGGCCAAGTACCAGCGCACGCAAATTCCAGCGGATAGTGGAACCGAGTGAGTACCTTGCGCAAGGCGCCAATAATCGAACTCTTGCGGAAATCAAGCATGGACTGGATTGTCGTTTACGATTACTGCGACAGAACCCAAAAATCTCTCCGCCGGCGCTGCAATTGGACACCTGGCGCAAGGTTTATCGGCGAGGCACCTCTCACGCAAGGAGCCTTTTATCGTCGCCATGCCGGTTCAAAATAACCCAAATCGCCGTCGCCGGTTTCCCCCCGATGGCCCAAATACGATGAGGCGTATGTCCATTGAAAGAAAATGAGTCGCCCGGATACAATTCGTATTTATCAAATCCGATTTGTATCCCAAGACGTCCGCTGGCCAGATAGCCATATTCTCTTCCGCCGTGGCGGATCATCGCGTCTTTCGGGCAAGAAGCTCCGCCAACGTCATACGTTACATAAAGAAACTCTACATCCTCGTCTGGCATTGTGGTGAGGCGCTCCCATACAACACCAGATGCCAGCTGAATCGCCTGCCGCGAAATGCCGCGCTGGACCGGCCCATTCGTCGGCCGAGTTCCGATCTCATTCTCACCATTACTTCCTTTTTCCCCCTGTCCAGCGTCTGTAAACAACTTGTCAATGGACAGGTTCAAGACCTGCGCCATGGCGTACAACGTCGACACCGACGGGTTTATGCGGCCAAGTTCGACTTGTGAAACAAGACTCGGCGAGACCGAGGCGCGACGCGCAAGCTCCCGAACGCTCAGGCCTCTTGCCTGGCGCACTTCTCGCAAACGCGAGCCAATGCCGTGAGCGTTTTGCCCTGAACTGGAGCCGTTGCTAGTGCCGTCTGTCATCTCGGTTCTTCGGTCTAATCGTTCCATGCTGGAATTTGTTAAACAAAATCAAATGTAAAGATTCACTACTGTTTAGTATAGTTTACTCAAGTAAACAAGGTCGCGCCCTACGATCGCAGTGAGCAAGCCATGGCTGCGCAGATGCTGCCAGCCAAGCTCAAGCCAGACATGTTGGTCTTGGCCACCGCAATTTCTTCGGCTTCAAACTCTTGGCGGGCCGCCTGCGCCACTGGCGCCAAGCTGGATTGGCCGGCCAAGGCCGACCGCAGGCTGCCGGTGGAGCGGATGTTGCCCGATGGCTCTTGCCTGAGCACCGTGTTCGACAGTGAGGACAAGCGCCGCACGTCGGGACAAATCTTACGGGTGATCGAATACATGCTGGAGGACTCAGCTACGCCGACCGAGGGCAGCTACCGGCTGGTGACGAACATTCTCGATCCGACTCAGGCGCCGCTTCAACCCGCGAGGGGTCAGGCGCAAGATGAGCAACTTCAACGTCCGCGATCGGGGTGAAAAGCTGCACCAGCGGCATCAGTCAACGCCGGCGCTACGTATCTGAACAGTATTTCTGCTGGACAAGGCACTCAGAGTGCGTGTAAGTGATTGACGCGTCAACCGGCGAATCCCATCAGGGACGCGACCAAAAGTTACGTATAAAGTCCGAATGCGCGGGTGCAATCCTTACCTTCCAGTCGTCCTATTTTCGGCAGTTGACGCCTCATAAACCTGGCTGCAATCTAGACTGGGAGCCAGTTTCGACGGATTTACAGAGGTCACCAAATGGGTGAAGCGAAACGACGTCAACTTCTTGTTCAAACACAGACCCTCCCGGCGCTCGGCGCTTGAGCCGCAAAAGCGCGGGCCCAAGGCCGATCCGACGCTGGCCCAAACGCAGTCCCGCCAGACCCGGCTCGCATTGGTGGGCTGCCGGATTTAGGGTGATTGTGTTTGAAAGCTTGGCAGGAGTATCCATGGTACGGGCGTAGTCTTCCGAGCGATATGTCAAGTGTGCCGCGCTAAAAGCCGAAAAAATGCCGAATGTATCTTGATGATGTACAAAATATGGTTTACACTAAATTCAGATGCGCAGTATTTCAGAATTTTGTTTACTAAACTGTACATTTCGCGCATATATACTGCGCTATTTCAAAAGGAGCTTCGCGTGCACCACATACTTCGCGCCGCCGAATTGACACTGAAGTCTGTTTATCCAGGAAACAGCGACCATTTCATGCGCTGTTCTTTAGTTGACGGGGCTGAAGGCTCCGTACATATGGGGCTCGGCTTATGCGCTCTTCAGGCTGGCGGCCGCGTTAATACGCACCTGCATTCGTTCGAGGAAAGTTTCTTCGTTACCGAAGGTGCGCCGATTTTGGTTCTCGATGGCCGGGGCTATCCCCTAAAGCCGGGTGCATGCGGCGTCATTCCGGTTGGCGTCCCACATGCATGGGTTGGGCCGCTTGTCGGGGAAGCTCGCTGGATTGACATGATGGCTCCCCAGCCGAGGACGCACGGAGAAGACGAGGATACATTTTTTCTCGGTGCTCCCGAAGATTACAAGCTTGCCGAGCTGGATATTCGTGACCCACGTTCCCGCAATTTCTTCTACATGGCAGAGGGTGACATTGATGTCGACCAGCTAAAACTGGGCGCTCAAGTCGGCGCACCAACCGTTTCAGCAAGCATGTCAACCGCGCTTCTGGCGTATAGCGGCATCGCGGTAAAGATGCTGGTTGACCAGCGGCTGGACGCGCAGCTCCACTCAATGTTCATGGTCGAGTACCAGCCGGGTGGAGTTGCGCATCCTCACGATCATCCCATGGAGGAGTCCTACGTGATCCTTGACGGTGAAGTCGACGTCGTCGCCGACGGGCAGCGCTACACCCTGAAGAAGGGCGACATCTTCTGGACCGGGGTGGGCTGCGTGCATGCGTTTTACAACAACAATCCGGGCAAGGTGCGTTGGCTGGAAACGCAATCGCCATCGCTGCCGGCTCGCCACGGATATCGGTTTAGCCGTGACTGGGAGTATCTCAAGGAAAAACTTGCAGCGCAGCCTTCAAAGGTTGAGCTGAAAAGTAATAAGGCCTGACAAGGGAAAAAGTTTGCCTATTGGACGGAATAGTTTGATTCAATCATGGAGTGATAGCTGAAATGTCTAATCAAGAAAGCATAATTATCGTGGGTGGTACTTCCGGCATTGGTCGTCAACTTGCGCAGACGCTGGCGGACCACGGCGAAAGCGTAGTGATTACTGGCCGCGATCGTGACCGCGCACAATTGATTGCTGCCGAAATCGGTGGAAAAACTACGGGTATCGCGGTTGATCTCGCGCAACCGAAGACGATTGCACAATGCTTTGCGGACGTTGGCAAGGTAAAGCATGTCGTCCTTGCTGCAATTGAGCGAGACGAAAACAGTGCGAAGGAATATGACATCGATCGAGCCATCCGATTGGTCACCTTGAAGCTGGTGGGTTATACCGAAGTCGTACACCAGCTTGTTCCTCGCTTCGTTCCAGATGCATCGGTTGTGTTGTTCGGAGGCTTGGCAAAAGAGCGGCCTTATCCCGGCTCGACAACGGTGACCACTGTCAACGGCGGCGTGACCAGCATGATTCGCACCCTGGCTGTCGAACTGGCCCCGATCCGAGTGAATGCAGTGCATCCCGGCATCGTCGGGGACACCCCGGCCTGGAGTGAAAAGTCGAACGAAGTCCTCGATGCGATCAAAGCGCGCACGCCGACTGGTCGTTTGGTGGAAACGCAGGACGTTGTTGATGCTGTGATCTTCCTTTTGCAAAACCGGTCAATCAATGGTGTCAACCTAATCATTGATGGCGGCTGGCTGTTGCGTTGAATAGTCCATTGGCGCCTCGAATCATTGGCTGGAGAATAGTATGAAAGTTGGCTTCATCGGGCTTGGCCGAATGGGCGAGGGCGTCGCTCGTCGAATTCTCGCCGGCGACCAGGAACTGGCTGCTTACGACCCTGTGCCTGGAAAAGCCGCACAGTTGGCGGACGCAGGCGCTATGGTCGCAGAATCCATCGCAAACGCCTGTGAAGGACGCGACGTCGTCTTTACCATGCTTCCGGACGACCTCTCGTTCCACGACGCCGTCCTCGGCAAGTCGGGTATCAGGGACTCTCTGGCGCCAAAGGCTATCCATATCGCACTGGGTACACATAGCG
>MERZ01000075.1 GCA_001770785.1 Burkholderiales bacterium RIFCSPHIGHO2_12_FULL_61_11
GATCTCTGCGTCAAGCTGGAGGTGCCGCGGCGACGGAAAGCCGAAAGCAAAGCGGGTCTGCGGGTAGAGCTGGTGCAGGTTGCCAAAGTAGGCGGCCGCGCTACGGAACAGGGGGCCGGTGCGCGATAGGGCGCGCTGCGCCGGCGCCACCATGACGTCGCCGATCTGGACGGCCATCACGGTTTGACCGCCGTGGACCATGGTCCGGGGCATGCCGCCGAAAAATGCGGCGTACTGGCTTTCTTGCCGGACCACGGTGCCCCAGACCGGGGCCTGCCGGTACTTCCAGTCCCATTGTTCGCTTGCCAGCGTGCTGCCGAAGGCTTGAGAAAAGAGCTCCAGCAAGCCCTGCCGATCGCCGGGCTGGGACCAGCGGGTGCTCCAGCGCGGCGTCCAATCGGGCGGTAACGCCAATGGCGGGCTGGCCGGCTCAGCGGCGGCCGCCGGCCGGTCGGGCAGCTCCAGACCGGTTTGCGCCCGCCAGGCATGGGGCAGTGAAACCATCCCTTGCTCCAGGTGGGTTTGCTCGACCGTCATCATCGCGAACTTCTCGGCCGCGCTGTAAATATGCAGGCCGCGCTCGCAAAACAGGTAGGCGGCGAAGGTGTAGCGCCCCTTGAGCAGGGAAATCGCAGGAAACCGCACGATGGCGGTTCCCCGTCCCGAGCCATCGCGCTGCAGCCTGACGCCGTCGATCCAGGTGCCGGAGCTGGCGAGAATACGGCCATCGGCCGCGTTGATGGTGACGGCGGCGTTGGGCGCGTCCAGGCCTGGGTCGGATTCGAAGCCGATGGTGATTTCGATGTCACTGCGCCCCGACACGGCATGGACGCTGGTGCCGTGCTGCCCATCGCAAGCCAGGCTCAGCGAGCGGATACGGGCATGTCCCGGGGAGGTCACGACGGGCGCCGCCGCCGTCTCCGGGTCGGCGCTGGGCGGCGCGGCAAGCCGGTCCATATGCTCCTGGTAGGCGGCCGTGACCTGAGCCGGGGCCCCGATTTGCTTGACCTGGCCGTGGTCGAGCCAGATGGCGCGCGTGCAAAGGGACTCGATCTGGTACATCGAATGCGAGCAGAACAGGATCGTGGTGCCGCTCTCGCGCAAGCCCAGAATGCGGTCAAAGGACTTGCGCGCGAATTCGCCATCGCCCACCGACAAGGCCTCATCGATGACCAGGATGTCGGGCTCCACGCTGGTGGCCAGCGAAAACGCCAGGCGCACGAACATGCCGCTGGAATAGGTCTTCACCGGCTGGTCGATGAACGAGCCAATGCCGGAAAACGCGATGATGTCCTCCAGCCGATCGGCCAGCTGGCGGCGGCTCAGCCCCATCAGCGGGCCGTTGAGCAGCAGGTTTTCGCGGCCTGTGAACTCCTGGTTGAAACCCGCGCCCAACTCAAGCAGGGCGGCGACGCGGCCCCTGACCCGAAGTCGCCCGACACTGGGGGCCAGCGTGCCGCTGATCATTTGCAGCAAAGTGGACTTGCCGGCGCCGTTGTGGCCAACCAGGCCCAAGACTTCCCCCTGCTTGATGGCCAGATCCATCGGATGCAGGGCCCAGAAGGGCGGGGTCCGGCTGGCCGTGCCCGCCAGTGCCGACAGCAGTGCAGCCACCGGTTTTGTCGCCGGATAATAAGCCTTGCCCAGACCCCCGGCCTCGATCACTGAGCCTGTCGCGTGACTTTTTTCCAGGCTTTCGTCGGTTTCCAGGTCGTCTTGCGTAATCATCGTGTTTGCGTCATCCGTGGCGCCTCAAGCGGCTTGCCAAGGTCATCAAGCGGTCAACTGCCGTTTCTAGGATGATTGTCTCACACGAGTTTTTGGGCTTTGCGTGGGAGTCAAGAGGCGTTCAAAGCGGCAGTTTGTGATCCGGATCACAGCCCGGACAAAACGCAGGCAAAAGTTCATATAGGAAGCCCTACAATGCGTTCCTATATGAATTCTGTTGTGCGCATTCCCTTGAACGGTTCGCCGGAGCAGCTCGCCAGTTTGCGTGCCCTGCAGCAGGGGTTTGCGCAAGTTTGCAATGCGCTGGCCCCCATGGTTCAGCAAAACCGCTGCTGGAATCGGGTCACGCTGCATCACCTGGCTTATAAACAGTTGCGCGACAAGTTTCCGGCCATGGGCTCCCAAATGGTCTGCAATGCCATTTATTCGGTGTCGCGCACCGGCCGCCTGGTTTACCAGCATCCCGAGAGCCCCTTCAACCTGAACCGGCTGGCTGGCAAGCCGCTGCCGCTGCTGCGCTTTGCCGACAACTGCCCGGTTTACTTCGATCGGCACACGCTGAGCGTGAAGGACGGGCAGTTGTCGATGTATACGCTGGACGGCCGCATCCGCTTTCACCTGGCCTTGCGGCCCGAAGACGAGGCCAGTTTCCATGAAAAGAAGTTGCGCGAGGTGGTCTTGTCCCGAACGCTGGCCGATGGCTTTGAACTCTCATTCCTTTTCTTGACGCCCACGCCGGGCGAAGAAATTCCCGCCGCCCAGGAGCAAGACATGGGCAATATTCCCGAATACGTGATGGTTGAGGAGGCCACATGAACTTTCAAAAAACGCCTTCCGAACTGGGCCAGGCGGTGATGCAGCTGCGGCCCTATTTTGTGCGGGCCGCCTGGTTCAGTGTCTGTTCCGGCCTGCTGGTGCTGGCGCCGAGCGGCTACATGCTGGAGGTCTATGACCGGGTCGTCAACAGCCGCAGCCATCTGACGCTGGCCATGCTGACGCTGCTGGTGCTGGCGGCTTACTGCCTGATGGAAATTCTCGAATGGGCACGCGCGCAAATCATGTACCAGGCCGGCCTGCAGCTGGACCAGCGCTTGCGCAACCGGGTCTTTACCGCCATCTTCGCGGCCAATCTGAAACGGATACGCGGTGGCAGCATGCAGTTGCTGAACGACTTTCGTACCGTGCGGGAGTTCTTGCATTCGCCGCCGCTGCTGGCCGTGATGGAGGCCCCGGTTTCGCTGGTCCTTCTGCTGCTGATGTTTGCCGTCAGCCCGGTGCTGGGCTGGTCGGCCATGGTGGGCTCGGTGCTGCAGGTTTTTGTCGGCTGGCTCAACGAACGGAGCACGCAGCCGCCTCTGGTGGCGGCCAACCGCTGCGCCATCGCCGCCCAGCAGTACGCTGACGGCTCGCTGCGAAATGCCCAGGTGATCGAATCGATGGGCATGCTGCGCGACATCCACCGGCGCTGGATGGGCAAGCAGCGCGAATTCCTGGCGCTGCAGGCTCTGGCGTCGGACCAGGCCGGGGGGTATCAGGCGATCACCAAGTTTTTGCAGGTCAGCCTGGGGTCGATGATGCTGGGGCTTGGCGCCTGGCTGCTGTTGAAGAACGAGCTCAATGGCGGCGCCGGCATGATGATCGTTGGCTCGATTCTGGGGGGACGGGTGCTGGCGCCGCTGGTCCAGATCGTGACCCAGTGGCGCATGGTGGTCAATGTGCGTGACGCGTGGCAACGGCTTGAAAACCTGCTGGCGGCGGTCCCGGCGAAGCAGGACGCGATGGCGCTGCCGCCGCCGCGGGGCCGGCTGCAGGTTGAAAGCCTGATGGCCGGCGCTCCGGGCGCTGGCGTGCCCATCATCAGGAATGTGGCGTTCAGCCTGTCACCGGGTGAGGTTCTGGCCGTGGTCGGCCCTTCGGCTTCAGGCAAGACGACGCTGGCCCGGCTGCTGGTCGGCCTGTGGCCGGCGGCCAGCGGCAAGGTGCGGCTCGACGGGGCGGATGTCTTCGCCTGGGACAAGGGTGAGTTGGGCCCGTCCATCGGCTATCTGCCGCAGGATGTGGAATTGCTCGATGGCACGCTGGCTGAAAACATTGGGCGCTTTGGCGAAATCGAGCCGGCCAAGGTCAAGGCGGCCGCCCAGGCCGTCGGCCTGCACGACTTCATCATGGGCCTGCCGCTGGGCTATGAGAGTCCGGTGGGACGCGAGGGCGCCAGGCTGGCGGGCGGGCAGCGACAGCGCGTTGCGCTGGCGCGGGCGATTTACGGCGACCCGGTGCTGGTGGTGCTGGATGAGCCCAACGCCAGCCTGGACGAGGCGGGCGATGCGGCGCTGGCCGCCGCCATCCTGGCGCTCAAGGCGCGCGGCACGACCTTTGTCGTCATGACGCACCGCACCAGTGTGCTGGCCGTCGCCGACAAGATGCTGGTGCTGCAGGAGGGCGTGATGCAAGCCTTTGGCCCGCGCGATGAGGTGCTGGACGCCTTGAAGAAGGCGAGTGAAAAAGCGGCTGCCGCGCAGGCCGGCCAGGCCGCTGGGCGCGCGCTGGCCGCCGCGGCCTGAAATCGGCAACGTACAAGGTAAGCATTCCATGAAAAAATCCGAATTCTTCAATCGCAGCGAATTGACGGCCACCCTGTGGGCTTTCCGGCAGGAGTTCCTGATCGTCGGGGTGTTGAGCTTCCTGACGAACCTGCTGATGCTGGCGCCAACCCTCTACATGCTGCAGGAATTCGACCGCGTGCTGACCAGCCAGAGCGGGCTCACGCTGCTGGCGGTGTCGCTGATCACGCTGTTCCTGTTTGGCGTGATGGCCGGCTCGGAATGGCTGCGCTCGCGCGTGCTGGTACGGGCCGGGATGCGGTTTGACGAGCAGCTGAGCACCCGCGTCTTCAATGCCAGTTTCGAGGCCAACCTGGGCCAGTCGTCGGCCAGCCCCTCGCGGGCGTTCGGGGACTTGATTCAAATTCGGCAGTTCATCACGGGCAGCGGCATTTTTGCGCTTTTCGACGCGCCGTGGGCACCGATCTATATTGCGGTGACCTTTTTCCTGCACCCGCTGCTGGGTCTGTTGTCGCTGGTGTTTGTCCTGATCCAGGCGGCGCTGGCCTGGTTTGGGCACCAGCAAACCGTGGCCCCCTGGGAAGAGGCTGCCAAGGCGGGTAGCGACTCGAACAGCTATCTGCAGAGCAAGCTGCGAAACGCCGAAGTGCTGGAATCGATGGGCATGATCGGCAACCTGCAAAAACGCTGGAACCGCCAGCATCTGGCCTGGATGGACAAGAACTCTAGCGCGCAGGGTCTGACCTACCGCGTGACCGCCTGGAGCAAGTTCATTCGCTACAGCCAGCAGTCGCTGTCGCTTGGCGCGGGCGCGCTGCTGGTGATCGACGGCCAACTGTCGCCGGGCGCCATGATTGCGGCGAACGTGCTGATGGCGCGTGCGCTCGCGCCGATCGACCAGCTGGTGAGCACCTGGCGCGGCTTTGTGACCTGCCGCGCCGCCTTTGAACGGCTGGAAGCGCTGCTGCTTGACTACCCGGAGCGTGACCCGGCCCTGACCCGCGTTGCGCCGACCGGCGCGATCAGCTTGCGTGGCGTGGTGGCCAGCGCTGAAGGGCGGGCGCAGCCGATTCTGAAAAACATCTCCTTCGCGGTTCCTGCCGGGACCGTGGTGGCGGTGCTCGGACCGTCAGGCTCGGGCAAGTCCACCCTGGCCAGGGTCATGGTCGGGATCTGGCCAGAGGTCGCCGGTGAAGTGCTGCTCGACGGCATGCCGCTGGAAAAATGGAGCCGCGTCGAGCTGGGTCCCCATCTGGGCTATCTGCCGCAGGATGTTGAACTGTTCGAGGGCTCGATTGCCGAGAACATTGCCCGGCTTGGCAAGGTCGACTCCGAAAAGGTGATCGAGGCGGCGCGCTGTGCCGGCCTGCACGAGATGATCCTGCGCTTTCCCAAGGGCTATGACACGCCCATTGGCGAGGCCGGCAACCTGCTGTCCGGCGGGCAACGCCAGCGCATCGGGCTGGCGCGCGCCGTCTATGGCGATCCCGCACTGATTGTGCTGGATGAGCCGAATGCCAACCTGGACGAGGCGGGCGAAGCCGCGCTGATGCGGACCGTTCGCGAGTTGAAAGCCAAGGGGAAAACCGTCTTCCTGATCACCCACCGCCCCGGCGCCATTGCGGCGGCCGATCGGCTCATGATTCTTCGCGACGGCGAGCTGGTTGCCAACGGGCCCAAGGAGGCCGTGCTGGCCGCCTTGCGACCCGCTAGCGCTCCCGCCGTACCCCCCGAAGCCGCGCTCCAGCCGGCCTGAGGTTGGGCGCTGTTCCTTTATCACTTTTCACCCGAGTCCGCTATGGCAACACCAGAATTATTGAAACGCCTGACCACCGCCGCCACCGCTGTGCCTGCCGCCGAAGATGCGGCAGACGCCCAGGGGGCCAGCTCCGACCTTGGCAGGGCGGGGCGCATCGGCCTGTGGGCCCTGGCCATCGGCTTCGGCGGCTTTCTGCTTTGGGCCGCTTTTGCCCCGCTGGATGAGGGCGTGCCCAGCCAGGGACAGGTCGCCATCGATACCAAGCGCAGGCCGGTCCAGCATCTGACGGGCGGCATCATCAAGCAGGTGTTGGTCGGCGAAGGCGACCAGGTCAAGGCGGGCCAGTTGCTGATCAAGCTCGACGATGCCGCTGCCAAGGCAAATTTCGAATCGGTGCGGCAGCGTTATCTGGGCCTGCGCGCCATGCAGGGTCGCCTGCTGGCCGAACAGGCAGGGCAAAGCCGCATCAGCTACCACCCGGACTTGCTGGCCGCCGCCCGGGACCCGCTGATCAAGCAGCAGATGGTGAACCAGCAACAATTGCTTGAGTCACGCAAGGCGGCGTTGCGCGCCGACCTGCAAGGCATCGAGGAAAGCATCCAGGGCCAGCAAGGCCTTTCGCAAGCCTACGCGGGCATGCAGGGCAACCGGCACAACCAGCTGGCGCTGCTGAACGAAGAACTCACCCATACCCGTGGCCTGGTCACCGAGGGTTACGTGCCGCGCAACCGCCAGCTGGAGCTGGAGCGCCAGGTTGCCGAATCCAGCACCTCCATTGCTGAACTCCAGGGAAACACGATCCGCTCCAAACGCGCAGCGGCGGAGCTCCGCCAGCGCGCCATCGCGCGGCAGCAGGAATACCGCAAGGAGGTGGACTCGCAATTGGCCGAAGTGACCCGCGAGGTGCTGGGCGACTCCGAGAAGGTCCGGGCGCTGCAGAATGATCTGGCGCGCACCGAGATCCGGTCTCCGGCGTCGGGTCAGGTGGTTGCGCTGGCGGCGCAGACCGTTGGCGGCGTGGTCGGCCCCGGCCAGAAACTGATGGACGTGGTGCCGGCCAATGAGTCGCTGTTGCTGGAGACCCGGGTGCTGCCTCATCTGATAGACCGCGTGCAGGCCAACATGCCGGTGGATGTGCGCTTTTCTTCTTTTGCCCATTCCCCGCAACTGGTGGTGCAAGGCCAGGTGGTGTCCGTGTCCGGGGACTTGCTGACCGACCCGCAGACCGGCGCGGGCTACTTCCTGGCGCGTGTCGCCGTGACGCCCGAGGGCATCAAGCGGCTTGGCAAGCGCCAGATGCAGCCGGGCATGCCGGTCGAAGTTGTTTTCAGGACCGGCGAACGTTCCTTGCTGACTTACCTGCTGCACCCGCTGACCAAGCGCGTTGCGGCTTCCATGAACGAGGAGTGACCCGATGAAGACAAAAGCCTCTGCCTTTGCATCGTGTCGCGGGTCACTCAAGGCGCTCGCGCTCATCGCCGGGCTGGCCTGCCTGCCCGCCTGGTCGCTTGACTTGTCCCAGGCCTACCAGGCCGCACTGGAACAGGATGCCAGCCTGCGCGCCACGCGGGCGGCGACCGATGCCAAGCGCGAACGCCTGCCGCAGGCACGCGCCCAGCTATTGCCCAACCTGTCGGCCAGCGCTTCGGGCTACCGCAATGCGCTGGAAAGCACGACACCGAATTTCCTTGGCAAAGAGGTCACCACCCACACAAACTACAACAGCAGCAGCAAGGCGCTGACGCTGCGGCAACCGCTCTTTCGCAAGTACCAGATGGCCGACTTCCGGCTGGCGCAGGCGCAGGTGGCTGATGCCGACGCGATCCTGGAGCGGGAACTGCAAAACGTCGCCGTGCGCGTCAGCGGCGCTTACTTCGAAGCCCTGCTGACGGCCGAGCAGCTGGCACTGGTGCTGGCGCAGAAGACCGCTTACACGACCCAGCTCGATGCCGCGCGCAAGCGTTTGGCGGGCGGTTCCGGAACGCGGACCGACATCGATGAGGCGCAAGCCGCTCTGGACCTCAATCTGGCGCAGGAGCTGGAGGCACGCCAGAATGTGGACTTCACCCGCCGGCAGCTTCAGATCCTGGTCAACCGGCCCATCGATCAGCTGGCCTCGCTGGATGCGACGAAGATGCAGCTGGTTGCGCCCAGCCCGGATCGGCTGGAAGACTGGACCGAGCGCGCCGAAGCCAATAGCCCCGAGATCCGCTCGTTCAAGGCTCAGCTCGAAGCGGCTGGCTTTGAGGTGGAAAAGGCCCAGGCTGGCCACTACCCGACACTGGACGCCGTGGCTCAGTTGTCGCGAAACGAAAGCGATACCGTGACGAGCGTCAACAACCGCTACACCAACAAGTCCATCGGCCTGCAGCTCAATATCCCGATCTTTTCTGGCGGTTACGTCAGCTCGACCGTGCGGCAGGCGGTCGCGGAGCAGGAACGCGCCAGGCAGGCGCTGGAAGCCTTGCGCCGCGACCTCGGGGTGCGCGTGCATCGCGAATTTCGCGGTGCGACGGAAGGGGTCTTGAAGGTCAGGGCTCTTGAACAGGCCGTGCGCTCGACCGAGCAG
>MERZ01000076.1:0-610 GCA_001770785.1 Burkholderiales bacterium RIFCSPHIGHO2_12_FULL_61_11
CGCCATGCCGGGGTAGCCCTTGGGGCCGCAGTTCTTGAGCACCATCACGCAGGTTTCGTCAATATCGAGATTCTCGTCATCGATGCGGGCGTGGAAGTCCTCGATATTTTCGAACACCACAGCCCGTCCCTTGTGTGTCGTCAGTTCCGGAGTGGCGGCGCTGGGCTTGATGATTGCGCCACGCGGTGCCAGATTGCCACGCAATACCGCGATGCCGGCCTTTTCCTTGAACGGCTCATCGAACTTCTTGATGACGCGCGGGTCGTAATTTTTCGCGTCAGCAATATTCTCACCCACGGTTTTTCCATTGGCCGTAACGATGTCTGTGTGCAGCAAGTGCTGGATTTCCTTCATCACAACCGGCAGGCCCCCGGCGTAACAGAAGTCCTCCATCAAGTGCTGGCCCGAAGGCTGCAGGTTGACCAGGCAAGGCAGTTCGCTGGCCAGCCGGTCAAAGTCTTCGATGGTCAGTTTGATGCCGATCCGACCGGCCATGGCGATCAGGTGAATCACGGCATTGGTCGAGCCACCAATGGCGGCCAGCGTCTTGATCGCATTTTCAAAAGCTTTGAGGGTAAGGACCTTGGAGAGCTTCTGATCCTCATGCACC
>MERZ01000076.1:639-1961 GCA_001770785.1 Burkholderiales bacterium RIFCSPHIGHO2_12_FULL_61_11
TGCCAGCACATTGCGTCGTCCATCCACCGCCGGATAAGCGGCATTACCAGGCAGACCCAAACCCAGTGCCTCGACCATGCAGGCCATGGTGCTGGCGGTGCCCATGGTCATGCAGTGACCGTGACTGCGGTGCATACAACTCTCTGCCTCCAGGAATTCCTCCAGCTTGAGTGTGCCGGCGCGGACTTGCTCGCTCATGCTCCATACCCCGGTGCCCGAGCCCAGCTCCTGGCCACGCCACTTGCCGTTGAGCATGGCGCCGCCGCTCAAGCCGATGGTGGGCAAGTCCACGCTGGCCGCGCCCATCACCAGCGACGGCGTGGTCTTGTCGCAGCCCATCAGCAGCACGACCCCGTCGAGAGGGTTGGCACGAATACTTTCTTCCACATCCATGCTGGCCAGATTGCGATACAGCATGGCGGTCGGGCGCATCAGGGTCTCGCCTAGCGACATGACGGGAAACTCCATCGGGAAGCCGCCGGCCTCATACACGCCGATCTTGACCTGCTCGGCCAGCGTGCGGAAATGCGAGTTGCAAGGGGTGAGTTCACTGAAGGTGTTGCAGATGCCAATGACCGGGCGGCCATCAAACTGGTCGTCTGGCACGCCCTTGCCTTTGACCCAGCTGCGGTAGACAAAACCGTCGCGATCCTGTCGGCCAAACCACTGCTGACTGCGAAGTTCTTCGGGCTTCTTTTTGGGTTTGTTTGAATTGGTCATAGGGTACATCCTTGAATTAGTAAACGTATTATCGTCATATGATATCAATCAGTCGCCAGGGAAAACCCCCATGAAAATATCATCCTATCGTAATATGATACCAATTGAGAATGATGAATAACATAATAAAGAACGTCCACGGCAATACGGTTGACCATCTCGGCGAAGCCATCGTCGCAGGGCGCTACGTCGCCGGCGCATCGATTCCACCCGAGCCGATCCTGGGTGAGCAACTGGGAGTCAGTCGCACCGTGATACGTGAAGCCGTGAAGTCGCTTATCGCCAAAGGCTTGGTAACCACAGGCCCCAAGGTCGGCACCCGTGTGTTACCCGAAGAGCATTGGAACTGGTTTGACCCCGACGTCATCGCTTGGCAAGCCAAGGCTGGCCTGACGCCCGAGTTTCTACGTGATCTGATGGATTTGCGCCGTGTTGTTGAGCCTGCCGCTGTTCGCCTCGCAGCCCAACGCGCCACCGCGGAGGATATTACTGACATCGAAACCGCCTTTGAAGGCATGACGCGGGTTGTGAAAGAAGGCGGTGACTATGTCTCCTATGATTTGCGCTTCCACCAGGGGCTGCTGCGGGCCTGCCGCAACCGC
>MERZ01000077.1 GCA_001770785.1 Burkholderiales bacterium RIFCSPHIGHO2_12_FULL_61_11
GTGCAAATTCTCGCAAAATAGCGACCAGCATGCCTATTTTTTAAGCAAATTCAAAGTCGCCCAGATTTTTGAATTCCTGAGTCCGACAGGCTGCTAGGCTAAGAATTAGTTATCAAATAAGGCTATAGATCAATAGCTAAGGGAGTTGGTAGCTATAACTACTGTAGCAAATGGCGCGCCGTGAATAACCGGGGTCAGATTGCAATTATCATGATGCAAACTTCAGGTAGTGCATCACATGGCGCGTCTTCCCCGTCTCAGCGTTCCCGGCTACCAGCATCACATCATTCAGCGCGGCAACAACCGGCAAGCGATCTTTTCGTCCACGGCCGATTACCAGCTGCTCCTGGACTTGCTCGACGAAAACGCTCAAAGATTTGGCGTGGCGCTGCATGCCTACGTGCTGATGAGCAACCATTTCCATTTGCTCGCCACGCCGAGCACCGCAGAGGGGCTGCCACTGATGATGCAAGCCGTTGGCCGCCGTTATGTGCGCTATTTCAACGACAGCCAGGGGCGCTCCGGCACCTTGTGGGAGGGGCGTTACCGCTCGACGCTGATAGAAACCGAGCGCTACCTGCTGGCCTGCATGGCCTATATCGATCTCAATCCGGTGCGGGCCGGTATCGTCAAAGAGGCCAGGGACTACCCTTGGTCCAGTCACGGCCACTACGTCGGCTTGCGGGTTGACAAAATGGTGACGCCGCATCCGCTGTTCTGGACGCTTGGCAACACGCCTTTTGCGCGTGAAGCGGCCTATGCCGAGTTGGTCCATTTGGGCATCACAGCGGAGCAGCAGGACGCGCTGACCCGGTCGACCCTCAGTGGCTGGGCCTTGGGTGGCGAAGATTTCGTGGCTGAATTGCAAAAACGCACAGAACGCCGCGTCAGGAAGACAGTGCCCGGGCGACCTGTCAGCAAAGCATTGAAGCCTTGAAAAAGCCAGTCTCGACTGTTTTCCTTGGAGTTATTGCTTTCATTTTTGATGTGTCCCCAATTAGTTGTTGATAAAAAGATGTGGAAATTAATTGGAGTCTGACCCCAATTAAAGTGCTTGGCATTGTTGCCGTGGTGCACTATGCTCCCCTGTCCCGTAAAAAATTATGAACCCTTGCAGACAGGGCGCTTAGCCAACGTGGCGCCGCCCATGCCCGCAACTGATGAGGAATACCATGACCACCGCCGCTGAAATCAAGGACTCTGAACAAAACGGCCTGTATGCCGGTGCCAATGAGCACGACGCGTGTGGTGTTGGCTTCGTCGCGCACATCAAGGGTCACAAGTCGCACGCCATCATTCAGCAGGGTCTGAAGATCCTCGAGAACCTCAATCACCGCGGTGCAGTGGGTGCCGACGAGTTGATGGGCGACGGCGCTGGCATCCTGATCCAGTTGCCCGATGAGTTGTACCGCGAAGAAATGGCCAGTCGAGGGGTAGCCTTGCCGCCACCGGGCGAGTATGGCGTGGGCATGGTTTTTTTGCCCAAGGAGCATGCGTCGCGTCTGGCCTGCGAGGAGGCGCTGGAACGCGCCGTCAAGGTCGAAGGCCAGGTGCTGCTGGGC
This sequence comes from Burkholderiales bacterium RIFCSPHIGHO2_12_FULL_61_11, assembly GCA_001770785.1. GTDB lineage: Bacteria > Pseudomonadota > Gammaproteobacteria > Burkholderiales > Burkholderiaceae_C > Polaromonas. The sequence continues at coordinate 1,563 of MERZ01000077.1, forward strand.
TGGCGCGATGTGCCGGTCGACCGCGACATGCCGATGTCGCCGACGGTGCGCGAGAAGGAGCCCATACTGCGGCAGATTTTCATTGGCCGCGGCAATGACGTGATCGTGCAGGATGCACTGGAGCGCAAGCTGTATGTGATCCGCAAGACCGCCAGCGCGGCGATCCAGAACCTGCGCCTGACGCACAGCAAGGAATATTACGTTCCCAGCATGTCCAGCCGCACCGTGGTCTACAAAGGCCTGCTGCTGGCCGATCAGGTGGGCACCTACTACCTCGACTTGAAAGACCCGCGCTGCGTGTCGGCGCTAGGTCTGGTGCACCAGCGTTTTTCGACCAACACTTTTCCCGAGTGGCCGCTGGCTCACCCCTACCGCTACGTCGCGCACAACGGCGAGATCAACACCGTCAAGGGCAACTACAA
>MERZ01000078.1:0-8300 GCA_001770785.1 Burkholderiales bacterium RIFCSPHIGHO2_12_FULL_61_11
CGCTCCCGTCCAGCGGCGCCGGATTCCCAGATGTCGCCGCCGTGAATCCGGATGACACCCGCGGTCGGTTCGACCAGTCCAACCACCAGGCGTGCCAGCGTGGACTTCCCGCAGCCGGACTCACCAACGATCCCCAGTGTCTCACCCGCTGCGAGACTCAGGGAAACACCGTCGACGGCGCGCAGGATCCCCCCCGCCCGCCCAGCTGAAGAGCGGATATTGAAGTGTTTGACGACGCTGTCGACTTCCAGCAAGGGTGGGGTCACGTCAGCGGCCATGTGCCTGATCCTCCAGATTGCCTGCGTCCTCGACGGCCCGGCGCTCAACGGCACCGAGCCTCTTTCCATCCTGGGTGACCCAACAACGGGTCAGATGGCCAGGTGCGACAGCCAGCAGGGAGGGGTGGGTCTTGCAACGCTCCACCGCAAAGGAGCACCGCTCACGGAAGCGGCATCCTGTCGGGAGCGCACTCATGTCGGGTGGCGATCCGGGCAGGGTCGGCAGCTGCCCCCGAGGATGATCTGCCCGCGGGATGGAGCGCAGCAGTCCCCATGTGTAGGGGTGGCGGGAGTCCGCGAAGAGCTGCTCGACAGGCGCCTCCTCCACGATCTCGCCGGCATACATCACCGCCACCCGGTCGCACATTTTGGCAATGACACCCATGTTGTGAGTGATCAGAAGAAGTGCTGTTCCGTGATCGCGAGTCAGTTTCTTCATGAGGTCCAGCACCTGCGCCTGGATGGTCACATCGAGGGCGGTCGTCGGCTCATCCGCGATCAGCAGCTGGGGTTCGTTGAGCATCGCCAAAGCGATCACGACGCGCTGGCGCATGCCACCCGACATCTGGTGTGGGAAGGAGGCCGCCTGACGTTCGGGGTCCGGCATACCCACGTCCGACAGCGCCTTGTGGATGGCGGCTTGCGCACCCGCCTGGCCTCTGTCGTGAGCCTTCAAGGCCTCGCGCATCTGCCATCCGACCGTGAAAACCGGGTTCAGCGCGGTCATGGGATTTTGGAATACCAGGCCGGCCTCGGTACCACGTCGGCGCCGCATCGCTTCCTCGTCGAGCGAGAGCAGGTCTGTGCCGTTCAACTCGACCGAGCCGGACTCGATGCGTCCGGGATTCGACACGAGTCGGAGGAGCGACATGGCGGTCACGCTCTTGCCCGAGCCCGACTCGCCGACCAGACCCAGTGTTTCGCCCCGCCCCACGGTGAACGACACGCCATCAACGGCGGTGACGGTCCCGTAGCTGGTGTGAAAGCGGGTCGTGAGGTCATTGACCTTCAGAACGGGTAAAACATTCACGTAGCAATTCCTCAGGTAGTCCCTTGGGACCTTCGGACCACCTGACTCGATGTTCCAAAAGGTCCGAAGGCGGGTTTACTTGAGGACCACGCTGGACAGGAAGGTGCGTGACAAGGTTGAATCTGGTTTTGCAGACAGCACCTTGCTGCTGTGCGCGACCCAGGCATTGCGAGCGGCAACCGTGATATCGGGGAAGACCAGGTCGTCCTCCATCTGCGCCACCTTCGCCAACTGTGCGGTGTAGTCCTCGGCCGCGCCGCTTTGAGCCTTGGCAATGAGGGCCGACAGCTCCGGAGGATTCGGGCCCTGCCGGCCGGGCCGCGGCATCAGGTAGAACAGCGGGTCCGCCTGATAGGCATACTCGTTGTCCATGATCTCGTAGTCGGCCTTGTTCTGCTTGTCGAGCCAGACCGCGTTCTGATTGGCCTGGATGGTGACGCGGATACCTGCCTGCGCCATCTGCGTCTTGAGGAGCTCCGCGAACCGGTCCAGGTAGGTCGCGTAGCCAGCCAGGTGATTCAGGGTGATGTCGATACCGTTCGGGTAACCCGCCTTGGCCAGTAGCGCCTTGGCCTGGGCGATGTCGTGCTTCTGATACTTGAGGTCCGAGAGCTTGGGGGCCCAGGTATACGAGGGTGGGACCTGAGCGCTCGGAATTCCCTCGCCCAGAAAGGCCCCCTGGACGATTTCTGCACGGTTCAGTGCCAGGGACATGGCTCGGCGGAAATCGGGGTTGCTGAAGGGCGCGCGATTGGTGTTGATGTTCAGCCGCACCGTGTTGGTGGAACTGACGGCGTCCGTGGTGATGGCAGGATTACCCTTGAGCTGCAGCTTGCTCTCTGCGCTGGGGAACATGAGGTCGATCTGGCCTGACTTCAGTGCCGCGATCTGCGCAGACTGCTCGGGCATGTAGCGAATCGTCAGGTCGGAAACCTGGACGTCCACCTCCTTGTTCCAGTAGTTGTCATTGCGCTTTAGAACCAATTGGGTATTGGGGCTGTAGGAGACCATCTGAAAGGGGCCGGTCCCCATCATCTCCCGTTTGGGATCATGGCTCTGCGCCCACTTTTGGCTAAGAATTGCCGACCCAACGACAAACGGGCTTCCCAGGTTAAGGAGAAAGCCTGCGTCAGGTTGTTTGAGTTTGAAGCGGACGCTGCGATCATTGACCTTGCTGACCGAGTCCAGGGATTTGAAACGATCCTTGGCGTAAGGAAGACCCCGCTCGATGAGTCTCTGAAAGGAAAACACCACGTCATCCGCGACAACGGGACTCCCATCGGAAAACTTTGCGCCATCGCGCAGCGTGAACTCATAGGCGGTCTGACTCGCATCAGTCGACCACTTGCTAGCAAGAACGGGAACGATCTTGCCATCAGCATCTGCTCTGACAAGCCCCTCGTAAACAAGCTGCCAGACATACCATGTACGAATTTGAGAGGATTGTGTCGGGTCGAAGGTCTGTGGCACGACATCCTCAGCGACGACCAGGCTGGAGGTTTTGTTACTTTGGCTCTGCGCGACGCTGATTGACGCCATCATCAGGATACCCACCGCCAATAAACCGGTAAAGCGACGAACTGTGGACCGCATGCAAACTCCTTCTCCGTTGATGACTACACAGGTGACCGCCACCTGACCTGCAAAATTATTCTAGGACTGATATTAAAAAAGAAAAACTAATTAAAACTACAACCATACATTAGTATTTCTTACGAATTTCGGTTGCCTTCCGTCCGCCATCAGAGGGGTCTGGTTTCGGCCGGCCGCAACACCTCCTGTGAGAACTTCTTTTGCTGCGTCTGGATCAGCCAGCAGACGTTCAATGTCATGGCTGATTTTTAGCTGATGAGCGATCTGCTGCTTCTGTTTGATGGTGGCGCGCCGAAGGCTATCGATCTACCCCTTCGCTACACGAACGCGCTCGAGTGCTGCTTTGCGCGCCTCAGCGTCTTCGTGCAAGCGCGGTGCGATGAACACACCAGAAACAGCGCTAACGTCGCAGGCCAGGCATGCCAACCGGCAAGCGATCCAACCGGCCCCTGCCCGGACTCCGAGCCGAAAAAACACAAGAAAGCATCCAGCGAACCCATCTTGGAACTCAAGCCCCGAGCGGTGGGACCTGACGCTCGGGGCATAGCGCGAGGCAATCCAGCGCTCGCCAAGGATTCGTAAGAAAAACTAATCTATTGTTGTAGTTTTGATAAGTTTTATTTTTGAATGCCAGGCTTAAAATAAATTTCCAGATCCTATTTTTTGGCCCTTGATTCAACATTCCCGGAGGTCCGTGTCATGCGAAAACGTTTCCTGTTGCTTACTCTTGCCCTTGCCGCCCTGGCGGCTGTGTCGTTGCCGAGCCTGGCGGCCTATCCCGAAAAGCCGATCCGCCTGATCGTGCCGTCGGCCCCGGGCGGCGCGCCTGACATTCTGATGCGCGCGCTGGCCACCCAGATGTCGCAGCAGATGGGCGTGCCTATCGTGATCGACAACAAGCCCGGTGGTTCCTACGTGATCGGCACCATGGACCTGATCCGTTCGCCGGCCGACGGCTACACGCTGGCCTACGGCAACGTCGTCTCATTGGCCACCAACCGTTCCCTGCTGGCCAACGTGCCGTACGACGTGGACCGCGACCTCACGCTGGTCGGCAATGTGCTGCGCGCTGTCAACCTGATGGTGGTCAACAACAGCGTGCCGGTCAAGAACGTGCCCGAGCTGATCGCCTATGCGAAAAAGAACCCGGGCAAGATCGCTTTTGCATCGGATGGCAACGGCACCACGGCTCACTTGGGGGTCGAGCTCTTCAAGTCCATGACCGGCACCTACATGTTGCACGTGCCCTACCGGGCGGCGACAGCGGCCATTACCGATGTCATCAGCGGCAACGTCCAGCTCATGATGGCCAACACCCCGGTCACCGGGCCGCATGTGCAGACGGGCCGCGTGCGGGCACTGGGCATCTCCGCGACCCAGCGTTCGCCAGCCTACCCGGACATTCCCACCATTGCCGAGCAGGGTGTGCCCGGCTTTGAAGTGGTGGCTTGGGGTGGCCTGGTCGGTCCGGCGAAGATGCCGGCTGAGATCGTAGCGCGACTCAATGCCGAGATGCGCAAGGCGCTGGCCAATCCGGTGGTGCAGGAACGCTTCCGCGGTCTGGGTATTGAGGCATCCCCCAGCACGCCCGAGGAATTCCGTGAGCTCGCGCGTCGCGAGGCGGTCAAGTGGGAAAAGGTCATCAAGTTCTCGGGCGCCAAGGTCGACTAGGCTCTAACCGGATTTCCCCCATGAGTCCCTGGCACGCAGCCCGGCCCGGCGATCCCCTCAGCGCGATCGATACGCCCGCCCTCATTCTTGACCTCCATGCATTCGAGCGCAATCTGGAGCGCATGGCAGCGGCGCTGCGCGGGCGCAACGTGCGCCTGCGGGCCCATGCCAAGAGCCACAAGTGCCCGCAGATTGCCCTGCGTCAGGTGGCGCTGGGTGCGGGTGGCATCTGCTGCCAGAAGGTCAGTGAGGCAGCTGTGTTTGTGGACGCTGGCATCAAGGATATCCTGGTCACCAATGAGGTGATGGGCGATGTCAAGCTGCGCCATCTGGTCGCACTGGCACGCACCGCACGCATGGGCGTGTTGGTCGATCACCCGCAGCAGGTGCAGGCGCTGGCCACTGCGGCGCAGGCGCATGCGGTGACGCTGGATGTCTATGTCGAGATCAATGTCGGTGCGAACCGCTGCGGCGTTGCCCCCGGAGAGGCGGCGGTGCAACTGGCGCGGCAAATTGTCGCCCATCCGCCGCTGCGTTTTGCCGGCCTGCAGTGCTACCACGGCCCGGCCCAGCATCTGCGCGCGCCGCAGGACCGCGCCGCGGCCATTGGCAGCGCCGTTGAGGCCGCGCGCATGACCCGGCAGGCCATCGAGGCCTGCGGCATTGCCGTCGAATGCATCACCGGTGCCGGTACCGGCAGCTTCGTGCATGAGCGCGACTCGGGTGTCTTCAACGAAATCCAGGCCGGCTCCTATATCTTCATGGATCGCGACTACGGCGACAACCAGCGCGGAGAAGGTGACATTGCGTTCGAGCATGCCCTCTTCGTGCGCACCACCGTCATGAGCCGGACCAGCGCCACGCACGCGGTGGTCGACGCCGGCCTGAAGGCGTCCAGCGTGGACTCGGGCATGCCCACGGTGTGGCAGCGACCTGATCTACGCTATCTGAAGGCGGCCGACGAGCATGGTGTGCTGAGCACCGCCGATGCCGCCGCGCTGGCGCTGGGCGACCCGCTGATGCTGGTGCCCGGTCATTGCGACCCGACCGTCAACCTCTATGACGAACTGGTCTGCGTGCGCGGCGAGCAGGTCGAGGCCCTCTGGCCCATTGCCGCGCGCGGCGCACTGCTGTGAACCTGGAAGAACGCAAGGATCTCGCGGCCGTTTTCCGCGGCGCCGCCATGTTCAGCGGGCAGGCCGGTGTCTGCAGCCATTTCAGCCTGAGGGTGAGTGCTGACCCATTGCTGTTCTTGCTCAACCCGTGGGGCATGTACTTTTCCGAAGCCCGGGCCAGCGAGCTGATGCTGGTCGACGCGCACGGCGTTGACCAGCTCGGGGGACGTGACGGCGGCTTTGCCGCATTCAACATCCATGCGCAGATTCATGCCATTCATCCCGAGGCGCACTGCGTACTGCACACGCACATGCCTTACGCGACCGCGCTCACGATGCTCGAGAACGGCCGGCTGGAAGCTGCTTCGCAGGAGGCCTTGCGCTTCTATGACGATGTCGCTTACGACGACAGCTACAACGGCCTGGCGCATGATGCCGGCGAAGGTGAACGCATCGCCCGCCAGATGGGCGACAAACATGTGCTGTTCCTGGCGCACCACGGCGTGATCGTGGTCGGGTCTTCGGTCGCCCAGGCCTTTGATCGGCTCTATTACCTGGAGCGCGCGGCGGAGCTGCAGGTCAAGGCCATGAGCTGCAACCGGCCGCTGCGGCTGGTCCCGCACGACATTGCGAAAAAAACGGCGAACCAGTTCGGGCGCGAGCGCGAGCACTGGGCGCGGCTGCATCTGGATGCGCTGCGCCGCAAGCTCGATCACGAACACCCCGAGTACGCGAGCTGATCGAACACGAAACCACAAAAGGAATAAACATGTCTGGCAACAGAAAACTTGGCTTTATCGGCGTCGGCCTGATGGGACATGGCTTGGCGAAAAACCTGCTCAAGCAGGGACACACCATGACCCTGCTGGATCACCCCGGCAACCAGCCGATCGATGACTTGATAAAAATGGGGGCGCAAACGGTGGCCACTGCCAAAGAAGTGGCGGCGGTGGCCGATGTGGTGTTCATGTGTGTCACCGGATCGCCCCAGGTCGAAGCCTGTGTCTACGGTGCAGATGGCCTGCTGGAAGGCTTGCAGGCGGGGGCCATCGTCGTGGATGGCACGACCGCCGACCCGGTGTCGACGGTCAAGGTGGCGGCTGCGGTGCAGGCGCGCGGCGGGCGCTATGTCGATGCCCCGATGACCCGGACCTCGCAGCATGCCGAAGATGGCTGTGTCAATACCATGCTCGGCGGCGATGCCGCCACGCTGGCAGAAGTCCGCCCGCTGATTGAAGCATATAGCGAAAATATCTACATCGGTGGCGAGGTCGGTTCCGGCCATCGCATGAAGCTGCTGCACAACTACATTTCCCTGGGCACCCTGGCCCTGCTGGCCGAGGCCTATACCTGTGCCGGCAAAGCCGGGGTCGATCGCAAGGTACTGACCCAGGTGCTGGCCACCGGCGGCGGCGACAGTGCAGTCCTGAAGCGCCTGATGCCCTTTCTCGACAGCGGGGAGCCGGGCAGCATGTTGTTCTCCCTGATCAATGCCGGCAAGGACCTGCGCTACTTCACCCACATGGCCGAAGACCTTCAGGTCGGCGCCTTTGTCGGCGAGGCGGTTCATCAGACCTTTGTCACCGCTTCGAATGTGGGAGGGGGCGAAAAAATGATTCCCGAACTGCTCAACATCCTGTGCCGCATGCATAACGCACCACTCTGCGGCAAATAAACAACTCTTCAACCCAAAGGCTTCTGATGCAACAAAACTTTGACCTTCTGATTCGCAACGCCAGCATCGTCGATGGCACCGGTGCGCCCCGCTTCAGCGGCGATATCGGCATTCGCGGCGAGCGCATCGCGCGCATCGGCGATCTCTCAAAGCTGCACGGCGCGCTGGAGATCGATCTGGCGGGCCGCATTGCGGCGCCGGGCTTCATCGACGCGCACACCCACGACGACCGCCTGATGCTGTCCAGCCCCGACATGGCGCCCAAGGTCAGCCAGGGCGTCACCACCATCATCGGTGGCAATTGCGGTGTCTCGCTGGCGCCGATGCCGCGCCCCATCCCCGATCCGGTCACGCCGCCACTGAACCTGCTCGATGGCGAAGGCGAGTGGTTCCGTTTCCCCACTTTCGCCGCGTATCTGGATGCGCTGCGGGCCCAGCCGGCCGCCACCAACTGCGCCATGCTGGTGGGGCACACCACCTTGCGCGTGGCCACCATGGATGACCTGACGAAGCCGGCGAGTGCGGCCGAAATCAGCGCCATGCGCGAACTGGTCGACGAGGCCATGCGCGCCGGCGCCATCGGCGTGTCCACCGGGCTGTTCTACGAGCCGGCGATTGCCGCGCCCACGGAAGAGGTCATTGAAATCTGTCGTTCGCTCAAGGAGTTCAATGGCCTGTATTGCACCCACATGCGCAATGAGGCGGATCGCGTGATCGACTCGCTGGAGGAAAGCTTTCGCATCGGCCGCGAGGTCGGGGTGCCGGTGGTGATCTCGCACCACAAGGTGGTGGGACAGGCGAATTACGGACGCTCCGAGGAAACGCTCTCCTTCATCGAAAAAAACATGGCCAAGCAGCCGATCTGCCTGGACTGCTATCCCTACACGGCCGGCTCCACCATCCTGTCGGCCGACCGGGCGGCGGGTTGCACGCGCGTC
>MERZ01000078.1:8507-16289 GCA_001770785.1 Burkholderiales bacterium RIFCSPHIGHO2_12_FULL_61_11
GGCCGCCTGCTCGGACTGTTCCCGCTGGAGACGGCGGTGCACAAGATGACCGGACTGACGGCAAAGAACTTCGGCCTGAAGGACCGGGGCGTCCTGAAGGAAGGCGCCTACGCCGACTTGACCCTGTTCGATGCCGACACGGTGGACGAGGTCGCCACCTATGAGAAGCCGATTGCGCCGGCACGCGGCATCGACACGGTGATTGTCAATGGCGCCGTGGTCTGGCGCGATGGCCGCTCGACCGGCGCGCGCCCCGGGCGGGTACTGGCGCGTGAAACGCAAGACACGGGGAGCTGAGATGCCGAAACAAGTTCTGGAGCAGCTGGAAACACCGGCGCTGATTCTTGATGAGGCCCGGATGGACCGCAACATCGAGCGCATGCGCAGCCAGATGCGTCGTCTCGGGGTCTCGTTCCGCCCGCACGTCAAGACCAACAAGTGCATCGATGTGGCGCGTCGGCTGATGGAAACACCCGAAGGCCCGATCACGGTCTCCACCCTGCTGGAGGCCGAGTACTTCGCGGCGCATGGGGTCAAGGACATCCTGTACGCCGTCTGCATCGCGCCGAACAAGCTCGACCATGTGATGGCCGTGCAGGACAAGGGCGTGCAGCTGTCGCTCCTCCTGGACAGCATGGAGACCGCCGGGATTCTGGCTGAGCGGGCCAAGGCGGCACAGCGGCACTTCGATGTCCTGATCGAGATCGATTCGGACGGTCACCGTTCGGGCGTGACGCCCGATGCGGCCGAGCTCGTCGAGATCGGCCAGTTCCTCGAGGGCACCGGCATTTCGCTGAAAGGGGTGCTGACCCATGCCGGAAGCTCCTACGCCTGCCGATCCGTGGCCGCGATTCGCGCCATGGCCGAGCAGGAGCGTGCCGCCGTCGTTCATGCGGCCGATCGGCTGCGCGCGGCGGGCATGGCGTGCCCGGTGGTCAGCATGGGTTCGACGCCGACCGCGCTGTTCGCCGAGCATCTGGAGGGCGTGACAGAGGTGCGTGCCGGCGTGTTCGTCTTCTTCGATCTGGTGATGGCCGGCATCAATGTCTGCCAGGTGGACGACATCGCCCTGTCGGTCCTGGCCACGGTGATCGGGCACCAGCGCGAAAAAGGCTGGACCATTCTTGATGCCGGATGGATGGCCATGTCGCGTGACCGCGGCACGGCCAATCAGCCAGTGGACCAGGGTTATGGCGTCGTCTGTGACCTTGATGGCCGGCCGCTGGACGACTTCATTCTGGTGGGGGCCAACCAGGAGCACGGCATCATGGCGCACCGATCCGGCAAGGTGGACACCGCGCGGCATCTGCCGGTGGGCACCCAGGTGCGGATCCTGCCCAACCATGCGTGTTCCACCGCTGCGCAGTACGGTCATTACAACGTGCTGGGACCGGGTCACGAGATCACCGCGACCTGGCAGCGTTTCAGCGGCTGGTGAAGCCAGTAAGAAAGGAAGACAACATGTTGGTGATTTCCGAAGAGGACGCCCGTGCCCTGGTGAGCGTTGAAGATGCCATTGCCGCGGTCGAAAAAACCTTCGCCGCCATGGCGCGCGGCGAAGCCCGCAATTACCCTGTCGTGCGCGAAGTGGTGGGCTATCAGGATGCGGTGTTCGGCGTCAAGACCGGCTGTGACACCAGCGCGCCCATTCTTGGCCTCAAGGCAGGCGGTTACTGGCCGCACAATCTGACCCAGGGTCTGACCAATCACCAGTCCTCGACCTTGCTGTTCGATCCGGAGACGGGGCGCGCCTCAGCCCTGGTCAGCGCCAATTACCTGACCGGGGTGCGTACCGGCGCTGCCAGCGCCATCGCCACCAGGTATCTGTCACGCCCGGACAGCAGCGTGCTCGGCATCATCGGCACCGGTGCCCAGTCGGCCTACCAGTTGCGCGCTACCCTGGCCGTGCGCCCGATCCGCAAGGTCTACGCCTGGGATCCCTCTGCGGAAAATATCGCGACTTTCGGCCGCATGGTGGCGGAACTGGGACTGGAGTATGCCCCGCAATCCGACTGTCAGGCCGTGGCGGCCAACGCCGACATCCTGATCACCGTGACGCCCTCGCAGCGGGCCCTGGTAGAAAAATCCTGGGTGCGCGCCGGCACCCATATCAGCGCCATGGGGGCCGACACCAAGGGCAAGCAGGAATTGGATCCTGCCTTGGTGGCAAGTGCCGCCCTGTTCGTCGATGAGGCCGCACAGGCCATCACCATCGGCGAATGCCAGCATGCCTTTAATGCCGGGCTGATCACGGAGCAGAGCTTGCGCGGCAGCATCGGCGCGGTCATCGCGGGGCTCTGCGATGGCCGGCGTACAGCACGGGAAATCACCCTCTTCGATGGCACCGGTGTGGCCTTGCAGGACCTGGTGGTGGCTGACCTCGCCCTGCGCCTGGCCGCAAAGCGGGGGCTGGGCTCCCGCGTCGAATATTAATCGTCGGCGTCGCCAATGAAGTCTTGGGCTGTTCCATCGGCAATGCGGCTAATGACGCCAGCCTCCGTGCTCAAGGCGGCCTGACGATTTGATTTTTCTGGAGTCTGCATTGCAAAAGAGTATTCATTTTTTCTTCAAGTTGCTCGAACTGCTGATCGTCGTGTGCATGGTAGCCATGGTCATCATGGTGTTCGGCAACGTGGTGCTGCGCTACGGCTTCAACTCAGGCATTGATATTTCTGACGAAATGTCCCGCTACAGCTTCATCTGGCTCACCTATATCGGCGCCATGGTCGCCATGCGCGAAAAAGGGCATCTGGGCGTGGACACGCTGGTCAAGCATCTGGGCATAGGGGGCAAGAAGCTGTGCCTGTTCCTCAGCGAGGCGCTCATGCTGGGATGCAACGTGCTGTTTTTTGTCGGCACCTGGAAGATGCATGAGCTACAGGTCACCAACGTGTCGCCAGTGGTCGGTCTCTCGATGATCTGGGTCTATGGCATCGGCTACGTCGTGGGCAGCGTCATGGGGATCATGAACCTCAATGTACTTTACCGCCTGCTGACCGGCCGGCTGCGCGAGGACGAGCTGGTTCAGGTGATTGAGACCGAGGGCCTGGCGGACGTCGAAAAACAAATCAGGGAGATCAAGGCATGACGGTCACGGTATTCATCGTCAGCCTGCTGGCCGCCATGGGCATCGGCATGCCCATCGCCTATGCCTTGCTCGTTTGTGGCCTGACGCTGATGGCCTTCCTGGCGGCGACCAGCGGGCTGGTGGCTTTTGACAGCCAGATTCTGGCGCAGCGGTTTGTCGATGGCGCTGACAACTTCCCGCTGCTGGCCGTGCCGTTTTTCATGCTCGCCGGCGAATTCATGAACGCCGGCGGCTTGAGTCGGCGCATTGTCAACCTGGCCATGGCCTGGGTCGGCCACCTGCGGGGCGGGCTGGGTTATGTCACGGTGCTTGCCGCCGTGGTCATGGCATCGCTATCGGGCTCTGCCGTGGCCGATACGGCAGCGCTGGCGGCCCTGCTCATTCCCATGATGCGGGCGGCGGGCTACAACATCAGCCGCTCAGCCGGTCTGATCTCATCGGGCGGCATCATCGCCCCCGTTATTCCGCCCTCCATCGGCATGATTATTTTCGGGGTGGCGGGCAACGTCTCCATCACCAAGCTGTTTCTGGCCGGCATCGTGCCGGGGGTGCTGATGGGCGCTGCCGTCGGCCTCACCTGGTGGTGGCTGGCGAAAAAGGAAAACGTTCTTCCTGCAACCAAAATCGGGATGCCGCAGCGCCTGAAAATCACCGCTGAAGGAAGCCTTGCGCTGGCCCTGCCCGTCATCATCATAGGCGGCATGAAGTTCGGCGTATTCACACCGACCGAGGCGGCTGTGGTGGCGGCGGTCTACAGTTTTGCGGTGGGCATGTTTGTCTACCGTGAACTGAAAGTTTCCGAGCTTTACCGACTGGTGCTGGCGGCGGGCAAGACGACGGCGGTGGTGATGTTTCTGGTGGCCGCGGCCATGGTCAGTGCGTGGCTCATCACGGTAGCCAACATTCCGACGGAAGTTGCGGAAATGCTGGGGCCCTTCATGGACAACAAGATGCTGCTGATGCTCATCATGATGGTGCTGATCGTGGTGGTCGGCACGGCGCTCGATTTCACGCCGACGGTGCTGATCCTCACGCCGGTGCTGATGCCTGTGGTGCTCAAGGCCGGCATCGATCCGGTTTATTTTGGCGTGATGTTCATCATGAACAACGCCATCGGCCTGATCACGCCACCGGTGGGCACAGTGCTCAACGTCGTGTGTGGTGTGGCAAAAATCAGCATGGATGACGCCTTCAAGGGCGTGCTGCCTTTCCTGCTGGCCCAGCTGGCCGTTCTTTTCCTGCTGGTTCTTTTTCCCCAAATCGTCACTGTGCCACTTCACTGGTGGATGCGCTGACGAGGTTTTCCCCGCGTCAATAGCAACAGTAAGGTTAGTTAGTTAGTTAGTTAGTTAGTTAGTTAGTAAGTCATCAATCGTCAACAGTCCAATCGCAATTTTAGGAGACAACATGTTCAAACGTAGAACCCTCGTATCAGCCCTCGCCGGCGCAGCCTTGCTGGTGGCGACTTCAGCCTTCGCCCAGTACGCCGAGCGAACCATCAAATGGACCAACGGCGTGAACGAAGACCACTCAGTCGGACTGGGCGTCAAGAAGATGCAGGAGGTGCTCAATGCCAAGACCGGCGGCAAGATCAAGATCAATGCTTTCTGGGGCGGCTCCGCGGGTGGTGACCTTGCTGGTGCCCAGGCTACGCGTGCGGGTACGCAGGAGATCGTGTGCACGTCCGGCTCGGCATTGGTGGGTATCGTCAAGGAACTGGGCGTGTTTGACCTGCCTTTCCTGTTTGCCAACGAAAAAGAAGCCTATGCCGTGCTCGATGGCCCGGCTGGCCAGTACTTCAACAAAAAACTGGAAGCTGCCGGTCTCGTGAATCTGGCCTACTGGGAAAATGGCTTTCGCAACCTGACCAACAGCAAACGCCAGGTTAGCAAAGCCGAAGACTTTGACGGCATGAAAATACGCATCATGCAGAACACCATTTTCCTCGACACCTTCAAGACACTGGGCGCCAACCCCACGCCGATGGCCTTTGGGGAGGTATTCACCGCGCTGGAAACCAAGGCCATTGATGGTCAGGAAAACCCCTTTTCCACGATCGAGACAGCCAAACTCTATGAGGTCCAGAAGTATCTGTCGGTAACGCGTCATGCCTACTCACCCTTCTTTGTGCTTTACAGCAAGAAGCTGTGGGATCAGCTCAACCCGCAGGAGCAGGCCGTGCTGCGTGAAGCGGCCTTGGAAGGGCAGACGGTCCAGCGCGATGCAAGCCGAGCGCAGGATGAAAAGTCACTCGCCACGCTCAAGACAAGGGGTATGGTGGTCAGTGAGTTTTCTCCTGCAGAGAAGGCCCGCATTGTTGCCAAGCTAAAGCCGATCTATGACAAGCACGTGCCCAATATCGGCGCTGAGGCTGTTAACGTGGTCCTCGATGCCCTCAAGAAAGCACGAGGCGGCTGATCCAGAACCGCTGCGTTGTTTGATATTTGATACCAGGCCGCCAGGGGCAACTCTCGCGGCCTTTTTTTCGAGTCTCACTTGGAGATCACTTGCCTTGAAACCATTCGTCTTGGGCGAAACCTTCATGGGTGGGCACCGGTTGAAGGCTATATCCATTCAACGATCAATCTGCCAGCGCACCCCATGACGCCCACTCGGGCGCGTCCAACTGCCGTTGCCAGGTCAAAAGCCGACTAAAGTAACGCGCTTCAGTCCCGCTCTTTATCTCACAGAACCCAAAAGGCTACCCATGTCCAACGACGTCATCGACCTGCGGTTCTTCGTTGCCGTCACTGAAAGTGGCTCGCTGGCTGAAGCCGCGCGGCGCATGGACGTCACGCCATCGGCGGTCTCGCAACGGCTGCGGCAACTCGAGACCCGCCTGAACCTGCACCTGATCCACCGCAGCACCCGGCGCTTCAGCCTCACGGAGGAGGGCAACCTTTTTTATGCCAGGGCGGTTGAGCTGCTTGCAGAACTCGATGATCTGATCGACAGCCTGCGCATGCGCTCGGGAGAGGTCGCCGGGACGCTGCATGTTCGCGGCTCCCTCGGTTTTGGTCGGCACTATCTGGCGCCCGCCATTGCCGATTTCCATACCCTGCACCCCAAGCTCATGGTGTCCTTGACGCTCAGCGATGTGGTGTCGATGGCCGATGCCAACCGCTTCGACATGATCGTGCACATCGGCAAACTCACCGATTCGAGCATGGTCGCCTATCCGATCGCACCCAATGCACGTTTCGTCTGTGCCTCACCCGACTACCTGGCCAGCCATCCGGCGCCGCACCAGCCGCAGGAACTGGCGGCCCACCATTGCATCGTGCTGCGGGAGAACGAGGAAGACGTCACCCTGTGGCGCTTCCGGAAAAACCGCAAGGAGGTGTCGATCCGGGTGCCGGCGATACTGAGCAGCAATGATGGCGACGTGGTGCGGCAGTGGGCGCTCCGGGGCAAGGGCCTGATCATGCGTTCGGAGTGGGACGTGGCCGAGTGCCTGGCCACAGGCCGCCTGGTGCGCGTGCTGCAAGACTGGCAGCTGCCCAATGCCGACATCGTGGCCCTGGTGGCCCAGCGTCGTGGCATGTCGGGGCGCGTAAAGCTGTTTCTGTCCTTCCTGCAGGCGCGCTTCAAGCCTGCGCCGCCGTGGCGGCTGTAAAACAGCGTGGCGCGGCAAGCAGCAGGCATGCCGATCGAACTTGTGAGCCCCGGGTGTTGCCTGCGAACAGGACCGTCGAACTTTTATGAAAGGCTGATTTTGAAAAACAACTGGTTGATGCTGGGCATTACGCTGGCGATCCAGGCCATGGTATCGATGGCTTTGCTGACTCTGCCTGTGATGGCGCCGGTGGTTGCCGCTGCGCTGGGGATTTCTTCGGTGTACGTCGGCGTGTATGTGGCCATTGTTTATGTCGGTGCCATGCTGGCCAGCCTGGCCGCCGGCGCGGCGGTGGCACGCTTTGGCGCGATTCGCGTCAGCCAGGCCGGCTTGCTGGCCTGCGCGCTGGGTCTGGCGCTGTGCGCGGTCAACTCGGTGCCGGTGATTGCGCTGGGCGCGCTATTGATCGGCATCGGCTACGGCCCGGTGACACCCGCCAGTTCGCATCTGCTGGCGCGCACCACGCCGGCGCGCAGCCTGTCACTGGTGTTTTCCGTCAAGCAAACGGGCGTTCCCCTGGGCGGTGTGCTGGCAGGCCTGATCGTGCCGAGCCTGCTGCTGGTAACAGGCTGGCAGGGCGCCTTGCTGCTGGTTTCGCTGCTGTGCCTGGTCTGCGCCGCCATCGCCCAGCCGATGCGCCTGGAGATGGATGCCGATCGCAATCCGACGGGCCCCTTGTCGCTGGGCAATCTGGCGCAGCCACTGCGGCTGGTGCTGTCGCACCGGGCGCTGGCGATGCTGGCGGCATGTTCTTTTTTCTTCTCGGCCACGCAGCTGTCACTGGTGACCTATCTGGTGACCTTTCTGCACGACTCGCTGGGCCAGGGGCTGGTGGCGGCCGGGGTGGCGCTGTCGGTTTCTCAGTTCGCCGGTGTCGGCGGGCGGGTCTTCTGGGGTTATGTGTCTGACCGTTTCCTGGGCGCGCGCCGCATGCTGGCAGTGCTGGCGGGTCTGATGGCCTTGAGCAGCGTGGCCACGGCATTGTTGAGCACCCGCATGCCAACCGCTTTGCTGCTGGGCATCCTGGCGGTGTTTGGCGCCTCCGCGATTGGCTGGAATGGCGTGTACCTGGCCGAGG
>MERZ01000078.1:16310-18657 GCA_001770785.1 Burkholderiales bacterium RIFCSPHIGHO2_12_FULL_61_11
CTCCGGCCTGTTCGGCAGCTACCGGGCCGGCTATGCAGCGCTGGCCGTGCCCACGCTGGTGTGCTGCGTCTTGCTGATGCGTCAGAAAAAATCGGTGCTGGCGATGCCAGGGTGAATCAAGTCATTAAACCTAGATTCCTCAGTTGACCGCTTGTTTTTTTCAATAAGTTCTTATGTGCACTGGACCGGCACGATCGCTGGCTGTGCATGATGTACCCGCGCCTGGTGCTGCTGCGGCAGTTTTTGCGCGAGGATGGTACTATTTTTGTGTCGATTGACGACAACGAGGTGGCGACGCTGCGGCTGTTGATGGATGAGATTTTTGGGGCGGCCAACTTTGTGGCTGCGGTGCTGTGGCAGAAGGTATATTCGCCCAAGAACTCGGCGCGCCATTTTTCAGAAGATCACGACTATGTGATGGTTTATGCCGCAAAGGCTGCCACCTGGAAACCCAACCTTCTTCCCCGCACCGAAGACCAGAACGCAGCTTACAGGAATCCAGACAAGGATTCGCGCGGTGTCTGGAAAACCAGCGACATGTCAGCGCGTAACTATTATTCGGGCGGAACCTACTCCGTTACCTCTCCGTCAGGGCGTGTAGTTGAAGCGCCGCCGAAAGGGCGTTACTGGACGATTTCTCGCGAACGGTTTGACGAACTCAATCGTGACAATCGAATTTGGTGGGGCAAAGACGGCAACGCAATTCCACAAACCAAGCGCTTTTTAAGCGATGTCCAGGATGGACGCGTGCCGCAAACCATGTGGTTCTACAAAGAAGTCGGACACACACAGGAGGGAATTCGAGACTTCCGACGACGTTTTCATCACCCCAAAGCCAACTCGCCTGATTCAACGCATCCTGCAGATCGCCACCGACAAAGACAGCCTCATCCTCGACAGCTTCGCGGGGTCCGGAACCACCGGCCACGCCGTGCTCAAGCAAAACGCCGCCGACGGCGGCACGCGCCGCTTCATTCTGGTGGAAATGGACGAGAAAATCGCCGCCAACGTCACCGCCGAGCGCGTCAAGCGCGTGAGCCAGGGCTACTCCAATGCCAAGGGCGAGTCCGTGGCGGGCCTGTCGCCAGACGGCGGCGGCTTCCAGTTCTGCACGCTCTCGGCCGAGCCCCTGTTCACCGCGCAAGGCCAGATCCGCGACGACGTGCGTTATGCGCAACTGGCCGAGTTCGTCTGGTTCGCCGAAACCGGCACGGCGCGCCCTCACCCCGGCCCTCTCCCAGAGGGAGAGGGAGAAAAACTATCGCCGCTGCTGGGCGTGCACGAGGGCCGGGGCATTTACCTGCTCTACAACGGCATCCTCAAAGACAAGTCCGTCGGCGGCGGCAATGTGCTGACCGGGCCGGTGTTTGACGTGCTACCGACCTTCGGCGGCCCCAAGACCATCTACGCCGCCGCCTGTCGCCTGGGCGCGCCGCGCCTGCAGCGCGAGCAGATCATGTTCAAGCAGACGCCTTATGCGCTGGCGGTGTAAATTGCGCTGTGTGGCATAAATCAAGGGACTCTCAATGAAGTTCGAATGGGACCCGCCAAAAGCCGTGGGCAACATCAAAAAGCATGGCGCTGCATTCGACGAAGCGGCCACGGTTTTTCTCGACCAGATGGCTTTGTCTGGCCCCGATCCTGACCACTCCTCGGATGAGTCACGCTACATTCCCTTTGGCATCTCCAGTCTGGGGCATTTACTCGCGGTGTCGCACACCTATCGTCGGGGCGGCATTCGCCTGATCAGCGCAAGGCGCGTCACGCGCGCGGAAAGGAAACTTTATGAAGAAGGTTAAAGATGAAATGCGGGATGAGTACAAACGTGCAGATTTCGTCACCCTGGAGCGTGGCAAGTTTCATAAAGAAGTTGCAAAGGGAACGTCTGTGGTTCTGCTTGACCCCGTGATAGCAAAGGCTTTCCCAACATCGGAAGCCGTGAATGCAGCCCTGCGCGGATTGCTCACGCTAACCGAGGAGACTGCTCGCATAACCGGTCGCTCAGGTCGACCCCCGCGCACTCGGGCTCCGGTTTAGCTTCGACGGCGCCAGAATGATTTATGTCGTCGTTTAGGAGGAATACAGCGATGAATGTCCAGGAACTGATTGCAGTGGCACTCAAACTTGAACCGCATGAGCGTGCAGATATCGCTGCAGTCCTTCAAGCAAGCCTGCCACCGCCTGACCCTGAAATCGCCCAGCTGTGGGGCGAAGAGGCAATACGGCGTTTGCAGGCCCATCGACGCGCGGAAACGATCGGCATCCCAATCGAAGATGTTTTGGGCAAAGACGGATGCCCTGACCCATGACCCCTTTCACCCCCAAAAAATACCAGCAAGACCCGGCC
>MERZ01000078.1:18737-21264 GCA_001770785.1 Burkholderiales bacterium RIFCSPHIGHO2_12_FULL_61_11
CCAAGAGCGTGGCGCTGGTCAACACCCATTTGCTGCGGGTGCCGCACAGCGTGGTGCTGTGGCTGGTGCCCAGCAAGACCATTCGCGACCAGACCATGCGCGGCCTGAAAGACCTCAAGCACCCGTTGCACGCGGCCTTGAGAGAAGCCGGGCCGGTGACGGTGCTGGACCTGGCCGAGGCCAAGTCCATCACGCGCGCGACGCTGGACACCTCCACGGTGGTGATCGTCGCCACGCGTCAGGCTTTTCAGGTGGAAGACGAGGAAAGCCGCAAGGTCTATGAATCGAGCGGCGCGCTGATGCACCACTTTGAAAACCTCTCCCTCGCGCAGCGTGACGGCTTGTTGCAAGACAGCGTCAATGGCGATGGGGTGGTGCCCTGTTCGCTGGCCAATGTGCTGCGCCTGCGCAGGCCCTTTGTGGTGGTGGACGAGGCGCACAACAGCCGCACCGAGCTGGCCTTTGACACGCTGGCGCGCTTTTCGCCCGGCGGCATCATGGAGCTCACCGCCACACCCGACATGGAGCGCACGCCCAGCAATGTGCTGCACAGCGTGAGCGCATCACAGCTCAAGGCCGAGCAGATGATCAAGCTGCCGGTGGTGCTGCAAACCGAGCCCAACTGGCAGCAGTGCCTGGCCGATGCGATTGCCCGGCGCAATGCGCTGCAAAAGCTGGCCAACGACGAGCAGCGCGGCGGCGCGCCCTACCTGCGGCCCATCGTGCTGATTCAGTCCGAGCCGCGCCGCGCGGGCCAGGACACGCTGGACTTTGACCGCGTTCGCGCAGAGTTGATGAGCAACCACGGCATTCCGGCCGAGGAAATTGTGGTGGCCACGGGCGAGGAAAAAGGTCTGGAAAAAGTGGATGCCGACTACAAGCAGGGCATCAGCGACCCGGCCTGCCCGGTGAAGTTTGTCATCACGCAAAAGGCGCTGGCCGAGGGCTGGGACTGCCCGTTTGCCTACATTCTGGTCAGCATGGCATCACTGCATTCGGCGACTGCGGTGGAGCAGTTGCTGGGGCGCGTGCTGCGCCAGCCGGGTGCCGCGCACCGGGCGGCGAAGGAGCTAAACCAGTCTTACGCGCTGGTGGTGTCGCGCAGCTTTGCCGAGACCGCCAGCGCGCTGCGCGACCGGCTGGTGCAAGGCGCGGGGTTCGACCGCAAGGATGTGGCCGAGTTTGTGATTGCGGCCCGGCAGGAGCAGCAGAAGTTCGACCTGGAAGGCCTGGGCAGCCGCGTCATCATGCGGCCGGTGGTGGTCACGCTGCACGAGAAGCCCGACATGAAGGCGGCGCCCAAGGACCTGCGGGCAACGCTCGATGACAAGGTGGACTTTGACAAGAAGACCAGCACGCTGACGCTGCGCGCGCCGCTGACCCTGGATGAAACCGAGGCGCTCAAGCTGACGGTGAGCACGCCGCTGGCTATTGCCACGATCGAGAAGGCCGCGCAGGAGAGCCGCACCACAGCCATGGAGTTTTTCACGACGCCAGCCGAAGAAGGCAAGACGCTTTTGGTGCCGCAACTGGCGCTCTGGGTGCAGGGGGCGCTGCAATTGTTCGACGACCCGGAAGTGCTGGCCTATCCGTGGGAGTTGTCCACGCTGGATGCCAGGCCGACGCCCGTCAATCTGGCCGCGCTGGGCGCAGCGCTCAAGGTGTCAGAGGGCGGCGTGATTGACGTGGACGATGCCAGCGGCAAGATGTTTCAGGATTTTCTGCCTGACTTGCAGCGCGACCTGGCTCTGGCCTACACCCCCGAGCATTGGGACGCGGTGAAGATCGCCAGCTGGCTTTGCAGCAACCTGCCGGAGCCATCGCTCACGCATGCGAGCAAGCTGGCCTTTGTGTCGGGCTGGCTGTCTGACTTGCTGGTGCAGCCCGGCTTTGACCTGGGACGCGCCAATCTGCAGAAGTTCTTGATGCGCAACCTGCTGGAAGCGCGCATCCGCGACCTTCGCCGCGAGGCCGCGCAGCGCGCCTACCAGCAAACCCTGTTTGGGGATGGCCATGCCGCGCGCGTGACGGTCACCAGCCAATACCCCTACGACTTTCGCCCGGAAGCTTATGCTCCCAGCCGCGACTACGACGGTCGCTATGGGGTGCACGCCTTCCGCAAACACTTCTACAGCCGAATCGGCGACTTTGACAGCAAGGAAGAGTTTGGCTGCGCTGTGTGGCTCGACATGCAGGCCCAGAAAGGGCGGCTGCAGTACTGGGTGCGCAACCTGGCCCGGCGTGAAGGTGCGTCGTTCTTTCTGCAAAAAGCCAGCGGGCGCTTCTACCCGGATTTCGTCTGCAAGTTGAACGACCAGAGCACCCTGATCGTGGAGTACAAGGGCGCAGACCGCTGGAACGACGCGGCGGACGACCGGCTCATTGGCGGATTGTGGGCGAAGTTGTCCGACGGCGCTTGCCGGTTTGTGATGGTCACGGACAAGCAGTTCGAACTGATTGAACCGCAGTTGACCTGAAAGCCGACCTCGCATTCGAGCCTTCCTGGTTGCGGTAGGGCGTATCAGGC
>MERZ01000078.1:21276-21912 GCA_001770785.1 Burkholderiales bacterium RIFCSPHIGHO2_12_FULL_61_11
ACCCGCTTCAGCCCGCCATGGCGGGCTGTTGCCAGCAGGTCAATGCGCCGTCCAGTTGCGCCACCAGCCGCTGTAGTCCTTGTCGGTCAGCAGTGTCCACAAGGCAAGCGCCGCAATCACCACGCCGAAGACCAGCGCATTCATGGTCGCCTGGTAATGTGTGCTGAATCCGAGTGCCCACGGCGACACGATCAGCCACACGCCGAGCCCCACCTCGGTCCACTCTTCCCACGCACGGGGCACGAAAATAGCGCCCAGCGCGGTGGCGATGAGCGCCACCCCGATGACGACTGCGTTGGCCATTGCCATCGTCATATCCTGGAAGCCCAGCGCCCAAGGCGAGAGGACGACCCCTACGCCCAAAATGGCGTTAACCGGGTCCTGCCAATGCTTGAGTTTCATCATGATATTCACCTCCTTCAACTAAAAAAGAACCAAGTTCAAACTAACAAGCATTAGATCGAGTGCGTTCGGCTTCGTTCCCTTCAGGGGCAACAGGTTTCTAGCGCTACTGAGCGATTATTTTTGGTACTGCCGATGTTGAATCAGCCGTTTCCAGTATGGACAACTCCAGCCCCTCAATCTCCTGCAGCGACTTCCCCGCAATCCCCTGCAAGTCCCCCCATACATGCCCAC
>MERZ01000079.1 GCA_001770785.1 Burkholderiales bacterium RIFCSPHIGHO2_12_FULL_61_11
CATCCGTTTCGATGGGGCCATCGTGCCGGGCTGCGGTGTTGATCACTTCTTGATTCAGTTGAGGGTCCATGTTCTTTCTTTTTTTTGACTGGCGTATTGATCGGCTCGGGACGGGTTTTCTGACGCGCTCGGCTTTCAGCGCTTCAATTCATTGAGCTTGCTGGTCTTGTCTTTCCACTCCTCGGCATCAGGCAGCGCGTCCTTGCGCTTGGTGATGCTCTTCCAACCCGAGGCACGGCTCAATTCGGCATTGAGCTTGATGAACTGCAACTGATCGGACGGCACATCTTCCTCGGCATAGATGGCATTGACCGGGCACTCCGGAATGCACACCGCGCAGTCAATGCATTCGTCCGGGTCAATCACCAGCATGTTGGGGCCTTCGCGGAAGCAGTCCACGGGGCAGACATCCACACAGTCGGTGTATTTGCAGCGGATGCAGGAGTCGGAAACGATGTGGGTCATGATGTGTTGGCTGATCGGTGAAAAGCGTAAATTTTAAGTGCTTTCCGGTAGCAAGGTTAACAGGATCGCATTAAAGATGCATTGGGAGTGTGTGTTTAACTTAAACAATCAGTGCCGCGCCAGAAGTTTTGTGCGAGGCGGTGTCCACCAGCACCAGCGAGCCCAGGACGCGGGACTGCTTGTAAGGCAGTGCCGCAATGGGTTCGAGCAGCGCCAGCTCGACGACGCCAATCGCATTGGCCTCCAGTTGCGACGCTTCGTGGCTGACCAGTGTCGTGATGTCGACCTGATTCACGATGCGCTTGATTTTCGCTTTGACCCAGCGGTGGCCTTGCAGCGCCCAATACAGGCGCCCCGGCACCAGTGGCTCGTCGTCCATCCATGCGACGGTGGCGGTGATCTCACGCGCGCCCAATGGAGGCTCAAAGCCGTCAGCGGCCAGCAGCCAGTCGCCCCGCGAGATGTCCAGCTCGCGGTCCAGAATGACCCCGGCGCTGTGTCCGGCCAGAACGGCTTTGGGCTGGCGTGCAAGGTCCAGCACCTGGGCGACCTTGGCGGTTTTCCCGCTCGGCAACACGGTAATTTCCTGGCCGGGTTGAACCGCGCCACTGGCAATTCGGCCCCAGAAAATCCGGCGTCCCCGAGACGTGTCGGCGCTGGAGGAAAACTTTTCGACCCACTGCACCGGCAGCGCAAATGCCAGCGATGTATCGGCGGGCGTGGCCGGCAAGTGCTCCAGAATTTGTAGCAGCCCCGGACCGCTGTAGTTGCACCAGCCCGGGTTGGCATCGACCACGTTGTAACCGATCAGGGCAGACACCGGAACGATGGCTTTGACCGGAATTTGCGCTTCATCGGCAAACTGTTTCAAAGCGCCACTGATATGGGCAAATGCCAGTGCCGGATCGTCAACGGCGTCGAGCTTGTTAACGGCAAACACGATGGATGGCACGCGCAGCAGGTTGACCAGCAAGGAGTGCCGGCGCGTTTGCGGCAGCAGTTCCGGCAAAGGAGATTGCCAGGCCAGTTTGGTCGCGTCAACCAGTACCACGGCGGCGTCGGCACTGGAAGCCGCGGTGACCATGTTGCGGGTGTATTGCTCGTGGCCCGGCGCGTCGGCAATGATGAATTTGCGCGCGACCGTATTGAAGTAGCGGTAGGCCACGTCAATCGTGATGCCTTGCTCGCGCTCGGCCTGCAAGCCGTCGGTCAACAGCGCCAAATCTATCTTGCCGCTGCGATGCACGCTGGCCAGCTGGTCTTGCAACACGGCCAGGCTGTCCACCAGCAGGCGGCCAATCAGGGTGCTTTTGCCATCGTCCACGCTGCCGCAGGTGACGAAGCGCAGGGCCGCGCGGGTATCCTGCTCCGGTGCCAGGGCGGCTGGGCTGGCGACTTGAAGGGTGTCGGTGTTCATCAGAAATAGCCCTCTTTTTTACGTTTTTCCATCGATGCGTCCGAGGTCTTGTCATCCATGCGCGTGGCACCGCGCTCGCTCACTTCGACCGTCAGGGTTTCCAACACCACCGCGGTCGCATTTTCGGCGGAGCTTTCGACCGGGCAGGTGCAGGTGACGTCGCCCACGGTGCGAAAGCGCACGGTTTTTTCAACCGCCTGTTCGCCCTCGCGCAAGGGTGTCAGTTCGGTCACGGGCACCAGCAGGCCCTTGCGCTCGACCACCTGGCGCTGGTGGGCGTAATACAGGGAAGGCAGTTCGATATTTTCGCGCGCGATGTACTGCCACACGTCGAGCTCGGTCCAGTTGGAAATCGGAAACACGCGAAAGTGCTCGCCGGGCTGCAGCCGGGTGTTGAAAAGCGTCCACAGCTCAGGCCGCTGTTCCTTGGGTAGCCACTGCCCGAAGGCATCGCGGTGCGAAAAAATCCGTTCCTTGGCTCTGGCCTTTTCCTCGTCACGCCGCGCCCCGCCGATCAGCGCGTCAAAGCGGAATTCCTCGATGGCCTCCAACAGGGTTACCGACTGGTGCACATTGCGCGACTCGCCGGGGTGCGCCAGGCGAACCGTGCCGCGCGCCATGGAATCTTCAACACTTCGCACGATCAGATGGGCACCCAGCTGTTTGGCGCGGTAATCCCTGAAATCGGTGACTTCATGGAAGTTGTGGCCGGTGTCGATCATGAGCAGGGGATAGGGAATGCTGCCGCCGCGCTCCTTGTCGATAAAGGCTTTCTCGGCGCACTTGAGCATCACCAGCGAGTCCTTGCCGCCTGAAAACAGCAGGGTGGGGCGCTCGAAAGCAGCGGCCACTTCGCGCAGGATGAAGATGGTTTCTTCTTCCAGTGCATCCAGATGGGCGTTACTCAGTTTGGCCAGCATTGGGGCTTCGGTACGGGCGTTCATGCGGGGATTTCCTTGACAGGGACAATACTGGAAAGAGGCTCAAAGGCGGGCGGTTCCTGGGCTTCGTGCGTGCCGTCAGCCGCCACATGCAGGCCGCACTCCTTGGCTGTTTCCTGCTCCCACCACCAGCGGCCCGAGCGAAAATCTTCACCCAGCGTGACGGCGCGGGTGCAGGGCGCGCAGCCAATGCTGGGGAAAAATTCGTCATGCAGCGGGTTGTAGGGAACGTTATTCAGGGCAATAAAGTGCCAGACATCGCCCCAGGTCCAGTCGGCCAGCGGGTTGATTTTGGCGCGCGTGATCGTTTCGCCCTTGACGACAAGGCTTTGCTGTTCGACATCGTGAACTTCAGCACGGGCATTGGACTGCTCGCGCCGCAGGCCGGTAATCCAGCCGTTTTTGCCGGCCAGGGCGCGCTCAAGCGGTTCCATTTTGCGTAAATGGCAGCAGGCCTTGCGCAAGGCCAGACTCTTGTACATCACGTCGTCACCAAACTCAGCCACAAATTTTTCGGCGGCTTCCGGGTCGGGCTGGTAAACGTCAACCTTCACACCATAGTGCGCCTCCAGCCGACCCACGAGCGCCAGCGTTTGCGCGTGCAGCATGCGGGTATCGAGCACAAAAATGCTGGACGCAATGCCCGTCTCAACGATCAGGTGGCTGATGACCATATCTTCGGCACCCAGGCTGGAAGCCTGCGTCAGCGGCGCGTACTGCGCTGCTGCGGACTGGAGCAGGGACTTGCTGGCCTCCAGCTTTTGTGCAAAGTTGGGCGATGGCTTGGCGTAAAGCGAAATGGCACTCATGGCTGGATCCTTGTTAATTCGCGAAATGCGGATTGACCTGAACTGCATCGCCCTGGTAGCGGCCCACCCTGAAGCCCGGGTAGCTGCCGAGCACGCGCTGGGCTGCGGCCAGGTCCTGGTCAGCCCGCGGCACCGCGCTGGTGAAACCGCTGCGTTCCATTTGCGCGAGCTGGTCCGCCAGTACATCGCCGGTGGCGCGTATCTCGCCTTTGAAGCCGAGGCGGCGGCTCAGCAAGAACGCCTGGCTGAAGGCCCGGCCATCGGTGAATTTGGGGAAGTTCAGAACGATGCATTCAATGCCGGCGAGCGACAAGGCACGCGGATCGGCGTCATTCGCCAATTCAATGACATTTAGGCCTGTAGCCCCTGCGGAATAATCTTTAGCAGCGATTAGTTTCATAGTAATTTCAGGATATTTGAGGCGCTCAGGCGGCTTGCTCCGCGAGCCTGGCTTCGGCTTTGATGGTTGTGGCTTTGGCCAAACGCACGGCATTCGCGGCGGCTTTGAAGGGCTCGGCGCCGACCCGGCGCAGCGTGGCGATGAAGGTTTCCTGTTTGCCGTTGACCGCGAGGCGCTCGGCACGGTAGGTGTCAAGCACGGCCTCAATCACCTCCGGCACCTCAGCGGCGGAAAACGAAGGCCCGACCACCTTGCCCGTGGCAGGCGTGCCCGAGAGCGTGGAGCCGTCCGAGCCGCCCAGCGTGATCTGGTACCACTCCTTGCCGTCCTTGTCGACCCCCAGAATGCCGATGTGGCCGCTGTGGTGGTGGCCGCAGGAGTTGATGCAGCCGCTGATGTGCAGGTCAATCTCGCCCAAGTCGTGCAGTTCGTCCAGATCCTGGTAGCGGGCCATGATGGCTTGGGCGATCGGCAGCGAGCGGGCATTGGCCAGCGAGCACAGATCGCCGCCGGGGCAGGCAATCATGTCGGTCAGCAGGCGAATATTGGGGCGGGCAAAGCCGGCCTTGCGGGCGACTTGCCAGAGCTCGGACAGCTGCTCGAAATGAACCCAGGGCAGCACCAGGTTCTGGTCGTGCGTGACCCGAGCTTCCCCCGCGCTGAACTGGTCAGCCAGCTTGGCGGCCAGGTCGAGCTGATCGGCTGTTGCATCGCCGGGTGCCTGGCCCAGGCGCTTGAAGGACAGCGTGACGATGCGCAGCTCGGAGTTCTTGTGCGCTGCCACGTTTTGCTGCAGCCAGCGTGAAAACTCCAGGTCGCCACTGGCTACTGGCTGTTGCGCGCTGGCGCTGCGCTGCTTGCCCGTGTCAGGTGCTACAAACGAGCTGGAGACACGGTCAAGCTCGGCTTGCGTGATGGTGTGCGGTGCGCCATCGAGTTCCAGAATATCCTTGAATTCGGCCTCCACCTGGTCGATGAAGGCCTGGCCTTCGGCTTTGACCAGAATCTTGATGCGCGCCTTGTACATGTTGTCGCGGCGGCCAAAGCGGTTGTAGGACCGCACGATGGCTTCCAGGTAATTGAGAATCTGCTGCCACGGCAAAAACTCGCGCAGGGTGCTGGCGATGATGGGTGTTCGGCCCATGCCGCCGCCCACCATCACCTTGAAACCGAGCTGGTCGTCGGCGTTTTTGATCAGGTGCAAGCCCACGTCATGCCAGGCGGTGGCGGCTCGGTCTTCCCGCGCGCCGGTGATGGCAATTTTGAACTTGCGGGGCAAAAAGGCGAATTCAGGATGCAAGGTGCTCCATTGCCGCATGATCTCGGCAAACGGCCGCGGGTCGGCGATCTCGTCAACGGCAATACCGGCGCGCTCATCGCTGGTGATATTGCGAATGCAGTTGCCGCTGGTTTGAATGCCGTGCATGTTGACGCTGGCCAGCAAGTCCATCACGTCGGCCGATTTGTCGAGTGGGATCCAGTTGTACTGCACGTTGGTGCGGGTGGTGAAGTGGGCGTAGCCGCTGCTTAGTTTTGAATGCACGGATTGGCCGTTTTTCAGGGGGATGGCGCCGAGCTGGTCCTGGCTGGCTTGGGCGCTTTCAAACAACGCTGCGTTGGGCTGGTCAAACTCACGCGCAATTTGGGCCAGCACGCGCAGCTGGGCGCTGGAGAGTTCGCCGTAGGGAACGGCCACCCGCAGCATCGGCGCATAGCGCTGCACATACCAGCCGTTTTGCAGACGCAGGGGGCGAAAGTCGTCTTCAGACAACTGGCCCGACTGCCAGCGTTTGAGCTGGTCACGGTACTGGCTGGCCCGGGCCTTCACAAACTGGCGGTCAAATTCGGTGTATTGGTACATGGCGGTAGCGGTCGGAGGGGAAATCAAAGAAAACGGCGGGGCTTAGATCGAAATAAGCTTGACACCGGCATAAGCCAGCAGCGCGGACAGCAGGGAGCGAATGACGCGGTCGGGCATTTTACGCATCAGGTGCGAGCCCAGCCAGATGCCAGGGAGTGATCCGGTCAACAACATGGCCAGCAAGGGCCAGTCCACCGAACCGATCGAGGCGTGTCCCAGGCCCGCCACCAAGGTGAGGGGAACCGCATGGGCAATGTCGGCGGCCACAATCCGCGGCAGCGGCAGCGCGGGGTACAGCAGCATCAGCACAATCACGCCAATGGCACCGGCACCGACCGAGGTCAGGGTGACCAGGGCACCAATGACTGCGCCAAACAGCACCGGCTGCGCCCAATGGCGCGCGCGCGTGGCCTGGTCCAGCAATTCGGGCGCAATGCGGGTGGGCATGGCCTTGCCACGCACCACTTTATAGAAGGTGGCAATAGCTGTCAGCAGCAGCGTCAGGCCCAGCGTCGTGGTCATGATGCTCTGGGTGGCCGGGTTGGCTGGCCCGAGGCGCTGCAGCACGTACAGGGTGATCAGCGACGCCGGGAGGCTGCCCGCGGCAACCTGGCCCACAATGCGCCAGTCCACCACGCGGGCACGCACCAGGCCGAAAGTGCCGCCCATTTTGGTGAAAGCCGCAAACAGCAGGTCGGTGCCAATGGCCAGATGGGGTTTGACGCCAAAGACGAAGATCAGTATCGGCGTCATCAGCGAGCCGCCACCGACACCCGTCAGCCCCACCACGAGGCCAACGGCAAATCCGGCAAATATAAAAGCCAATTCATGCATAAGCCCAAAAATGTAACGCTGCCGCTTATGAAACCAAACTACACATTTGTTCTACTCTTATGCGAATAAGCTTATTTTCTGCCGTCGTTCGAGTTTTTCAGTGTGTTGGGTATTGCAAGAGCGCAGGCTGCTTAAACTCTACGACTTGGAGTTACAGGCCGACCGTGCGCGAGCTGACTTGATGAACCGAATTGCCCACTTTTGGAGGAAACCGTGAAATTTACGAAATCTGCCCTGCTGGGCGGCATCATGCTGGCGGCTGCAATGAGCGCCCCTGGCGTGGCTTGGGCGCAGGCTGCCGCAAAACCACCGATCAAAATCGGTGAAATCAACAGCTATTCGACCATTCCGCAGTTCACGCTGCCTTACCGCCAGGGCTGGCAGCTCGCCGTGGAAGAAATCAATGTGGCCGGTGGCCTGCTGGGACGCAAGGTTGAAGTCATTGCGCGCGATGACGCCGGCAAACCCGAAGAAGCGCTGCGCCACGCCATTGAACTGACGTCCAAGGAAAAAGTCGATGTGCTGGCCGGCGGCTTTTTGTCCAACGTGGGACTGGCCTTGGCTGATCACGCGCAGAAAAACAAGCGGGTCTATATCGCCAGCGAGCCGCTAACCGATGCCATCGTTTGGGACAAAGGCAATCGCTACACCTTCCGCCTGCGCCCCAGCACCTACATGCAGGCGGCCATGCTGGTGGAGGAGGCGGCCAAGCTTCCCGCCAAGCGCTGGGCCACGATTGCGCCAAATTACGAATACGGCCAGAGCGCGGTCGCCAGCTTCAAGGAGCTCCTCAAGGCCAGGCGACCCGATGTGGAGTTTGTCGCCGAACAGTGGCCGGCGCTGGGCAAGCTGGAGGCCGGCACCACGCTGCAGGCCATCATGCAGGGCAAACCTGACGCGATCTTCAACGTGACCTTTGGCGCTGACCTGGCCAAGCTGGTGCGCGAAGGCAACCAGCGCGGCGTTTTCCCCAAGACGCCCGTGGTGTCGCTGCTGTCGGGCGAGCCCGAATACCTCGATGTGCTGAAAGATGAAACGCCCAGGGGCTGGATCGTCACCGGCTACCCCTGGGACCAGATCGACTCGCAGGAGCACGCCGGTTTTGCCGCCAACTACTACCGCCGCTTCAATGAATATCCAAAGGTCGGCTCGGTGGTGGGCTACGCCACCATGCAGGCCATTTTTGCCGCCATCAAGAAAGCCAACTCCACCGACAACGAAAAGCTGGTGACGGCGCTGCGCGGCCTGAAGTTCTCCACGCCGTTTGGCCCGGCTGAATTCCGCGCCATAGACCACCAATCCACCATGGGCGCCTACGTCGGCAAGCTAGATTTGCGTGGCCAGAAGGGCACCATGGTGCAGTGGCGCTATGCCGACGGCAAGGCCTATATGCCCAGCGATGCTTATGTCAAGGCGCGCCGGCCGGCCGATGCCATGAAGTAGAAGATGCTTGTGCGCGATCAAATCTTGGCTTGATCGGCCCAGTTATTACTTCCTCTCCCCCTCTGGGAGAGGACAGGGGTGAGGGTTCCCCTGTCCCCGTCCAGCCGGTATGGGCGCGGTTTACCGCGGCAGTAGCGCATTTGCCAGCCGCCGCGCCATCGGCAAGGGTTCGGCGTGCAGCCTGGCCGCCAGCAGTTCACCGCACAGCGCTGCAAACGTCAGCCCGC